>JBHADJ010000057.1:0-8135 GCA_041855065.1 Lysobacter sp.
CTTGCCTTCATCTGCTTTGCTCTCATCGCCGACGGGTTACGGTAGTGTTAACAGGCCCTAATCCTTGGCGCTCACGCGGGCTGATGCCTCTGCCTCCATGCCGGAGGTGGCCGCATGAAATCACTGCAACTACAAGTGATGCTGGAGGCCATCGACAAGGCCACCGCACCGCTGAAGTGACGGAAAGCGGCAAAAGTGCTGCCGATGCGCTTAAGAGCGCCCGGCAATCGCTGGCCGGGCTGGCCTACGTACTGCTGGCACACAAGCCCATCGGCGCAGGCTGGGATGCCATCGCCGCCGCCATTGATCTGCCCGGCGCGGATTCGACGCACAGCACGGCCGACTTTGACGCCTTGTATCAGCCTGTGCCACTCCCCAAGCGCAAGCGCAAAAAACGCCCCGGCAAAGCCCGCGTGCAAGTGTAAGCCCCCCCAGACAGCCCCGGCCACTTGGCCGGGGTTCCCCCACGCGCGAGGCTGGTGCATCCCCTTAAGCGGACTGAACCGGCCTGCGCCCATGCTACATTTCATCCATGGACATCCTGATTCTCATCGCGTTTGGTGCCGTCCTGTTCTTCCTCATCGGCGGCTTTTCGCTGGGCGTGGGCAGCGTGCTCAGCTCGGCGCTGCTGGGGCTGTCCCGGTGGGCGAAAGGGCCGACGTACAGCAGCTACACGCCCCCGGCCACCCACTTTCCGGAACTGCCGGAAAGTTTGCAGGGGGTTCCCTTCGAGGAGATGACCCGCAAGCAGTTCAAGCGCTACATGCGCCATGTGGACGAAAACTACATGGACATGACGCGCGAGGCGCTCTTGGATATTCCGGTGGAGAAAATGAGCGACGCACAGTTCCAGCGCTACAAGCGCTATCTGGACTGGCATTCGCCGCGCCCCACCTTGGCAGAGGCAAAAGCCGCCGCCATGCCGGCACCGGAACCGCCGCCGCTGCCTGCCGCGCCCAAAGAAAAGCCGCGCTATCGCTTGCCGGTGGACATCAGCGATCTGGAGCACATCCCCGTGGCGGACATGACCGAAGCGCAATATGCTAGGTACAAACGCCACGTGGATCAAGCGCAAGAAAACTGGGAGCGTTACCTCCGCTCCCTGGACTGACTGCGCCTGCTAATTGCGGCAAAGGCGTTCAGGCATGAACGCGCTTGAGCTCAAAGTCGTCCTGGAGGCCATCGACAAGGCCACGGCACCGCTGAAAAAGGTGGTGGAAAGCGGCAAGGAGGCCGCCGATGCACTCAAAAGCGCCCGGCAATCGCTGGCGGGGCTGGAGAAGCAGCAAAACGATCTGAATGACTGGAACCACGCCAAAGCCAGGCTGGATGAACTCGCCCCCAAGCTGCAAGAAGCACAACAGCGGCATGAGGGCCTGAAAGCCTCAATACAGGGTGAAGCCGATAGCCAGCGGCAATTGGCTGCCCGGCGCCGTGCCGCGCTGCGCGAGCTGGAACGGCACACCCAAGCCCTGCACGGCAAAGAACGCATCAGCGCCCGGGAAGTGGCGCAGAACCAGCGCCTGCGGCAGACACTGGCCAGGTTGTGGCAAAAGCATCAGAGTGGAGGCAGGTGCGGTAGTCGCTGGCACTGGTGAAACACTGCACAGGCGGCACCACTGCTTTTGTGTGCATTCGATCATGGCAGGGGCGCCCCTCGGACGGGTACAATGACTTGCTGAACTTCAAAACCTTGCGCCCCCGTAGCTCAGCTGGATAGAGCGTCCCCCTCCTAAGGGGAAGGTCGTGCGTTCGAATCGCGCCGGGGGCACCATTTCAGGCCGGAGTGCGGGGACGGCACTGCCCTCTCCGTCATTCGCGGCCTGCCACCTTGCTTTCATTTCCTTCCCCGGAGGCTTTCGATGACCCACCCCGTCCTGTCCAAACTTGGCCTGTCCGCTACCGAATCCGGTACTTATCTCGGTAACGGCGAGTGGTCGCAAACCCGCGATGCCGGCGTGCTGGAGCCGGTCAATCCGACCACGGGCGAGGTGCTGGGCAAGGTGCATGCCTCCAGCCACGCCGATTACGACACCATCATGCAGCGCGCCGAGGAAGCCTTCAAAATCTGGCGCAAGACGCCGGCGCCCAAGCGCGGCGAGGCCATTCGCCTGTGTGCCGATGCACTGCGCGAGCACAAGGATGCGCTGGGTTCGCTGGTGGCGCTGGAAATGGGCAAGTCCAAGCCCGAGGGCGATGGCGAAGTGCAGGAAATGATCGACATCGGCGAGTTCGCCGTGGGTCTGTCGCGCCAGCTGTACGGCCTGACCATGCACTCGGAGCGCCCCGGCCACCGCATGTACGAACAATGGCACCCGATCGGCATCGTCGGGGTGATTTCGGCGTTCAACTTCCCCGTGGCGGTGTGGGCATGGAACAGCTTCATCGCAGCCATCTGCGGTGACATCACGGTGTGGAAGCCCTCGCCGAAGACGCCGCTGTCGGCCATTGCCAGCATGAAGATCTGCAACGAAGCGCTGAAAAAAGGCGGCTTCCCGGACATTTTCTTCCTGTTCAACGACGCCGGCACCGAGCTTGCGCAGGAGTTTGTCGATGACAAGCGCGTGGCGCTGGTGAGCTTTACCGGTTCCACCAAGGTCGGCCGCACCGTTGGCGAGCGCGTGGCGCGCCGCATGGGCCGTTCGCTGCTGGAATTGGGCGGCAACAATGCCATCATCGTCGATGAAACCGCGGATCTGAAGTTGGCCATTCCGGCCATCGTGTTCGGGGCGGTCGGCACCTGCGGCCAGCGCTGCACCACCACCCGCCGCCTGATCGTGCACGAGAGCATTTACGATACCGTGCTGGAAAAGCTGATCGCCGCCTACAAGCAAGTCGAAGGCAAGATCGGCGATCCGACCGATCCGGCCAATCTGGTCGGCCCGCTCAATTCTTCCGACGGCGTGGATGCCTTCCTCGATGCCATTGCCCGCGCCAAGCAAAGCGGTGGCAAGGTGGAAGTGGGCGGTGAAAAAATCGACGGCAAGGGCTTCTTCGTCAAGCCGGCCATCGTCACCGGCCTTGGCAACAATGCCGAAGTGGTGCAGCACGAAACCTTTGCACCGATTCTGTACGTGATGAAGTACTCGGACATCGACGAGGCCATCGAGATGCAGAATGCCGTGCCGCAGGGGCTGTCCTCGGCCATCTTCACCACCAATCTCAAGCGCGCCGAAGCCTTCCTTGCCGCCAGCGGCTCGGACTGCGGCATCGCCAACGTCAACATCGGCACCTCCGGTGCGGAAATCGGCGGCGCCTTCGGTGGCGAGAAGGAAACCGGCGGCGGCCGCGAATCCGGCTCCGATGCGTGGAAGGCCTACATGCGTCGCCAGACCAATACCATCAACTATTCGGACGCATTGCCGCTGGCCCAGGGCATCAAGTTCGACCTGTAAGAGGACACCGCCATGAGCAACATCCAGCCCGGATACCCCACTCCGCAACCGCCCCCGGCGCGCCAGACCAGCGGGCTCGCCGTCGTCAGTCTGGTGATGGGGATCCTGAGCTGGCTGTTGCTGCCCATCCTCGGCTCGCTCACAGCCATCATCACCGGGCACATGGCACGCAGTGAAATCCGTCGCCAGCCCGAGCGCATGGACGGCGATGGCCTTGCCATCGCCGGACTGGTGCTCGGTTATGCCCAGCTCATCGTGAGCCTGCTTGCACTGTTGGTGGTTTTTCTGTTCTTCGGCGGGATTATCGGGCTTCTGTCCCTTGATGCGCTCACCCAGTCGTGAACGTTCCCGCGCCCCATGTTCCGCCGCCAACCCGGCAAAGCAGCCCGCTTGCCGTCATCAGCCTGATTTGCGGCATCCTGAGCTGGCTGGGGCTGCCGGTGGTGGCGGGCCTGGTTGCCGTCATCACCGGGCACATGGCACGCCGGGAAATTCGTCGCGAGCCCGAGCGCTACGAAGGCGACACGCTGGCATTGATCGGGCTGGTGCTGGGCTACATCAATCTCGCCCTCGCCGTTCTCGGCATTCTGTTCGCAATTCTGGCCTTTCTCTTTTGGGGCAGCCTCGCCTTGATCCGCCTGCAAGCGTTGCTCGCCTACCTGTGGTCATGAGCGTCCTCGCCGCAGCGACACATCCATCCGCGCCCATTTCCCGCCCGCGTACTTGCCCGATGACAGAGCCGGCACACCCACTCATGCCGCCTGCCTGTGGCAAACTCCACGGCTCGCCGCCACAACGGCTGTGACCTCGGTCACTCTCACGTTTTCACGGCAACCCAACTCGCCTGCCTCGCCCTTTCATGTACTCACTGCTCCGTCCCCTGCTGTTTCGTCTGGAAGCCGAACGCGCCCACGGCATCGCACTCGGCAGCGCCGATTGGCTCGCTGCAAGCGGCATCGGCAAGCGCCTGCTCGCCGCGCCCCTGCGTCCCTTTCCGGTCAAGGCTTTCGGCCTTGACTTCCCCAACCCGGTCGGCCTTGCCGCCGGGCTGGACAAGAACGGCGAGCATGTTGCCGGCCTGTTTGCGCTCGGCTTCGGCTTTGTCGAAATCGGCACCATCACCCCGCGCCCGCAGGAAGGCAACCCGAAACCGCGCCTGTTCCGCCTGCCCGAGCATCAGGCCATCATCAACCGCATGGGCTTCAACAATGCCGGGGTGGATGCGCTGGTGAAGAACGTCGAGGCGCTGCAATCCCGGCCGGGCGTTCTTGGCATCAACATCGGCAAGAACAAGGACACGCCCAACGAGGAGGCAGCCCGCGATTACCTGCACTGTCTGGAAAAGGTCTATCCGCTGGCCGATTACATCACCGTCAACATTTCCTCGCCCAATACCGCCGGGCTGCGCGAGTTGCAGGAGGAGCAGCAATTGCGCAGCCTGCTTGCGGCCCTGCGCGAGGCACAGGAGCGCCTGGGTGGCCAGCATCAGCGCCGCGTGCCATTGCTGGTCAAAATCGCTCCCGATCTCAGCCCGGAGGATCTGGACGCCGCCGCACGGGTACTGGCCGACATGGGCGTGGATGGCGTCATTGCCACCAACACCACCGTCTCGCGTGCCGATGTGCAGCAGCATCCGCTGGCGCAGCAGGCCGGCGGGCTTTCCGGTGCACCGCTGCTTGCCAATGCCACCGCCTGCCTGCGCCGCTTGCGTACCCGCCTGCCCGAATCCATGCCACTGATCGGCGTTGGCGGCATTCTTTCCGGCGCGGATGCCGTGGCAAAAACCGCAGCCGGCGCGCAACTGGTACAGGTCTACAGCGGCCTCATCTATCGCGGCCCTGCACTTGTCGGCGAATGCGTCGAAGCCATCCGCCGGCGCAAGGAAGCGCCCGCCAGCGGGCGTGGCAGCATCGCCTGATGAACATGCCCATCCGCATTGTCCCCAACGCCCCGATCCGCAATACCTTCGGCCTGCCGGTGCGTGCCCGCCGCCTGTATCAGGTGGATGCCATCGACGCCTTGCCCGAAGCTCTGGCCGCTGCCGGCAACGATGCCCTGCTGCTTGGCGGTGGCAGCAATCTGCTGTTTGTTGTCGATGAAGTCGATGCGGTGGTGCAGGTGCGCGATGCCGGCATCGACATGCTTGAAGAAAATGCCGACACCCGCCTTGTCCGTGCCAAAGCCGGTACCCTCTGGCACGAGTTCGTGATGCACACACTGGCACAAGGGGCTTTCGGGCTGGAGAATCTTGCCCTCATCCCAGGCACGGTCGGCGCCGCGCCCATCCAGAACATCGGCGCCTATGGCGTGGAGGTGATGGATCTGATCGAAAAGGTCGAAGTGCACGACCGCATCAGCGGCGAAACGCGCTGGTGGCACCGGCAGGAATGCGGCTTCCGCTACCGCGACAGCGCCTTCAAGCACGCGCCGCAGCGCCATGCCGTGCTACGGGTGGCCTTTCGCCTGCAACGCAAGCCCGCATTGAAACTTGGCTATGCCGGTATCGGCGAAGAACTGGCGGCCATGGCCATCGCCTCGCCGACGCCGCTGGATGTCGCCCAGGCCGTCATCCGCATCCGCCAGCGCAAACTGCCCGATCCGGCCGTAATCGGCAATGCCGGCAGCTTCTTCAAGAACCCGCTGGTCGATGCATCTCATGCGCAAAGCCTGCGCGCGCAGTACCCGGCCATGCCGGTCTTTCCCGGCAACGGGCCGGGCGAGGCCAAACTCTCCGCCGCCTGGCTGATCGACCAGTGCGGCTGGAAAGGCCAGCGCCGGGGCGATGCCGGCATCTCGCCCGATCATGCCCTGGTGCTGGTCAATCACGGCGCGGCCAGTGGTGCGGAACTTCTGCAATTGGCGCGCGAGGTCGCCGCCAGCGTGCAGGCCCGCTTTGCCGTTGCCATCGAGCCCGAACCACGGCTTGTCGGAGCCTGCTGGTGAGCCAAAGTCTGCGCGCGGCCTTGTTGATGCTTGCCAGCACGCTCAGCTTCGGCGTCATGGCACTCACCATCCGCCTCGCCTCGCAAAGCATCCCGACCTGGGAAATCGCCTTTTTCCGCAACGCCTTCGGCCTGTTGTTCCTGCTGCCGCTGCTGTTCTGGCCGCTGTTGCGCAGCCCGCGCCCGTTGCAGCTGATGGCCGACACCGTGCGCACCCGGCAATTGCCGCGCTACTTCCTGCGCTGCCTGATCGGCCTTGCCGGCATGTTCTGCATGTTCTGGTCGCTGGCCCATCTGCCACTCGGGCAGGCGATTGCCCTGTCGTATTCCTCGCCGATTTTCGTCACCCTGCTCGCCGCGCTGATGCTCGGCGAACAAGTGCGCATTCGCCGCTGGCTGGCGGTCATCACCGGCTTCATCGGCGTGCTCGTCATCGTCCGTCCGTGGTCGGGCGCTTTCTCCATCGGCCTCTTGGTTGCCGTGGCCGGCGCCGTGCTGAGCGCGCTGGTCGCCATCCAGATCAAGCAGCTTTCCCGCGCCGACAGCCCCAATGCCATCGTGTTCTGGACATACATGTTCTGGGTACCGATGTCGCTGCTGCCGGCACTCGTTCACTGGCGCTGGCCCGAAAGCGGCCTGACTTGGCTCTGGCTGCTGTTGACCGGCCTTGCCGGCACGCTCGGGCAGGTGCTGTGGACACGCGCCCTGAAAATCGGCGATGTCTCCGCCCTCACCCCGATCAGCTTCGTGCAGCTGCCCTTCGTCACCCTGTGCGGCTGGTGGCTGTTCGGTGAAGGCATCGACCGCTGGACACTTGCAGGCGCCGCCATCATCCTCGCCGCCACCGCCTACATCGCCCAGCGCGAATCGCGCCTGCGGCGCAGCAACCGCCCTCCGTTAATCCCGAGGTGAACTGGAAAATGTCGAAGCGCACCACAGATGCCTGTGATGCGCCCCATTACAGTGCCACTGGCCACGCTCGAAATCTGTGACCAACAAAAATTACCGCCCTGCTTTTTCCTTGTTCTCCTTCGCTTTGCGCCCTGCCTCCTCCACAATGGCTGGCAGGTTCTTCAAGATGCTAACCGACAGCTTCCCTGCAAAAACCCCGGTATTGCAGAGGGCTTTCCCCATCAACTTTGCACTGGCTGCGGCTGTCTCCTTGCCGCCAGAGGCCATCCTCACATCCTCAATGGCCTCCCCCATGTCGAAGTACAGCTCGCTCTGAAAAAGACTGTCATCATCCTTCACAGTCACGCCTCCCTTACCACTTTTCTACCTTCACCAAGCGAAACTCCCAGCCCTCTTTTCTGTGCGTCGAGTTGCTGCTGAAGTGTTGTCCTTTTGCGACTTCGACTGCCATGGCATCGCTCTCAGCATTGACCTGCCTGGAGCACAAAGACGAATTGTTGTTGCGCGGATTAATCATGGTGTAACTGACCCTGTACCTAGTCACAGCAAACGCTCCTTGAAATGTTGTTGTTCCCCATAGACCACTATGGGTGACAAATCATAGCACCGCACTTCATGCACGTCACTTATAGAGCGTGGCCTGATAAATCACTATTGAACAGGATTCTTCGCTTTAGGCAACTATGGCAAAGATGTCCGGAGACCCTCGCGCATTGTTCGGCCAGAGACTGGCGCATATCAGAAAGGCGAAGGGATGGTCACAAGAGCAACTTGCGCTTGACAGCGGCATCGCACGCAGCTACTTGAGCGGAGTTGAGCGCGGACAAAGGAATGTCGCGTTACTGAACATCTGCAAGCTTGCCAAGACGCTCGGTGTCCCCGTTTC
>JBHADJ010000058.1:0-14246 GCA_041855065.1 Lysobacter sp.
AAAGATTCGTAGAAGAAGCCACGATCATCGCCAAACACGCGCGGTTCGATGATGAGGCAGCCGGGCAAGTCGGTCTTCAGGATATTCATGGCACGCGGCCTCGTGCCGGCAGGCTCATCAGGTATTGGCCGTAGCCGTTTTTCATCAGCGGCTTGGCCAGCATTTCCAGCTGTGCGGCATCGATCCAGCCGTTGTAGAAGGCGATTTCTTCCGGGCACGACACCCGCAGGCCCTGCCTCGCTTCGATGGTTTCGATGTAGTTGGCTGCCTCGAGCAAGGACTGGTGCGTGCCAGTATCAAGCCAGGCATAGCCGCGACCCAACTGCTCCAGATGCAGGCTGCCCTCATTCAAATAACACTTGTTGAGGTCGGTAATTTCCAGCTCGCCACGCGGCGAGGGTGCAAGGCCGGCGGCGAATTCCGGTGCCCGGCCATCATAGAAATACAGCCCGGTCACCGCATAGTGGGAGCGCGGATTTTCCGGCTTTTCTTCAAGGCCGATTACTCGACCCTCGCCATCGAACTCGGCCACGCCGTAACGCTCCGGATCCTGCACCCAATAGCCGAATACCGTGGCGCCGTGGGTTCGCGCATCGGCACGCGCCAGCATCTTGGTCAGCCCCGGGCCATGGAAGATGTTGTCGCCCAGCACCAGACAGCTTGGCGCCCCGTCCAGAAACTCGGCGCCGATGGTGAACGCCTGCGCCAGCCCATCCGGGCTTGGCTGCACCGCATATTCAAAACGCATGCCCCATTGCGTGCCATCACCGAGCAGCCCCTTGAACAAGGCCTGCTCGTGCGGCGTGTTGATGATCAGCACTTCGCGAATCCCCGCCAGCATCAGGACGCTCAGCGGGTAATAGATCATCGGCTTGTCGTACACCGGCAACAGCTGCTTGCTGATGCCCTGGGTGATGGGATAGAGCCGGGTACCGGAGCCGCCGGCCAGGATGATGCCTTTGCGTTGCATGACTTATTCGCCCCCCATCCGTTCCAGCCGATAGCTGCCATCAAGGACGCGCTGCACCCAATCCTGATTGCCAAGATACCAGTCCACGGTATCGGCAATCCCCTGTTCGAAGGTGTGCGCCGGCTCCCAACCCAGCTCGCGCTTGAGCTTGGAGGCATCGATCGCGTAGCGTCGGTCGTGGCCGGGACGATCGCGCACATAGGTGATTTGCGTCTCGTACTTGTTGCCATCGGCACGCGGACGGCGTGCGTCCAGCAATGCACAGATGGTCTTGACCACCTCGATGTTCTGCCGCTCGGCATTGCCGCCGACGTTATAGGTTTCCCCCACCTTGCCGCTTGCAAGCACAGTGCGAATGGCGGCGCAGTGATCGCCGACATACAGCCAATCGCGCACGTTTTTGCCATCACCGTAAATCGGCAACGGCTCACCGGCCAGCGCGCGGGCGATGATGAGCGGGATGAGCTTTTCCGGGAACTGATACGGGCCGTAATTGTTCGAGCAATTGGTGGTCAGCACCGGCAGGCCGTAGGTGTGGTGGAAGGCGCGCACCAGATGGTCGGAGGCGGCCTTCGAGGCCGAATACGGCGAGTTCGGCGCATAGGCGGTTTCCTCGGTGAAAAGGCCGGTTTCGCCCAGGCTTCCGTACACCTCGTCGGTGGACACATGCAGAAAACGAAACGCCGCCTGCCCGGCAGCATCCAGCCCCTTCCAATAATCACGGCAGGCTTCCAGAAGCCCCAGCGTGCCGACCACATTGGTCTGGATGAAAGCCGCCGGCCCATCGATGGAGCGATCCACATGGCTTTCGGCCGCAAAATTGATGACCGCGTCCGGGCGATGCTCGGCCAGCAGGCGCGTCACCAGCTCGCGGTCACCAATATCACCCTTGACGAACACATGGCCCGCATTGCCGTCGAGCGCAGCGAGCGTATCCAGATTGCCGGCATAGGTCAGCGCATCCAGATTGACCACCTTGATGCCCGCTGCCACCGCTTCCAGCACGAAGTTGCCACCAATGAATCCGGCACCGCCGGTCACCAACCATGTCGCCATGTGCTCATCCTGCAAAATCGGAACAAGCGCACATTCTACTTCGCCACATGCCTGGTGTGCCTCCGTTACAATGCCCGCCCGAACGGGCAAGCTTGCCTGCCACAGAAAGGGACACGATTCAGATGAAGATTCTCGTCGGCTACAAACGTGTGGTGGATGCCAATGTGCGCATCCAGGTCAAACCCGATGGCTCGGGCGTGATGACTGAAGGCGTCAAGCTCGCGCCCAACCCCTTTGACGACATCGCGCTGGAAGAAGCCCTGCGCCTGCGCGACAAGGGCATCGCCACGGAGGTGGTGATCGCCAGCATCGCCCCGGCCGACGCCCAGCCGCACCTGCGCAACGGCCTTGCCATGGGCGCCAATCGCGCCCTGCACGTGGTGGCCGATGCACCGGTCGAGCCCCTGACCGCCGCCCGCGTGCTGCAAAAGCTCATCGAGAAGGAGCAACCCGACCTGGTACTGCTCGGCAAGCAGGCGATCGACGATGACGCCAACCAGACCGGCCAGATGCTCGCCACCCTGTGGCAGCGCCCGCAAGCCACCTTCGCCAGCAAGATCGACATCGCCGACGGCAAGGCCACCGTGGTGCGCGAAGTCGATGCTGGTCTTGAAACGCTGGAAGTGGATCTGCCGGCAGTCATCACCACCGACCTGCGCCTCAACGAGCCGCGCTTCATCAAGCTGCCGGACATCATGAAAGCCAAGAGCAAGCCGCTGGAAACCCTCGCACTGGCGGATCTTGGCGTTGAAAACACCCAGCGCCTGCACATCACCGGCTATGCCGCCCCTGCCCAGCGCAGCCGCGGCGTGATGGTGAGCGATGCGGCGGAACTTGTGGCCAAACTGAAAGAAAAGGGGCTGCTGTAATGAGCAAGGTACTGATTGTTGCCGAACATCTGGATGGCAAGCTGAATGCCGCCACCTGCAAATGCGTCTCCGCCGCGCGTGCCCTCGGTGCCGATGCCATCGACGTGCTGGTGCTGGCCGAAGACCCCGCCGCCGTGGCGGCAGAGGCTGCGCAAATCGAAGGCGTCAGCCGCGTACTGACCGTGGCCAACCCGGCCAACCGCCATGCCATCGCACAAGTGCTCGCCCCACAAGTGGCCGAGGCCGCGCAAGGCTACAGCCATGTGTTCGGCCCCAGCACCACCTTCGGCAAAGACCTGATGCCCTGCATCGCCGCCCTGCTCGGTGTGGCGCAGGTTTCCGACCTGATGGCCGTGGATGGCCCGCACAACTTCAAGCGCCCGATTTATGCCGGCAACGCCATCATCAGCGTCACCGCCCCGGCTGATCAAACCGTGGTCGCCACCGTGCGCACCGCCTCCTGGCCCGCCGCTGCCTTGGGCGGCAATGCCCCGGTGGAAGGGCTGAGCCTGAGCGCCGCCCTGCCCGGACACACCCGCTTCGTCAAACTCGAAGCCGGTGCCTCCGACCGCCCCGACCTGCAGAGCGCCCGCCGCGTGGTTTCCGGTGGCCGCGGCGTCGGCTCGGAAGAAAACTTCCGCATCATCTACAGCCTCGCCGACAAACTCGGCGCCGGCGTCGGTGCCTCGCGCGCCGCCGTCGATGCCGGCTATGTCCCGAACGACATGCAGGTCGGCCAGACCGGCAAGATCATCGCCCCCGAGCTGTATATCGCCGTCGGCATCTCCGGCGCCATCCAGCACATCACCGGCATCAAGGACGCGGGCACCATCGTCGCCATCAACAAGGACGCCGACGCCCCCATCTTCGAAATCGCCGACATCGGCCTGGTCGGGGATTTGTTCCAGATTCTGCCGGAATTGGAAGGCAGCCTCTAAACATCTCCTTTTCAGAGCGAACATTATCATCATGGAACCGTTGACCCCTCGGCTGTTTGGAACGTCTCCCTTTGCCCCCGATGCCGGCTGGCTTGATGCTGCTGGTGTTTTGACAGCAACCGGAGGCAATACCGGGAACATGATGTTTGCAAACTCCATCATGCGCTTGGTGGGTGCCGCTGCCGAATCCATCAAATGGGGGGACGATCTGAGTCTCAATTGATGACAAGAACGCCATTCTGGTCATGCCCCTTGCCAACCAGCTCGGGGCACATGTTGATCTTGGCAAGCTTGCTGCTCAGATCAAAAAATCTCCACTCCCCATTGCCGGAATCGGGCTTGGTGCGCAGGGTGCCATTTCCGGCGTGGCCGGAGATGCCATCCCGGAAGGCAGCTGGGAATGGCTGAACACCATTGCATCGAAAGCCGTCGGCAGCCATCCAAATATCACCCTGCGAGGCCCAGAAACCCTGCGTGTCATCGCCGAGAAGGGGCTGGGCGACGCATGCGTGATTACCGGGTGCCCGTCCAATTTCACCAATCCGAATCAAACACTCGGGCGACAAATCAACAGAAGGCGTTCCACTTCTTTCCGGAAAATCGCGGTTGCTGCCGGTAATCCTTTTCTTCCACAGTTTGCCAAACTCGAACAATCACTCATTCGTCTGACCCAAAGCGACGGCCTCTATGTCGTCCAGCACCCGATTGATTTGCTGCGTTTGTCGATGGGGGAACATTGGTCAGTTACCCCAGGACGGTTTGAACATCACCGCCGCTATCTTTCGCCTGACCGGGATGATCGCGCGCTGCTTGATTACATGAAGTCACGCGCCGCCACCTTCGTGTCGGTCGCCGACTGGATGAACACCCTCAAGCACTATGATCTGGTCGTTGGCACACGCATTCACGGCATCATGGCCGCCATTCAGGCCGGGGTTCCGGGCATCTGCCTGTACATCGACTCGCGTACTCGCGAGCTGTGTGAAACCATGAAAATACCCTGCGCCGATGCCAATGATTTCAAGCAGGGATTCTCGGTGGAGCAGGCGGAACAGTTGTTCCATGATTGGGATTGGCGAAGCTACGACGATCGTCGCCGCGAGCTTGCCAATGTCATGTGCAACTTCCTGAAAAATAACAGGATAAAGCCCCAAGGGCCAATCCTGGAAATACTCGCCTACCAACGCCCCAAGCCCGTCAAAGAGAAAAACGGCTTTCTTTCAACTCACCAGGAGAGCATTTCCTCGTTCCCCGGAAGAAATGCAAAGATTTTCTCTGCCATCAAGGAACACCTGGCCGACGAACAACCCTCGAAAATACTGTCATTCGGATGTTCAGACGGCTTCGAAGTCGAGGATCTGGCAAACACGTTCAGCTCAGCCCAGATCGTCGGCTGTGACATCGACCAGGATGCCGTGCGCATTGCCACCCTGGGCAACCAGCACTTCCCGAGAGTTCGCATCAAACATACCCAAGATATTGGGAAACAGAATTTCGACCTGATCCTTGCCATCACTGTCCTCTGCAAGTCGCCAGCAACAGCGAAAGCGGAGGATTGTTCAAAAATCTATCCGCACGAGGATTTCCGCAACGCCATTGCAGAGCTGTCGGATCGGCTTGTGCCGGGTGGGCATCTGGTTGTATTCAATGCCAACTACCGGGTTGAGGACATCCCGGATTATCAGGAAAAGTTCACTCCGGTGAAGCTGGATACCCTGCCATCCTCCCAACAGGTTCGCATTTTTGACGCAGACGGCAAACGCTCCGCAAACCAATCGGTTCGCTTCATCGTGCACCGGAAGAAATGACGGACACAACCTCCGCCATCCCCGTTTCCATCAAATAACACGCGCCATACCGCCCATATGACAATCCATATGGGCGGTGTTCCATTGCCGATCACCTGACCCGGACGGCACATCCGCGCGGCGGAAAAGCCAGGCTGAAGGGCTCTCCGACAAGCGTAAGATTGGGGTTGTAACTGCCATCCTGCAAAAGTGCGTCCCCCCAGCGTGCCTGCATGAATGCAATCTCCGACGACATGCGAGCCTTTTTCTCCGGATTGTCATCCGCTCCACGTGTGGCCGACTCGTGGTGATACATCACCGCATGCGGCGTCCATACATTGCGATAGCCAGCCTGCTGCACACGAAGACAGAAATCCACATCATTGAAGGCGACTTTCAACCCTTCATCCAAGCCGCCAACGCGCTCATACACCTCACGCCTTACCAACAAACAAGCCGCCGTGACAGCTGAAAAACGCTGCACCAGCAAGGCACGTCCCATCTGACCACCAAAATGACGCGGCATCCGGGAGTAAGGGTGACCTGCCACGCCATGCAAACCAATCAGAACACCGGCGTGCTGGATATGTTCATCCGGGTAAAGCAGCATGCAGCCGACTGCACCGATCTTCGGCTTGCAGGCATAGGCGAGCATTTCCTCCAGCCAATCCGGGCTGATGACCTCGATATCGTTGTTGACAAGACCCAGCACATTGCCGCGCGCATGCCGCACGGCAAAGTTGTTGATGGCCGAATAATTGAACGGATATGGATACGACAAGACCCGGACGCGTGCATCCTGCTGCAGCTCGGCAAACAGAGCCCGTGTTTCCGGCTCGATCGAGCCATTGTCGACCACGATGATTTCGTAGTCCGGGTAGCGAGTTTTATCCAGAATGCTGCGAATGCTAAGTCTCAACAACTCGGCCTTGTCGCGGGTTGGCACGATCAGACTGATTTTTGGCAGCGAAGCGGGCAAGGCATACTGGATACGGTAATAACCGCTCTCCAGAATGCTGACCCGTGCATTTTCCCGCTGTCGCTCCAGATACTCCTGCACGGCACGACGGCCCGCTTGCGCAGCATAGCTTTTCTCCCCGAGACTCACCGAGGTGGAGCCAGGCACCATTCGCCAGTGATAAAGCACCTTTGGAATATGGCCGATCTCATCATCCCGCAGGTGCTCGATGCAGCGCAGTATCAGATCATGATCCTGACTGCCCTCAAAACCTTTCCGGAACCCCCCCACCTGGCGCACCAACTCGGTCTGGTAAACACCTAGATGGGAGAAGAAGTTTTGCCCGAGGATCAGCTGCCTGTCCCAGCCGGGCTTGAAGTACGGATCGGAACGCAAGCCCTGAAGATCCATCTTGTCTTCATCGCTGTACAGCGCCTTCAACTCGGGCTTGTCATTCAATGCCTTGGCCACCTCCAGCAATGCTCTCGGATGCAGCTCGTCATCATGATCGAGCAAGGCAATGTATTCCCCGCGCGCCAGTGCCAGAGCCGTATTGGATGCGACTGAAATATGACCATTGCTCGGCCGGAATACCACCTTGATGCGCGCATCCAACGCCGGCAAGGTTTTCAGATACTCCAGCGCTGCCGGCGAGGTGGACGCATCATCCGCAATGCAAAGTTCCCAGTCCGGATATGCTTGGGCACGCACACTTTCCACACAGGCACGCAACCATGTGACATCCGCATTGTAGGTAGGCATCACGATGGAAAACAGTGGGCGAAACTTGAGCGCCGCAAGCTCGGCAGCCTGGGCACCACGTCGATCGTACTGCATCAACCATTGCGCATACCCCTGATCGGGTGTGCCATCACGACGGGCGCACATCTGCCGGTACAAACAAAGACCCAGCGCCCCTTTGCCATCTCGGCGCAGAATCTGCCAGAACTGTTGCAACTGTTGCTGTTTTTCCGCACGTGGCAACCCGGACAACACTTGCGCCATCATGTGGACGAGTGCATGTGCCCGACCGATTTCCCGCAAGGAAAATTGCTTGACCCGGAAGCGCCCCGGCTTGATGTCCGGATCCAGCCGCAATTGCGCCACGGCCCGATCGAATCGCAGCAGGAAGCGCCGTGCGCAAACCCCCTTGGCCACCATCGGCAAACGAATGGCATCATGCTCCGTGCAGCCTTCGCCATGATTGGCATACAGGGCAGCCTCCATCGAAGCTTCGTCCTCGCTGTGCAGCTCCAGATCCAGCAAATACCACCCCGGCACAAGCCCGGTGCCAATATCCACCTGGAATTGCGGGTCATCACCCATGGCTTCCCACAGGCCCGGATCCGTATCCGAGCGCACCAGCTCGTTCATTGCTTCCAAGCTTTTCGTGTGCACGCCTGTCTCCAGAAACACCTTATGTGCGCCAACGGCGCGCCATGTTACTCCGTTCGATCGCCCACGGCCTCAACCGCGACGCCGGGTTGCCGCCTTGCCCAGCGTGATGACCACCACACCTGCCAGGATTACCAGCATTGCAACTCGCTCACTCGGGCTTGCCTTCTCGTGTGCAAGCCAGGCACCCAACGCCACGGCGATCGCCGGGTTGACGTAGGCATAGCTGCCTGCCAGTGCAGGGCGCACATGCTTGAGCAACCAGATATAGGCACTGAAGCCGAGAATCGAACCAAATACCACCAGATAGCCCCAGGCCTGCCAGCCTTTTTGGCTGGGCATGGCGACAAAACGCTCACCCGTCGCAAGGCCAACCAGCAACATCAGCACCCCACCGCACAGCATTTGCCCGGCCGCCGTCATGAACGGCGAAGGCAGGTTGCGACCGCGGCTCCAGATTGAGCCATACGCCCAGGATACCGACGCCAACATCAAGGCACAGATGCCCACCAACGAGCCGGATACGACCTGACCGGCATTTAGCCAGATGACCCCCACAAAGCCGATTGCAATCCCGATCCATTCGATTCGCGAAGGACGCTCACCACGCAGGCTGGCAAACAGCCCCATCCAGATGGCCGAAGAAGCCACTGCAACGGCCGTCAACCCGGATGAAACCGTCTGTTCGGCGTAATTGACCATGCCATTGCCAAGTCCAAGCAGCAAGGCGCCCATGATCGCCAAATTGCGCCATTGCGCCTTGTCGGGCATTGGCTCGCCACGCAGACGCAAGAAGGCAAACATCAGTCCCCCTGCCATCAGAAAGCGGGTCCCGCCGAGCAGGAATGGCGGAAAGCCCCCTTCCAGCGCGAAGTGGATGGCAAGGTAGGTGGAACCCCAGATGATGTAGACCGCAAGCAGCGCGGCCAGAACCGCCAGAGGACGAGGTGTGGAAGCACTCATGGAATCTGTGGACAAGACGAGTCAACAAAGATGGCGGCCGGTTGATTCAGCAGTCGCCTTCGCCATGCACAGATCCCGTCATTCAACACGCCAGCCATCCCGGTACCAACCGCGCAGCAAGTCGCCACATCCCATCGACAGCTCACTCCGTCCAACGCCCAGCAGCTCCGGCAAGCGGCAAAACCTGCGCAGCCAGCTCGGCATCCTGCATCAGCAAGCGACGAGCATCGGCAAGAATCGCAGCCGCCTCTTGCAACAGCGGATCCGGAACTTTCTCGGCCAGTTTGCTGCGCTCGGCCTCGGCAGCCACATCGCGCTCGATACGACTCAAACCATCATCGGCACGCGAATCCGCCAACGGGTCAAGCGCCAGGCCAAGGCGAGCACGCTCAGCCTGACGGAACTTCCGCTTCGCGTCGTCACGCTCACGCTCGGCACGCCGCTCGGCTTCATTCAAGACCACGGCCTTTTTATCCCGCTCGATACGAAACTCCTCGGCATCCTGCATCAGCCACTGGAACTCGACGCTTTCGGCAATGCGCGCCTGATGCAGGCGCATCAATTCCGGCAGCAGGGCACTGAAGCGGCCATAGTCCGCATGCGATACGGCATCGATTTGCGACCATGGCAGCGCATTGTCCAACGTGCTTTCACCATAATCCTCCTCGCTCAGCATGGCCGGAAAAGCGATATCCGGCCGCACGCCCTCTTTCTGTGTGCTGCGCCCGCTGGGCAGGAAAAACTGCGCCACAGTCAGCTTGACGTTACCGTAGCGCGCATCGCGCTGGGAGGTGATTCGATCAAGATCCACCACGGCTTGCACAGTGCCTTTGCCGAAACTGGTCTCGCCGATCACAAGACCACGCCCATAATCCTGCAAGGCACCGGCGACGATTTCCGAGGCGGAAGCCGAGCCACGGTTGATGAGCACGGCCAAAGGGCCGTCCCAAGCGACGCCGGTCATGCGATCCGAGCGCACATTGACACGCCCTCCCGTCTGTCGCTCTTGCACGACCGGCCCTTGATCGATGAACAATCCGGTCAATTTGACCGCTTCATCCAGCGAGCCGCCACCGTTGTTGCGCATGTCCAGCACGATGCCATCGACATTTTCCGCGCGCAGCTCGCCGAGCAGGCGTTCAACGTCCTGAGAGGCGGAGACATAGTCGGGATCGCCTTGTCGGCGCCCCTGGAAATCCTGATAGAACGAAGGCAGCTTGATGACGCCAATACGTTGTGCGGCTGCTCCCTCGATGCCGGGCAATTCCAATATTTCACGCTTGGCGCGGCTGTCGGCCATCACCACCTTGTCACGTGTCAGCTGGATGCGATGCGGGCGCGCATCCAGCGGTACGCCTGCAGACAGGATATCCAGACGCACCACGGTGTCTTTGGGACCTTTGATTTTGCTCACCACATCGTCGATCCGCCAGCCAACCACGTCCTCCATCGCACCGCTGGCACCCTGCCCAACCGCAATGATGCGATCTCCGGGCTTCAATCGTCCATCGCGCGCCGCCGGCCCCCCCGGAATCAATTCCATGATGGTGATCACTTCGTCACGCTTTTGCAGCTGGGCACCAATCCCTTCCAGCGACAGGCTCATCTGCTGGTCGAAACGTTCCGCCGTGCGTGGATTGAAGTAGTCGGTATGCGGGTCGATCGAGTGGGTATATGCGCTCAATGCCATCTGGAACACATCTTCGGCCTGTACATCCTCGACGTAATCGAGACTGTTGTTGTAGCGCTTGTCCAGCGTGGCACGAATGTCCTCATCACTCTTGCCGGCCAGCTTCAAGCGCAACCAGTCATAGCGCACCGCCTGCCGCCAATAGGTGTCCAGCGCCTGTGCGTCCATCCATTCGGCATCCTTGCGATCGTATTCATAACGATCGTCACCATCGAAACGGAATATGTCCTGCGTCAGCAACGCACGATTGCTGGCCAGTCGGGCACGCACGCGCTCCCGGTACACCTTGTACACGCCATACAGTGGATCGAACCGCCCCGCCTTGAGCGCCGCACCATACAGCTCTGCACCGTTGCCGAAGCGCTCCACATCTTCCCGGGACAAGTACACCTTGCTCGGATCAAGCGCATCCAGATATTGCTTCCAGGCTTCTTCTGCCAGCTCCGTATTCAACGGCTGTGAGCGATAGGCATAGCGACTGTTGGAAAGCAGGCCATGAACCAGTGCGGCCGTTTCACTCTGCTCGCTGGTGGTCTGGAACGGCGTCGCGGCCGGACGATTGCCTGTTGCCGCAATACTGCTCGCCACCGCTGCGGCCGGTGCGGTTTGCCTGCCAATGGAAGTGCCATCGGCCATGGCAAAAAAGGAAACGGGCGCGATCAGCGCCAGGGCAAGCAGAGTGTGGCGAAATTTCATCAAACGCTCCATGGCGATAAATGCCGACCAAGGCCACAACAATGCAGCAAATCGGGGCAAGATGCCAGCCTTCCTAAACAACTCCGACCCGCAATTCAGCCACCGGCAAAGACAGCTTGAACGCCACCCGCCGAAAGACGGGCGGCGCACGATCGTGCTCGGTTATTTCGCGCCCATTTCCTGCAACAGACGCGGGGCCGGATAGACTTCCTGCATGATCCAGCGCATGTAGCGCTGATCCACCGCAATCATGCGGGTCATGGCCGGATCGAATACCCAGTTGGAACTGACCGACTCCCAATTGCCGTCGAAGGCAAGGCCGGTAAGCCTGCCATCGGCATCCAGCACCGGAGAGCCGGAATTGCCACCGGTAATATCCAGATCGGAAAGGAAATTGACCGGAACCGTCCCCAGCTTGTCATCCGCCTGTCCGCCGTAGCGCTTGGCGGCAATCGCCTCCAGGAGCGCCTTGGGCGCATCAAACGGCGCAGTGCCGGTGTCCTTGGCGGGAATTTCTTCCAGACGAGTAAACGGAGCCTGCACACTGCCATCCAGCTTGGTATAGCCCATCACGTTGCCGAAGGTGATCCGCAGCGACGAGTTGGCATCCGGATACACTGCCCGCCCCTGCGAGGCACGGTAGTCCATCACTGCCCGCATGTAGCGCGGGCGCAGCAACAGACTTTCCCCGGCGCGGGTCTTGGATTCTTCTTGCAAAGCCAGCAAAGTCGGCATCACTGCCACGGCGTACTGGATCGCCGGATCACGACTGCGCTCGAATTCGGCGCGACTGGCCTTGAACCATTTTTCCCGTTCCCCCGCCAAACGCAGCAGGCTGCGATTGATGCGGTCAAGAGCGCGGTCAACGGCCGCCTCATCGTTGCCACCCAACCAAGTGTCGATCGCTGCCACCCGCTGCTCGGCAGGCAGCTTCAGATATTCCAACAGCCAGTAACGCTGCAGCTGCCGATCCATCGACGGCTCATAACGTCGCTCCATCTGGCGCAGGCTGCCCTCGATGCTGGACCAGTCGCGCTCCTGATAACCCGGCTCGCGATCGGCATCCGGCTTGTCCCGTTCGATCGCCAAGCGATACAGTGAAACGGCAGTATTGCCGAGCGCACCGCCACTCTGGCGCATCACCAGATCCCGCTCGCGAGTGGCACGCGCAGTCGCATTGAGTTCCCGCAGACGGGCATGTGCTTCCAATGCCGGTCGTCCAGCCTCACCCTGCTCGCGCAACCAGGCCAGCACCTGCGCTTCTTCACGTGCCTTGGTGGCCGCTGCACCGATGCGCGCAAATCCCTCCAATTGGCCATCGTAGTTCTTCAGTACATTTTCCCAGCCACGCATGGTGCTGGCGTACTTCACTTCGATATCTGGATTGGCCTTGCCGGCCTCGTTCACCATCGCCACCAGATTCTTGTAATGGGCGGAAACAGCCGGATAAGCCCATTCCACGGTGTTGGCAAATTCATCTTCAAGGGCATACCGGCTGGTGCGCCCCGGATAGCCCGCCACCATCACGAAACTGCCGACTTCGAGCGGCCGCTCGGCAAGACGCAACCAATGCTTGGGCTGATACGGAACATTGTCCGGGCTGTATGCCGCCGGCTTGCCATCCTTGCCGACGTAGGCTCGGTAAAAAGCAAAATCACCGGTGTGGCGGGGCCACATCCAGTTGTCGATATCGCCACCATAGGCTCCGATCGAATTCGGAGGCGCATAGGCCAGGCGTACATCACGGATTTCCAGATTCTTGAACAGCCGATACGTCACACCATCAAAGAAGCTGTACAAGCGGCAGCGATGCACCCCCGTCGATTCGCAATTGCCAATCAGGCGCTTTTCCAAATCCTCTACCGCGCGTGTGCGTTCGATTGGCGAGGCGGCACCCTCAATTGCCTGACGCACGGCATCCGTGACATCGATGATTTCATCCAGCACATAGATGCGTGCATTCGGGCCTGCCGAAAGCTCGTCCGCCATGCTGGTCGGATTGAAGCCATCCCGGATCAGATTGCGCTCGGGCGTGGAATTGAGCTGGATGGCGCCGTACACGCAATGATGATTGCTGGCGACAAGGCCTTGCGGCGAGACGAAACTGGCCGTGCATCCTCCCAGCGATACCACGGCCCCCAGCGGATCCCCAGTCAGATTGGCGAGCTGCTCGGCCGGCAGATTGAGGCCGGCCTTGGCAAGCGCATCGGAAATTTCCGGCAGCTGCTGCGGTACCCACATGCCCTCCCCCGCCTTGAGGATACCCGGCAGTGAAGCACCCGTCATCGCCAATGCGACCACCAAACTCTTTACGCGCATCTGAACTCTCCTTGGAAAATCAATTCGGGGAAAGCCGCATCACCGACAGCGGCAATTGGCCTCAAGGGCGGCGCTCCAGCTCCTCGTCGTTGCGCAGCTTGGGCATCAGATCCTGCTTGGTCACGGTCAGCGGGCCGACGGTCAGCATGGCGCAAGCAACGAAAATGGAGGAAGCCGTGCCGACAATCGCACCAATCATCTGCGTCAGCGCCAGCCCTTGCAGGGATTCGCCGCCGAACAGGAACAGCGCCAGCACCGAAAGGAAAAACACGGCCGAGGTGATGATGGTACGCGAGAGGGTCTGGTTGATCGAGGCATTGAACACCTCGAACGGTGTGCCGCGCATGGCACGGAAGTTTTCGCGCACACGGTCGAACACGACGATGGTGTCGTTGATGGAGAAACCCATCACCGCGAGCAGGCCGGCCAGCACGGTAAGATCGAACTCGCGGCCGGTCAGGGCAAAGAAGCCGGCGGCCACGATCACGTCGAACAGCGTGGTGACGCTTGCCACCACGGCGAACTTCCACTCAAAGCGCAGGCTGATGTAGATGAGAAAACCAATCAGCACGAAGGCGATGGCTTGCAGTGCCTTGCTGGTCAGC
>JBHADJ010000059.1:0-13572 GCA_041855065.1 Lysobacter sp.
GAGGCCGCAACGCTCTCCTTGCCGGCGGTCGCTTCCAGCCGCACTTCGCTCAGGCTGTCCCACACGCCACAGGCACTGCACTGCCCTTGCCACTTCGGATAGTCCGCCCCGCATTCGTTGCAGACATAGGCGGTACGGGATTTATTGGCGGCCTTGGCCATTGACATGCTCCGGGTTCGAGCGCGACAGCTTAGCCCGTTGCTGTCCCAGCAGCCGGGACAGCGTATCCGCTAGGCTGACCGTCTCTCAATCCCAGCCCTTGTCCGGGTCAGTGGTGAAGCTCTCGCCGCAGCCGCATTCGCCCTTGACGTTCGGGTTGCGGAACACGAACTGCTCGTTCAGCCCCTGCTTCAGGAAGTCGATTTCGGTGCCATCAACCTGCGGCAGGCTTTCGGCATCCACCACGATGCGTACTCCGGCCTGCTCGAACACATGGTCACCGGCCTCGATCTGCTCGGCCATCTCGATGTGATAGCCCCAGCCCGAACAGCCGGTGCGCTTGACGCCAAAGCGCAAGCCTTGCTTGCCCGGCTCGGCAGCCAGGTAGCTCTGGACACGGGCAAGGGCAGCAGGGGCAAGGGTAACGGCCATGAACATTCATCCGGAGGATAGAGATGGGCAAGATGGGGGCGCGAATCGGCACACACAAGCGCCGCTGGCAAGTCAGGCTCAACGAGCCTTGCCGGTGTCGGCGGCGATGCCCTGGCGAACCAGCAGATAGGTGGCAAAACTGCCGAGCCAGTGCGAGCCCATGTAGTGCATGTCGGTGAAGGCGGCAAGGCCGGCCTCGCGGTGGCGGGCAGCAGCGGCATTGAGCGCGGGCAGGCGCGCATCTCCGGGCGGCAGGGCGCTGGCGATGCCTTCCAGCATCCAGGCACGGCTGAGGTTGAGGCCATCCAGATGCGCCAGCTTGCCGTCGCTCTTGTCGGTGACCACGCCCGGCACCAGCCAATCGGCATCGGCCCGGTGGCGCGGGATTTGCGGCAGAAAATCATCCAGCCACTGGCTGAACTGCGCCTGCGGCAGCACCCGCCGCATCAAATCGGCTTCGGCAAGGCAGGGCGAGAAAAAATCGCTGCCCGAAGGCTCGTAAGCCAGGGGGCATTGCACATCGCGCAAGTAGAAATGGCGGCTGCGTGCATCAATCAGCGCTTGCATCGCGGTATCGCCGGTTTGCACCGCCCAATCGCGAATCAGGCCGAAGGCAAACGCGGTCTGCGCATGTTCCCCCACCCGCACCGGGTAGGCCAGATTCGGCAGCCACTCGCGGATGCGGCTGGCCGCTTCCTGCTCCAGCGGCACCATCGCGGCGGCCCAGCGTTGGCCATCCGGGTCGTCCCACTGCCGCAGCTGCGCTGCCAGTTGCAACAGCCAGGCGATGCCGTAGGGGCGCTCGAAGCCTTTGTCCCCGCGGCGGAAATAGGCCGCCTCGGTCAGCAGATTGGCCTCGGTGAGATTCTCGCCCAGCTTCTGCCGCGCCTCGGCCGCAAACGGCGCGTTCGGGTTCAATTGCAACAAGCGCACCAAGAGCCAGTGCCCGTGCACGGCCGAATGCCAGTCATAGCAGCCGTAAAACGCCGGATACAGCTGCCGCGGCGTCTTGGCATCGGCATCGGCATTGAGCATGTGCACGATCTTGTTCGGATATTCCTTCTGCACGCAATCAAGCGCCAACCGCGACAAATCCTGCGCAAGTGCAGGTTCAATCGCTGCCGCTTCGAGCCCGGGTGCGGCAGCCAGCAGAAGAAACGAGATTGCCCAACGACGCAGACGCATGAGAGATGTTCATCCGAAAAGTTCAGGCAAGGAAAAAACCTGCACTGCGGATTGTCAAGCGTTTGCCGACAATCCAGAACCTGACCGCCGCCCGGGCATTGTCTGCGGCAGACCTGTGCGCACAAGAGGGCAAAACCTCCGTGCGTGCGCGAGGCAGCCGGGGCGGCGCTTTTCACCTCCCCATTCCTGCGCACAAGCCTTATCATTCCAAACCCTCTTTCGCATCGCAGCAATTCCATGACCACCGCTTCCATCCATCATGCGCTGGCCGGCCATTTCCCCGAAGGCGGCCAGGTAACCGTCAAGGGCTGGGTTCGTACCGTGCGCGGGTCGGCCAATCTCGCTTTCGTCAATGTCAGCGATGGCTCGTGCTTTGCCCCGATCCAGGTGGTGGCCACCGATGCGCTCGACAATTTCGACGAAATCAAGCGCCTGACACCGGGCTGTTCAGTAATCGCCCACGGCAAGCTGGTGAAGTCGCAGGGCAAGGGACAGAGTTTCGAGATTCAGGCCGAGGGCATCGAGGTGGTCGGCTGGGTGGAAGACCCACTGACCTATCCGATCCAGCCCAAGCCGATGAGCCCGGAGTTCCTGCGCGAAGTGGCACATCTGCGCCCGCGCACCAACCTGTTCGGTGCCGTCACCCGCATCCGCCACTGTCTGGCACAGGCGGTGCACCGTTTCTTCCATGAGCGCGGCTTTTACTGGATTTCCACTCCGATCATCACCACCAGCGATGCCGAGGGCGCCGGGCAGATGTTCCGCGTCTCCACCCTCGATCTTGCCAACCTGCCTTACGGCAAGGATGGCAAGGTGGACTTCTCGCGTGATTTCTTCGGCAAGGAAACCTTCCTGACCGTTTCCGGCCAGCTCAACGTCGAGGCCTATGCGCTGGCACTCAGCAAGGTCTATACCTTCGGCCCGACCTTCCGCGCCGAGCAAAGCCACACGACCCGGCATCTGGCCGAGTTCTGGATGATCGAGCCGGAAATCGCCTTTGCCAATCTCGACGATGACGCCAATCTGGCCGAGGACTTCCTGAAGTACCTGTTCCGCGCGGTGCTGACCGAGCGCGCCGACGACATGGCCTTCATCGCCGAGCGCGTGCAGAAGGATGCCATCACCCGGCTCGAAGCCTTCATCAATGCGCCGTTCGAGCGCATCGACTACACCGAGGCAGTGCGCCTTTTGCAGCAATCGGGCAAGAAGTTCGAGTTCCCGGTGGAGTGGGGGCTGGATCTGCAAACCGAACACGAGCGCTGGCTGACCGAAGAACACGTCGGCCGCCCGGTGGTGGTGATGAACTACCCCGAAGCGATCAAGGCGTTCTACATGTACCTCAACGACGATGGCAAAACCGTCGCGGCGATGGACGTGCTGGCGCCGGGCATTGGCGAAATCATCGGCGGCAGCCAGCGCGAAGACCGCCTGGACGTGCTCGATGCGCGCATGCAGCAGTTCGGCCTCGATCCCGAACACTATGGCTGGTACCGCGATTTCCGCCGCTATGGCAGCGTGCCGCATGCCGGCTTCGGACTTGGCTTCGAGCGTCTGGTGGTGTATGTCTGCGGCCTTGGCAATATCCGCGATGCCATCGCCTACCCGCGCGCACCGGGGAATGCCGAGTTCTGAGCCCTCTGCCGCAGGAGCCTTCGCCATGCTGCTTTTCATCGCCCTTTGTCTCGTGGGTGTTGCCATCGCCGGCTTTTGCGCTTTCGTCATCTTCTGGCCTCTGGCGCTGGTGCATTTGCGCGAGCGCCACCCGGCGCAGCACCGGCAACTGGGCAGCGCCGCCTTTTTCTCGCCCGCAGCTTGGGGCTGGCTCCTTTCCCGGCGCTATCGCCAAGTGCAGGACGCGGCCTTTACCGGCCTGGCCACCCCGGCCTTCCTGGCTCTTGCCACCACCCTCCTCGCCCTTGCCGCCTCCGGCCTGCTGTGGCTTTTGGCCGGCATTTTTCCGGAGTTCCGAACATGAGCCACGACCTCTACGACGATGCCAGCGCACACAGCGAATGGTGGCTGGCGAGCCTCGGCGATACGCTGATCTGGGCACGGCTGCGCATCCTGCCGGCCGGCACGGCCGAGGTGCTGGATGCCGATGGTGCCACCCTGCCCTATGACAGCCCGGATACCGCCCGGGCGGCGCTGATGGATGCCGAGTTCGTCGCCCTCGACGGCCTTGACGAGGACGATGCCGCCGCGCGCGGCTTTTCCCTGCAGGACATCACGCCACCCGAAGGCGAGGACAGCCAGTTGCGCACGCACATGGTGGTGCGGCTGGGCAAACGCTGAGCCGCAGCAGGTACGGCCTGCCCATGCAAGCAAGCGGGCACGTCGAATTTGCGCCACAACCGCCCGTCCTCTATGGCAGATGCCGCCATGTTCCTTCCCCGCGCCTTTCAAACCCGCGAACTTGCCCGGCTTGATGCGCTGATTGCGGAAAACCCCTTCATTACGCTAATCAGCTGCGACTCGGACGGCGCCCCGCTGGCCACGCAGTTGCCGGTGCTGTACCGGCGCACGGGCGAAGAAGTCGTGATCGAAGGCCATTTTGCCCGTGCCAATGCACAGGCCGGACACGGCGGGCAAAAGGCACTCCTCATCGTGCATGGCCCCGATGCCCATGTCGCCGCCAGCTGGTACCCGGACAAGGTCGAACAGGCACGCGTGCCCACCTGGAACTACAGCACCGCCCATCTGCATGGCCAGCTTGAAATCGTTGCGGACGAAGCCGCCCTCTGCCAGCATCTTGCCGAGCTTTCAGCGCATTTTGAAGCGCGTGCAGGCGGGGCATGGCGCTTTGATGCCAACAACCCCGCCGAGCGCGTCCAGGTCAAGGGGCTCATCGGCTTTCGCCTTGTTCCCACACGCATCGAAATCAAGGACAAACTGAGCCAGAACCATCCACGGGCCAACCGCGAAGCGGTCATCGCGCAGCTTACCGCCAGCACCGCACCGAAAGACCGCCATGTCGCCCGCTTGATGCAGGCTGCCCTCGACAAGCCCAAATGAGCTTGTCCCTGAGCGCTGGTCGGCCATCCCATACGGCCTGCCACCTGTCGGGATGGAGGCATTGACGCATTGCGGCCATCGCCCTCCTGCGCCGTCCACATCCACCCAGCATCCGTCAAACAACGACAGCATTTGACCGAGCCTGACAATTCGACGCCCGGACAACTGCAAATGCACCTCGCCATGCTTTGATCAGCGGTCTTTCACATCGCGCCGATGTCGCCTTGTTCAGCAAAAGCTGGGAAAGCCCAGCCGCCGCTGTTTGTCCGCAAATGCGCAGCACAGCCGCTGTTGCCCGAAAATATCCCGATGAAATCGCATATCCAGCACCTGCTTGCCAACAATCGCGCCTGGGCCCGGCGCATCCAGAGTGAAGATCCCGGCTTTTTCGAGCGCCTTTCCGCGCAGCAATCGCCCAAATACCTGTGGATTGGTTGTTCGGACTCCCGTGTACCGGCCAACCAAGTCATCGACCTTGCGCCCGGGGAGGTGTTCGTGCATCGCAACATCGCCAATGTGGTGGTGCATACCGATCTCAACTGCCTGTCGGTGATCCAATATGCCGTGGACGTGCTGCAAGTCGAACACATCCTCGTGGTCGGCCATTACGGCTGCGGCGGCGTACTTGCCGCCCTGCAGAAGGCACGCATTGGCCTTGCCGACAACTGGATTCGCCATGTCAACGACGTAGCGGAAAAACATCTGGAAATCCTTTCGCTGCTGGACGAGGAGCTCGCGCATGACCGGCTGTGCGAGCTGAACGCACTGGAGCAAGTGGTGAATGTCTGCCAGACCACCATCGTGCGCGATGCCTGGGCGCGCGGACAGAAACTGGCCGTGCATGGCTGGGTCTATACCCTGCGCGACGGGCTGGCGCACGACCTGGGACTGGATATCAGCTCCGCCGAAGCGCTTGCCCGCCAATATCCCGAGGCGCTTGCCCGCATCCGGGCCGACCGGGAAGATCGCTGAATGGCCCGACGGCAATACCCGCCGTGCTCATCCTGGCCACACCCTGCCCACCGTGGGCAAACACATGCAAGTGACCTTCCATGCTGACGCTGATCCTGATCACCTTTACCGCACTGCTGTCATGGGCAGCATTCAAACGTTCCGCGCTACTTGCCCGGCTGATTTTCTGGCCGCCCGCCATCGCCCGCGACAAACAATACGAGCGGCTGCTGACCCATGGGTTCATCCATCTGGATTTCATGCACCTGCTGTTCAACATGATGACCCTGTTCATCTTTGGCCCGCCACTGGAAAAGGTGTTTGCGGCGCGCTTTGGCGATGCCGGCGGCTGGCTGTATCTGCTTTTTTACTGCAGCGCCATCGTGGTGGCGATCATCCCCACCTATCTCAAGCACAAGGATGATGCCAATTACCACAGTCTCGGCGCATCCGGTGCGGTTTCAGCCGTGCTGTTCGGCTTCATCCTGATGCAGCCCTGGGCCAAGATGATCATCATTCCGATTCCCTTCCGCATCCCGGCCATCGTGTATGCCTTGTTGTATGTGGGCTATTCCATCTGGATGGGACGGCGTGGCGCTGACAACATCAACCACACAGCCCATTTGGCCGGTGCCGCCTACGGGGTACTTTTCATGCTGGTGGCCATGCCCGATCTCGGGGCACATTTTCTCGGTCAGCTCGGCCTTTGATGCCGAATCGGGCGACAGTACACGCGCATCCTGTCACCCTCCCGCCTTTTGGACGTTGAATTGCCGCTGCCGGGGCCGGCTGCCCGGCAGCCGGTGACATGACAGGGGATCAACGTTTGCTTGAATTGCTCAGGCCGCCGCGGCAAAAACCGGTGCAACCCCCGGTGCCGGCGGCATTGCCGCAGCGGCAAAACTGGCATCCATCGGCACTTCATCGGCATAGGTGCGTTGCAGCTCGTTGTACACGAACTGACTGAGACGAGCGCATTCGGCAGAGGCATTGCCGTCTTGCGGCGTCAGGGCAAACAGATGGTTGAGCAGTTGTTGCAGGGTAGCCGTGTTGTTCATGATGTTCCGTACCGGACAGTATGTGAAGGATGCGGTAATCAAAGCAGGAAGCGTGCCAACTTTGCTACCCAATCATTCCTGCCCGAATCCATTGCTCCGTCCTGCCAGTCAACGCAATCTGGCAAGGCGCGCAATGCCGGCGGCACTTTGCCCTTGTCCGGTGCGCCGATTTTCCATCTGGCCGTCTGCGGTCTGCGCATGGCAAGCTGCTCGCCACATCCAGCTCATCATCAACATGACGCATACGGTCCGTCACTGCCCCGCAAGCCAGCGCTTTCTTCTTGAGACAGGGGAGCATCTCGCCCATCTGGACTATCAGCTGGAGGGACGCACGATGTCCATCGCCCACACCCGGGTACCCGAAGCCATTGCCGGGCGTGGGTTCGCTGCCCTGCTGACTCGCGCCGCACTGGAGGAGGCACGCCGGAACAACTGGCAGGTGATACCGCTATGCAGCTATGTGGCCGCCTACATGCTGCGCCATCCCGAGCATGACGACTTGCGTGGATAAACATTCGCCGCCACGCAAAACCATGCGCCAGCGTCTGGAAATAAATTGATCGAAAACACTTTTATGTCATGAATTTGGTGTATGGTGCGCATACTGTTTCAAGCGGGATCACGGTACATTGTGATTCGTGTGGTTTGTCCTATCGTTTGCGTGTAGCCTCTTGCTCGACAGTCCGGCCCCTGGCCGTGTTTCCCTTACTGTTCAAACTGGAGTACTACATCATGTCCGATCGTCAGACCGGCACCGTCAAATGGTTCAACGATGCCAAGGGCTTTGGCTTCATCACCCCGGAGAGCGGTGCCGACCTGTTCGTGCACTTCCGCTCGATCCTCGGCACCGGCTTCAAGACCCTGAAGGAAGGCGACAAGGTTTCCTTCAAGGTCGTGCAGGGCCAGAAGGGTCTGCAAGCCGACGAAGTCCAGGTGCTGTAAGCAGTCACCTTTGCGGAAAGCCCGGCCAAGTGCCGGGTTTTCTTTTTGGAAAACCGGCAACACCGCATCGGGCGCATTGCCTTTCGGCTCATCGTCCAATAAAGCGCACGCAGCTGCCATGCGCGCCCCGTTGCAGCAGACCCATGCACGAAAATTTTTCCGCCAAGACATTCAACCATCACCACTTGGCATGTATCGTTGGCATCTGTCCCAGCACTTACAGTCCCATGCGCCGTGCCCTGCCCTTGACGCTTCTTTGCCTTGCCCTTGTCGCCTGTCAGGACAAGAGCACGCAGCCTCAAGCCGATGCCCAGCCCGCCACCGCCACAGCGGCTGCCCAGCCCCAAGCCGATGGCCTTCCCCTCAAGGATGTGCTTGAACGCAATCCGCGTTATCTGGTCGGCATCACCTATCCCGCCAGTGCCAATCAATATCCAAAGCTCGCGGCCACTCTGCATGCCTACAGCCAGAGTGCACGCGATGATCTGGCCGAAGCGGTCAAGCAGGCGGAAGAAGACCAGTTGGAAGGCGCTTTCTACGATCTCAGCCTCAATTTCAGCGAGTTGCAGAACCGCGCCGATGCCCTGGTCGTGGCTGCCAATGGCACGCTCTACACCGGCGGTGCACACGGCATGCCGCTGGAGGCACGCTTTGTTTACCTGCCCAAGCAGGACACCCTGCTCGAAGCAGACAAGCTGATTGCCGATCAGGCCGGTTGGCAGGCCATTTCCAGCCATGTCCGCGCCGCACTGCGCCAGCAACTGACCGAACGTCTGCAGGCCGAAGGCTTGCCGGAAGAGGAGCAGCGCGAAATCATCAAAAGCACCAGCGGCATGATCAACGAGGGTACCGAACCGGAGCCGGACAATTTTGCGCAGTTCGAGCCGATTCCAGCTGCCGATGGCAAATGGCTCGGACTCAAGTTCGTCTTTCCGCCCTACCAAGTCGCGCCCTATGCCGACGGGACACATATCGTGGAGGTCCCGGCACGGGTACTGAGGGCGCATGTTGCCCCCGACTACCAAGCCCTGTTCAGCGGCGGCTGAGCGTGAGTGCACCATGACGCCCCAACGCATCGCCTTTCTCGCAAGTCCGGCCGAAGATGCCCAGGCGGCACTGGCAGCACTGAGCCAGCGGCACGGGCAATGTGCTCCCGACAAGGCCGATGTATTGGTGGCACTGGGCGGCGATGGTTTCATGCTGCAAACATTGCATCGTCACGGTCATCTCGCCATCCCGGTGTATGGCATGAAACTCGGCACGGTCGGCTTTCTGATGAACCAGTACCGTCCCGAACGCCTGCACGAGCAACTCACCCATGCCGTAGCCACCGTACTGCGCCCGCTGGAAATGACCGCCATGACCGATTCCGGCGCACATATTCGCAGCCTTGCCTACAACGAAGTTTCCCTGCTTCGGCAAACCCGGCAAGCTGCCCACATTGCCATCGACCTCAATGACGAGAATCGGCTTGACGAACTCATCTGCGACGGCGTGATGGCAGCCACCCCGGCCGGCAGCACCGCCTACAACTTTTCCGCCGGCGGCCCGATTCTGCCACTGGGTGCCAATGTCATCGCCCTGACCCCGATTGCCCCGTTCCGTCCCCGCCGCTGGCGCGGTGCCGTCTTGCGCGCCGATACCGAACTGCGTTTCCGGGTGCTCGATCATTACAAACGCCCGGTCAGCGCCACCGCCGACTCCCACGAGGTGCGAGACGTGACCGAAGTCGTCGTCCGCGAATCCCGCCACCATACCGTTACCGTCCTGTTCGATCCCGAACACAACCTGGAAGAGCGCATGGTGGCCGAACAATTCATGGTCTGAGCCGATGGATACCCCCTCCCCGCATCGTTTGATCGTCGCGATTACCGCACGCGCACTGTTCGACATGGAAGACAGCCACGACATCTTCGAGCGCGAAGGTGTTGCCGCATTCAGCGCCCATCAGCGCGAACACGAGGACCGTCCGCTGGCACCGGGCATCGCCTTCCCGCTAGTCAAGAAGCTCCTGGCACTCAACCCCGATCCCGAGGCCGATCATCCCCGGGTCGAAGTCATCCTGCTCTCGCGCAATTCGGCCGATACCGGCCTGCGCATTTTCAACTCGTTCCAGCACCACGGGCTGTCCATCCGGCGCGCATGCTTGACCTCCGGCGCACCGGTATGGCCCTACATCAAGCCCTTTGGTGCCCAGCTCTTTCTCTCCGCCAATCCCGAATCGGTGCGCCGCGCGCTGGAAGCCGGGATTGGTGCTGCCACCATCCTGCCCGCTGGCGCACCGGAAACCCGGCACGACCAACTGCGCATCGCATTCGATGGTGATGCAGTGATTTTTGGCGATGAAAGCGAGCGCATCTCGCGCGAACAAGGGGTGGCAGCCTTTGGCCGCCACGAGCGGGCATTGGCCCATCAACCGCTTTCCGGCGGCCCGTTCCGCGGCTTTCTGCAAGCACTGCACGAACTGCAAAAGATTTTCCCGGCCGGCGAAGATGCCCCGATCCGCACTGCACTGGTCACTGCCCGTTCGGCTCCCGCACACGAACGGGTCATCCGCACCCTGCGCGAATGGGATGTCCGCCTTGACGAAGCCCTGTTTCTGGGAGGACGTGACAAAGGCGCCTTCCTGGAGGCTTTCGGTGCCGACATTTTCTTCGACGACTCGCTGCACAACATCACGTCTGCCCGTCGCCACGTGACCGCCGGCCATGTCCCGCACGGCGTGGCCAACATCGAGAGCTGACGGGCAACACCCACCGACAGGCAGCAAGACTGCCGCCACGGCAAAGACGATGCCCCTCGCCACGACAGCCACCGTTGATCGGGCACACCGATATCAACGTGTCACCTCGACGGTTGCTGTGCCCATGGCAGGAGAGTCCGATGAGCGGGACTTCTCCTGTTTCACGATGGAGGCGGCAGCGCACGAGGCGCTGCCATGCGCCGGTTCAGAGCGCTTTGTCGAGCAGGGCAGCCAGCTGCGGCTTGCCGACGGCGCCAAGCTGGGTGGCAACCGGCTGGCCGTTCTTGAACACCAGCAGGTAGGGGATCGAGCGCACCTGGTATTTCAGCGCCGTGGCCTGATTTTCATCGACATTGACCTTCACTACCTTGGCGCGGCCGGCATATTCCTTCGCCAGTTGATCCAGCGCCGGGGCAATCATCCGGCACGGCCCGCACCAAGGGGCCCAGAAATCGACCAGAACGGGAACATCCGACTCCAGGACCTGCTGGTCGAAATCGAAATCATTGGCTTCAAGGGTGTGCTGGCTCATTGAGGCTCCGGGTAGATGGAAATGTATGGGTAAAATGGGGGTCAAGGCAGCGGCTTCAAGCGGTTGCCATGCCCGCACGCCGGCGCCAGAGTCTGCGCTGCGGCCCCTCATCATGCAAGCGCATGCCGCTGCGACCTTTGCCTATGTCCGACAAACCCCTGACCGACCTTGCTTTTTCCACTCTCGACCTGCATCCGAGCCTGCTGGCCGGGCTTGAAGCTGCCGGTTTCAACCGTTGCACGCCGATTCAGGCGATGACCTTGCCGGTGGCACTGGCCGGGCGCGACGTGGCAGGCCAGGCGCAAACCGGTACCGGCAAAACACTGGCGTTTCTGGTCGCCGCCATCAACCGCCTGCTGACTCGGCCGGCGCTGGCGGAAAAAAATCCCGAAGACCCGCGCTGCCTGATTCTGGCCCCCACGCGCGAGCTGGCCATCCAGATTCACAAGGACGCGATGAAGTTCGCCAGCGATCTTGGCCTGCGCATTGCGCTGGTGTACGGCGGGGTGGATTACGACAAGCAGCGTGCGCAGTTGCAGCAGGGCGCGGACATCATCATCGCCACGCCGGGCCGGCTGATCGATTACGTCAAGCAGCACAAGGTGGTGTCGCTGCACGCCTGCGAGATGTGCATTCTCGACGAGGCCGACCGGATGTTCGATCTGGGCTTCATCAAGGACATCCGCTTCTTGCTGCGGCGCATGCCCGCGCGCACCGAACGCCAGACCCTGCTGTTCTCGGCCACGCTCAGCCACCGCGTGCTGGAGCTGGCCTACGAGCACATGAACGAGCCGGAAAAACTGGTGGTGGAGGCCGAAACCGTCACCGCCGCCCGGGTGCGACAAAAGCTGTACTACCCGGCCGATGAAGAAAAACTGCCGCTGCTTTTGGGGCTTTTGTCGCGCAGTGAAGGCGCGCGCACCATGGTGTTCGTCAACACCAAGGCGTTCGTGGAGCGCGTGGCGCGGGCGCTGGAAAAGGCCGGCTACCGGGTCGGCGTGCTGTCTGGCGATGTGCCGCAGAAAAAGCGCGAAACCCTGTTGCGCCGCTTTCAGGCCGGGCAGCTGGAGATTCTGGTCGCCACCGACGTGGCCGCACGCGGCCTGCATATCGACGGCGTCAGCCACGTTTACAACTACGATTTGCCGTTCGATGCCGAGGACTACGTGCATCGCATCGGCCGCACCGCGCGCCTGGGTGCCGAGGGCGATGCCATCAGCTTCGCCTGCGAGCGCTATGCGATGAGCCTGCCCGACATCGAGGCCTACATCGAGCAGAAAATCCCCTCCGAGCCGGTCACGCAGGAACTCTTGACTGCCCTGCCGCGGCCTGTTCGGGAGACCAGCGAGGAAGACGAATCCATCGGCGAAATCTTCAAGGAAGCCCGCCAGGCACGCGATGCGGACGACGCCAGGCGGAGCGGTGGTCAGCGGCGTCGGCGTGGCTCGCGCACGGGCGAGCGCCGCCCGCGTTCCGAAGGCGAGCGTGCGGAGACTGGTGCCGAGGTGCGGCCAGCCGCCGCGCCGGAATCGGGCGAAGGACAGGAAAAATCCCCGCGCAAGCGTCGTCGCCGCCGTCGCGGCAAACCGTTGGAAGGCGTCGAAGGTATTTCGGCAACGACCAACGGCCAGTCCCCGGCCGCATCGTCGCATGGCGGGAAACCGGCAGGCGAGGCCGGCCAGCCTGCCCGGCGCGCGCAACCGGGCACACAGGAAGGTACACGACAGGACACGCCGCCAGTCACCGCCAGCAAACCCTCGCTGCTTGGCCGCATCAAGCGCGGCATCAAGAACCTGCTGGGCGGCTGAGGCTCGCCTGCGATGAGCCTTCTGCGTTTTGAAAACGTCGGCAAACGCTATGCCCCGGGGCGCGATGCACTGGTGTCGCTTTCCTTTGCCGTGGACGCCGGCGAGATGCTGTTCATCACCGGCCACTCGGGGGCGGGCAAGAGCACCTTGCTGAAGCTGATTCAATTGGCCGAACGTCCCACCAGCGGCACACTGCTGTTCGACGGCCAGAACCTTGCCAAGGTGCGTGGCGGAAAAGTGGCCCTGCATCGGCGGGCGGTCGGCGTGGTGTACCAGAACCATCTGTTGCTGGCCGATCGCAACGTGGCCGAGAACGTCGCCCTGCCGCTGGTGTTGCGCGGCATCCGCCGCGAGGAAATCGGCAAGCGCGTGCGCCTGATGCTGGAGCGTCTTGGCCTTGGCGGTCGCGAAGCGGCCCTGCCGGGGCAGCTCTCGGCCGGCGAGCAGCAGCGCGTGGGCATTGCCCGTGCCCTGATCGGCGAGCCGCGCCTTCTGGTGGCCGATGAGCCTACCGGCAATCTCGATCCGACTTTGTCGGCGGAAATCATGGCCCTGTTTGCCGAGCTGCCCGAGCGCGGCACCAGCGTGCTGGTGGCAAGCCATGATCTGGGGCTGGTCAAACGGATGAAAAAGCGCGTGCTGGTGCTCGATCATGGCCGCCTGCTCGATGACATCGCCCCGGAGGAGCTGGCCGATGAATAAGGCGAACACATCCTCGCGGCGTTCGGGTTTGGCAACCTGGGTGGACCA
>JBHADJ010000060.1:0-13477 GCA_041855065.1 Lysobacter sp.
CGGTACTCCCCACCGCGCACAATCGGTCAAAATCAGCGCAGTCGCGGCATTGCTGAAAACGGCGTTTGCCGAATAACCGCGCACTGCAGGCCGGTTGCCGGAAAGACAAACCATATACAGACAAATAAAGGGTATACGGATTTAATGGTTGATGGGGCACCTTCACCCCACCAACCTGATGCCACCCTCAGATGGTTGATAGATCGACTCCGTAGTTGAGTTCCTCTGCGAAGTCCGGCAGTCCGTAACCGATGGTTTTTTTGTAGAACGGAGATACTTTCGCAGTCGGGGCCTTCTTCTTGTGCTTCGTGGTGTAGAGCATTCGTGCCCGCATCACCTCGAAGGAGTAACCACGCCCTTCACGGTTCTTGTCCTTGGCCAGTCGGTTGATGGACTCCGTGTAAGCGTTGGTGACCGGCATGTCTGTCTCGAAGTAGGTCATGATCTCTTCGCGCCAGTTGCCCACAGCTCTGACCAGATCGCTCCAGACTTCCTTCTGGCCCTTCGGGATGGTGGCTATCCAGTCGTCCAGAGCGGCTTCTGCCTGGGGCCGTGTGGTGGCGTCCCAGATGTCGTAGAAGCGTTCCTTGTGCTCGTAGGCAGCCAGCAGTTGCGGGAATGCGCCCGTCCAGGTCTCCATGATGAGTTGTTCTCGGTCTGAAACTTCGTGAGCGCGTTTCAGCAGGATTTTCCGGTCTCCCTTGAGGGTTCGGCTCTGGGAGGGTTTCAGCTCCTTCCTGAGACCCTTGCGCACCTTTTCCAGGGCATCGTTGGCCATGCGCACCACATGGAACTTATCGACCACGATGCGGGCCTGTGGCAGCACGGCCTTGACCGCTGCCCGGTAGGGGTTCCACATGTCCATGCTGACGATCTCGACCTTCTGCCTGTCTTTCAGCTTCATCAGGTAGTTGGTCACCACGTCCTGTCGGCGAGTGGCCAGCAGGTCGAGTAGGGTTCGCTCCTCGACGTTGGTCAGGATGCAGCGGTAGCGCTTGTTCAGGTACAGCTCGTCGATGCCCAGAATGCGGGGCGTCTCGAAGCGGTGCCAGCGCCCCAAAAACTCGGCACGGGTGCTGAAGATGTCGCGTACCGTCTTCTCGTCCAGGCCGGTCTGTGCTGCCACGAAGGTGTAGGGATGGTTGAAGGCTTCCTTCTCCACGTACTCATGCAGCCGCAGTGTCATGCGATAGCCGTCTACCATCTCCGGCAGCTGGGGCCTGAAGGTAGTCTTGCAGGCCCGGCAGGTGTACCGGCGGCGGACCACCCAGAGGGTGACCCGCTTGCCGTGGATGGGCAGATCACGATAGGGAACATCACGCTTGCCGAACCGCACGAATTCACCCTGCACGCCGCATTCCTCGCAGGCGATGGGATTGGGCGCATCCACCTGGAAGTGCATTTCGTCGTCGGTGGATTTGAAGCCCAGTACCTGATACTCAGGCAGGTGCAGGATGTTGTCGGGCATCTCGGTCATGAGTTTGTTGGTTCAATCAGCTGAAATTACTGCATTGTCCATTTCTGCAAGTGCTTGTACAATAATTAGCCTATTCCTTCCAATATGAGGTGTTTGTCCAATGCGCTATTGATGCCGCCGTTGTTATGACGGCCAGTCTCCACCACCCCCCAGTAGCAGGGGGAGTTCTTGGCATCTTTGGAATAGAGCATGACGAATACCCATCTCGTACTGAAAAACGTGTCCCACGTTCTGCCAGACGGCAGAACTCTTTTCTCCGGCCTTCGCGAGCAGTTCGATATGCGCTCAACAGGACTGGTCGGACGCAATGGTGTCGGTAAAACTTTGCTAGCACGCATCTTGTCTGGGTTGTTACAACCAACCACCGGCCACTGCCAGTGCTCCGGTAGCGTGCATTACCTCGCCCAGCAAGTGGTGCACCCTGATGGTTCTACAGTGGCCGACTTGGCGGGGGTAAAGCACACGCTGGATGCGCTAGCACGTATTGAGTCAGGCAGTACAGCACCGGAGGATTTCGATGCCGTAGGAGATCACTGGGACATACACCAGCGACTCCGCTATGAACTTGAGCGCAATAACTTGAGCCACCTTGAAACAGATACGCCTGCCAGCATCCTGAGCGGCGGTGAGGCGATGCGAATTTCCTTGATTGGTGCCATGCTCTCGGATGCAGACTTCTTGATTCTCGATGAGCCGAGCAATCATCTCGATCGACCGAACCGACAGGCGCTGATCGAACAACTACAACGCTGGCCGCGTGGGCTGATCGTGGTCAGCCATGACAGGCAGTTGCTGGAGTCCATGGAGCGCATCGTGGAATTGTCTTCCCTGGGGCTGCAAAGCTACGGAGGCAACTACTCATTTTATGCCGAGGCTAAGGCACATGAACGACAGAACGCCCTACAAAGCCTGAGTGAGCGCAAGCTTGAACGCCAACGGCAGGAACAGGCGATGCGGAAGCAGCGTGTACGGCAGGAACAACGGCAAGCGCGCGGTAACCGGCGAGGCAAAGAGGCCAATCAAGCCAAGATCTTGCTGGATCGTCAGAAAGAGCGCAGCGAGACATCGTCAGGCGCGCTGCGCCAGAAACAGGCCTCCAGCCGGGCACAACTCAACCAACGCGTGCGTGAAGCCGCACAACAAGTTGAAGATGAGTCGCAAATAACCCTGCATGAAATACCAATCACGCAGGCCGCAAAGCGTCACGTGGCCGAATTGAATGACGTGGAGCTGCCGTACGTATCGGGAGCAACCCGAACCATAAGTCTGATCCTGGGTGGACAACAGCGTATAGGTGTAGTCGGCCCGAACGGTTGTGGTAAATCCACATTGCTTCGAGTGTTTGCAGGACAAGTTTCGCCTTTGGCTGGGGTATCCAAGGTGACGCCGGAGAGAGCATATCTCGATCAGCGATTAGAAAATTTGGATCCAGAGAATACAGTACTAGAACAGTTACAATTGGCCAATCGCACAGCTACCGAAGGGGACCTGCGCATGCGCTTGGCTCAACTAGGACTTGACGCGCAGAAGATAGCGACACCCAGCGGGTCGTTGAGCGGCGGTGAGCGTCTAAAGGGAGCTCTCGCTTGCATACTCTACGCCGATTCACCACCGCAACTCTTGTTACTTGATGAACCGAACAATCACCTTGATTTGCCCTCAGTACAGGCATTGGAAATCATGTTGCGTAGTTACCAAGGCACGTTGATCGTAGTGTCGCATGATGACTCATTTCTGGAAAACCTCGGACTAACAGAACGCTTGCTTGCTACTGAACAAGGCTGGAGTTTGGAGCCACTTTGACGGAAATGTCGTGTGTCTCACGATAAACCATATTTTCCGTTGCTCACCTGAGCTCTACTTTTGAACGCTAACGCACGTATCAACCAGTTAATCCGGATACCCAAAAAAAATATCTCTGCAAACGATCTTGAGTCCATCATTGAGCAAATGAAGTCAAAAAAACTCATTTCCTTCAATGGTGAAAAGGTCATCTATCACTTCTGATGCCTCGGATTTTGATATGTCAAGTTTTGCTGAAAATTTCTGCCCACGAAATCCCTGGCTTTGATGCACGCAAAGGCGGCACTTTTCCCAAATCCGGCGGCTCTTTTCCATGCTAAGGTGCCGCTGCCCTCATGGGCTTCACTTTGATCAGGAGACATCGCATGAAAAGCAAAGATCTTGGGTTCCTTGCAGGTGTGCTCTCCCTGCTGGGCGGTCTGTTTGCCTGGTTCAATCCGTTCGCCGCCACGCTGGCCGCAGAATGGCTGGCCGGCTGGTTTTTCCTCCTCGGCGGCATCACCACCGTGGTCTTCGCCTTGACAGGCGCCAGGGGCGGGGCACGCTGGGCGGCGGTTCTGCTCGGCATCATGCTGGCGCTGATCGGGCTGTTCCTGCTGTTCAATCCCTTGCAGGGAGCGGTGTCGCTGACGCTCATCATCGCCGTTCTGCTGCTGGTGGCCGGGTTTGGCCGTGTGTTGATGGCCTTCGCCGTGCGCGGCAATCCGCGCTGGATTCTGCTCGTTTCCGGGCTGATTTCGCTCACGCTGGCGGTGATGATCTTCATGAACTTCCCGCAATCGGCAGCGGTGATTCTCGGCGTGTTCCTTGCCGTGGAGCTGATTTCCAACGGCATTTCCCTGCTGGTCTATGCCTTCTCCGGCACCGGCAATCCGGGCGCACCGGCAACCGTTTGAAGCACGACGGCCATCCCGGCACCTTGCCGCGGATGGCCTTGCTGCACGGCAGCCCGATGCAGGCCCCCGTACCGATGCGCACTCACGGAGAAACGATATGAACAAAGGTGTTTGGCTGCGATCGCTCCGGCAAGCCCTCGGCAAGTGGCAGATGCGCTTGCTGCTTGCGCTTGTCTTCACCCAGATCGGTATCGCCACCACGTTTTATCACTGGGTGGAAAAATGGTCGTGGCTGGATGCGTTCTATTTTTCGGTCATCACCATCGCCACGGTCGGTTACGGCGATCTTGCCCCGAAGACCGATCCGGGCAAATTGTTCACCGTGTTCTACATCCTGCTTGGTATCGGCTTGTTCGTGACGGCCACTGCCACCCTTGCCAGCCAGCGCCTTGCCGCAGCGCAAAAATCCGCCGCCGCCCCGCCGGACAGCCTCGATGCGCGTGACTGAGGGCGCACCGGATACCTGTTTTCCCTTCGCTTCTACCCGCCTGCCATGAAATCGCAAAAGCCGCTGTTCATCGCCCTCGCCTACGGCTTTGCCGCCGGTGCCATCGCTGCCCTCGTGCTGGCGCTGATGCTGAGCGTGCAGCATTGGCTGTGGTCGGGCTCGCATGCCGACAGCCCCGCCTACATCTTTGCCATCATCCTGCTCGGCGGCGGCCTCTTGGCGCTGCTCCAGCACCTGCGTCACGGCGGTGCGGCAAGCGATGGTGATCTGGACGGGCAACTGGCGGCATTGCATGCGCCGGTGGCGTGCAAGCGGCGCGATACCCTGCTGTTGGCTTTGTCTGCCATCGTTGCCGTCGGCTTTGGCGGCGCCATCGGCCCGGAGGCGGGTTTGCTGGCGGTGGTGGCCGAATGTTCGGCCATCGTTGCGCTGGCGCTGGCCCGCAGCCAGAGCGAGCAGCGGTTGATCAACGATACCGGGGCGGTGGCGGCGCTGTCGGGGCTGTACGGCGCACCGCCCGGGGCGGCAGTGCTGGTCGATGAAAACAGCCGTGGTCACCATGATGCCGAAGAAACACCGCTGGCGCTGAAGCTTCTGGCCGGGGTCAGTGGCTTTGCCGGTTTTCTGCTGCTCGGCAACTGGCTGCTGCCGGGCGATTTCCAGCAACTGCCGCTGCCCGATTACGCCGCGCTGGAAGCCCGCCACGAATTGCTGCATGCGCTTCTACCGGCCTTGGCCGGGGCGCTTCTGGGCGTATTGTTCGTGCATTTGCATCGGCAGATGCCAAAGCTGTTTGACAAAATCACCCGCCACCCGACGCGCCAGATTCTGCTGGCTTCGCTGTTGTTTGCGGCGCTGGCGGCGGCCTTTCCGCTGCTGCGCTTTTCCGGCCATCACGAGCTGGAACACGCCTTGGCGCACGGCGTCCATGCCGGTGTCTGGGGGCTGTTGGCGCTGGCTGTCGGCAAGCTGCTGGCGATGGCGATTTGTCTTGCCGGTGGCTGGCGCGGCGGCGAGTTCTTTCCGGCGCTGTTTGCCGCAGCCGCACTGGCCGCGGCGATGCAGTCCCTGTTGCCCGAGCTGCCGTTGACGCTTGCCATCCTGGCTGCCGGCAGCGCCATCGCCACCGTGTGCATGGGCAAGCCTGCCGCGGTGTTGTTGATCATGCTGCTGATTGCCGGCCACGCCGCCCCTGTTGCGCTGTTCGTCGGCATCGCCATCGGCCATGTCGTGCGCCAGTTGTGCGTGGGCACGCGCGCAGGCCATTGAATCCCAGAGACGGCAGAAAATGCCACCGGAGCCTTTCATGCTGAAAAAACTGCTGATTTTCCTGCTGTCGATCACCGTGCTGTTGCTGGTGACCGCGTGGCTCACGCACAAGTCGCTGCCCGACAATGCCGATCGCCCGGTTTCGCACAGCTTGCCAGCTGCAGCTGACGGCCCCTTGGCGGCGCATTTGCTGCCACTGGTTCAGGCTCATCCCGGCCTCAGCGGGGTGCATCCGCTGCGTGGGGGGCGCGATGCGTTCCTGGCGCGGCTGGCCCTGGCCGAAACCGCGCAACACACGCTGGACGTGCAGTACTACATTTGGCATGACGACATTTCCGGACGCCTGTTGACGCAAAGCCTGTACAAGGCCGCCGAGCGCGGCGTGCGCGTGCGCCTGTTGCTGGACGACACCAACACCGGCGGCATGGATGGCCTGCTGGCCGCGCTGGATGCCCATGCCAATATCGAGGTGCGCCTGTTCAATCCCTTCATGCAGCGCCGCTTCCGCCCGCTTGGCTATCTCAGCGATTTCTCCCGCCTCAACCGCCGCATGCACAACAAATCCTTCACCGCCGATGGTCTTGTCACCATTGTCGGTGGACGCAATGTCGGCGATGAATATTTCGGTGCCGGCAGCGGCGTGATGTTTGCCGATCTCGATGTCGCTGCCATCGGTCAGGCCGCGCAGGAGGTTGGCAAGGACTTCGATCGCTACTGGGCCAGCGAATCGAGCTATCCGGCCAGCCGCATCATTCAGCAAGCGCCGCAGCCCTTCGATGTCACGCCGGCCAATACGCCGGAAACCCGCGCCTATCTGGATGCGCTGGCGCAATCGCCCTTCGCCAGCCAGCTCAAGGCCGGCAGCCTGCCGCTGGAATGGGTAAAAACCACGCTGGTCAGCGACGACCCGGCCAAGGGGCTGGGCCAGGCCCTGCCGGAAAACACCGTGCTGGCGCATATCGGCCCGGTAATGCGTGCGGCGCAAAATGAGCTGCTGATTGTCTCGCCCTATTTCGTGCCGACCACCCAGGGCACGGCACTGCTCGGCGGCATCGCGCAAAGTGGCCGCCGCGTCACCATCCTCACCAACGCGCTTTCGGCCACCGACGTGGCCGCCGTGCACGCAGGCTATGCCAAATACCGCAAGGATCTGCTGCGTGCGGGCGTGCAATTGTTCGAAATGAAGCCCGATGCCACCATCGTGACCGAACAGCATGGCGGCCTCACCGGCAGCAGCGGTGCCAGCCTGCACGCCAAGACCTTCGCGGTGGATGGCAAGACCCTGTTCGTCGGCTCCTTCAACATGGATCCGCGCTCGGCCGATTTGAACACCGAACTGGGGCTGCTCATCGAAAGCCCGGCACTGGCCAGCGAATTGGCGCAAGGGCTGGCCGAGCATCAGGCCGAACACACCTACCGGGTGGCACTGACACCCAAGGGCGATCTGCAATGGCAGACGCAGGAAAACGGCCAGGCCGCCGCCTATGACAGCGAACCCAAGAGCAGCTTCTTCAAACGCTTCTCGGTCTGGTTCTGCTCGCTGCTGCCGATCGAATGGCTGCTGTGAAATGACGCCTGACCTGCCCCACCAATGCACCGGCCACCGGCAACTGCCGGCCACGCCGGGTTTTTCTTCCTCCGCCACCGAATTCTTCTTCTGCCCATGAGCCAAGCCAACACCTCACCTGCCACTGCCACCGACAAAGCCGTTGCCGAAGGCGGCGCTTATGAAGTGCTGAAAAAACGGTTGGATGCGCTGGGCGAACAATTGCGCGAGCGTGCCGACGCCCTCAACCAGGCGCGTCTGGCGGAGTTTGGCGACAGCAAGATGGCGCTGATCGGGCGCTTTCGCATCCGCAGCGAGCACAACTGTGTCGGCCGCGACATCGTGCAGGTCGGCGATTTGCTGCTGTTTGGCTTCAACGTGTTTCTCGGCCTGAAGAACAAGACCACGCTGACCGACGTGTTCGGCCTGTACCGGCTGGTGGAAGTGGCCGACGGCTTCGACGTGGAGCCGGTGGACATGGCCGGCACCTTTCTTGCCGAACCGGCCTTTGTGCGCGATTTCGAGGAGCTTTACAACTACTACAAACATGCCCGCCTGCTGCAACTGGTGGTGCGCGACGGCAAACTTCTGGCCGCTTTCCAGATCGGCGAGCGCAGCAGCGACATGCGCGTCTTCCGCTGGAGCATCAATGCCGACGGCGAAATCAGCTACATCGACGCGCGCGGCGAGCGCGACCTTGGTCTGCCGGCGGCGTTCGACTTCGAGTGGACGCGCGCCGGGCGCGATCTGGAGGTGAGCGGGCGCTTTCCGCACCTCAACATTCTCGACACCTTGTTTGTCGATACCACCGGCGGCGATCTCACCATCAAGGTGGAAAACAATACCGAAACCGGCAGCGGCATCTATGCCGAGCCGGTGGAAGATGCCACCCAGTCGATCGACGATGCACGCATCGAGTTTGCCCGCGTCGGCTCGCTGATTCTCCTGAAAGTCCTGCCCTATCGCGAAAGCCGCTGGCGCGGGCTGATCTACAACACCCTCACCCGCAAGGTCACGCGCATGGATGCCATCGTCCAGGCCTGCGTGCAGCTGCCCGAAGACCACGGCATCATCTTCCCCGGCGGCTCCTATCTGCAAAACGGCGACTACAAGGCTTTCGATGCGGCGATGGCCGGGATGCAGTTCAAGCGCGCCATCCGCTCGCCCAATGGCGAGGACGTGCTGTACATCTTCTACGAGCGCGAAGGCGGGCTGGCGGCGCTGTTTGTCTACAACATGATCCAGCGCAGCCTGCAAAACCCGGTGTTCGCCCACGGCTATGCCCGGCTGCCCGATGGCCGCATGGTGCTGTTCCATGCCGAAAACGACGACCCCACCCGCGTCCACCAGATGCAGGTCTGGCAAACGCCGTTTGCCAGCGACGAGTTTGCCGCCGCAAGCCCGCCCGGCAATACCTTCATGGGGCGGCTCGGCAATGCCGAGCTGGTGCGCGGCATTTCCAATCTGTACGACCTGGCGCGGGAAATCGGCCAGGGCGAAGTCTCCGCCCAGCGCTATCTGCTGTTGACCGAGCAAACCCGGCGCCTGTTCGACCTGCACCACTGGCTGGACGCCCCCGAAAGTCAGGGCCTTGGCGCGCTGCTGCACGAAATCAGCACGACCGGCGAGGCGGTGCTGGACGAGTTCGAGAAAGTCGAGGACATCCGGCAAAAATCCGACAGCGCGATGCGCGAAGCCGAAGCCGAGCAGCGTCGCCTGATGAGCCGCTTGCAGCCGGATTCGTGGAGCGCGGTGGGCGAGTTCGTCGAAGCGCTCAATGCCCTCACTGCCCAGCGCGGACATTTGCTCACCCTGCGCGAATACCGCTATATCGACACCGCCCGCATCGATGCAATGGCGAATGAGCTGGAGGAGGCACAGCAGCGTATCGGCACCGCCACCGGCCAGTTCCTCGCCGGCGAGAAGGCGCTGCAACCCTTCACCCAGCGCCTGCAACAGCTCGACGAGGCCGCACAAAAGGCCGAAACCGCACGCCAACTGGGCGAGCAGGTCGCCGCCATGGGCACGATGTCGGCCGACCTCGACATGCTCTCGGAGCTGATGACCAGCCTGAAAATGGAAGAGGCCACGCAAAGCACCCGGGTGGTGGAAGCCATCTCGCAGCTCTACGCCCGCCTCAATCAGGCACGCGCACGCGCCGAGCAGCGCCGCAAGCAGCTGGGCTCGAGCGAAGCCGTTGCCCGTTTCGGTGCCCAGTTCGCCCTGTTTGGCCAATCCATCACCAGTGCGCTCGGCCTCGCCACTACGCCCGAACGCGCCGACGAGCAACTGGCGCGGCTGCTGGTGCAACTGGAGGAGCTGGAAGGCCAGTTCGGCGAGCACGAAGCCTTCCTCGGCGACATTCTCGCCAAGCGCGAGGAGCTGCTGGAAACCTTCGAGGGGCACAAACAAGCCCTGCTGGACGAGCGCCAGCGCCGCGCCCAATCGCTGCACGATGCCGCCAACCGCATCCTCGACGGCTTGGGCCGCCGCTGCGAGCGCTTCAACAATGCCGACGAGTTGAACGCCTTTTTCGCCAGCGACCCGTTGATTCTGAAGCTGCACGAACTCGGCGCGCGCCTGCACGAGCTGAAAGATGCGGTCAAGGCCGACGACATCGACGCCCGGCTGAAATCCACCCGCGATCAAGCGATGCGCATCCTGCGCGACAAGACCGAGCTGTTCGAGGATGGCGGTGCCACCATTCGCATGGGGCGGCACCGCTTCAACGTCAACACCCAGCCGCTTGATCTGACCTTGCTGCCACGCGGTGAACATCTGGCCGTGCACCTGACCGGCACCGACTACATGCAGCCGATCGAAGATGCCGAGCTTGAGGCCCTGCGCCCGTTCTGGCACGTCACTCTGGACTCGGAATCGGCCGAGGTCTATCGCGGCGAATATCTGGCGGCGCAAATCCTCGAAGCCGCGCGCGAAGGCCGCGAGAATCTGGACATGGCGACGCTGCAACAGGCCAGCGCCGACCCCGCCAACCTCACTGCCCTGGTCAGCCGCTTTGCCGCCCCGCGCTACCGCGAAGGCTACGGAAAAGGCATCCACGACCACGATGCCGCGCGTATCCTGGCCGCGCTGCTGCCGCTGCAACGCAAGGCCGGCAGCCTGCTGCACCCGCCGCACGCGCGCGCCCTTGGCGGGCTGTTCTGGCACGGCAGCGATGCCGATACGCTAAGCCGCTGGCGCGAGCGCCTGTCGCAAGCGCAGGCCATCCAGCGCCTGTACGGCGACAGCACCGGGCTGGACAGCGCCCGCCACCAGCTCGCCAGCGCCATCCGTACCTTCCTGCACGCCGAAAGCATCGAACACGACGAACAAGCGGCCGAAGCCGCGGCCATCTGGCTTGCCGATGCGCTGGGCAGCGAAGTCCTGCATCCGGCCTTCAGCCAGCAGGCCGAACAACTGCGGCAGGTGCTGGAAAAACAACTGACCGCCAACGGTATCGCCGCACCGCGACACCAGCCATCACTGGGCGAAGGCTGGCGGCAGAACCTCGAATGGTTCGGCGCGCTTGTCCGCCAGGACGCACACCGGCAGCAGGCGCGCTTTGCCGAAGAGGCGGCCATGCTGCGCCTGATCGGCCCGCGCCTGCGCCACGACATTCTCGATGCCACGCTGGATGTGCAGGTCGATGGCCTGCTCGGCGAGCACCCGCGCATTGCCGAAGGCCGGCTGGCGCTGGCGGTGGACGAGTTCAACCAGCGCCTTGCCCAGCACCGGCAACAGTTCGTGCCGGCCTTCCACGCCTTCCAGCAATTGCGCCAGCGCATCATCGCGCGCGAGCGCGAGGCTCTGCGCCTGTCCGAGTTTCAGGCACGGCCACTGACCTCGTTCGTGCGCAACCGCCTCATCAACGACATCTACCTGCCCATCATCGGCGATAACCTCGCCAAGCAAATGGGCGCCGCCGGACAGGGCAAGCGCAGCGACCTGATGGGGCTTTTGATGATGATTTCGCCCCCCGGCTACGGCAAGACCACGCTGATGGAATACGTCGCCCACCGGCTCGGGCTCGTGTTCATGAAAATCAACGGCCCCGCCCTCGGCCACGAGGTGCGCTCGCTCGACCCGGCGCAGGCTCCGGATGCCACCGCCCGACAGGAGCTGGAAAAGCTCAATCTCGCACTGGAAATGGGCAACAACGTGATGCTGTATGTGGACGACATCCAGCACACCCACCCCGAGTTCCTGCAAAAATTCATCTCGCTGACCGACGGCACCCGACGCATCGAAGGCGTCTGGCAGGGCAAGAGCAAAACCTACGACATGCGCGGACGCAAATTCGCCGTGGTGATGGCCGGCAACCCGTACACCGAATCGGGCGAAGTGTTCAAAATCCCCGACATGCTCGCCAACCGCGCCGACATCTACAACCTCGGCGACGTGCTCGGCGGCATGGAGGAAGCCTTCCTCTCCAGCTATATCGAAAACAGCCTGACCTCGAACCCGGTGCTGGCCCCGCTCGCCACCCGCGACATGGCCGACCTGTATCAGCTGATGGACAAGGCCGCCGGCAAGGAGATCTCCACCAGCACCCTGTCGCATGCCTACAGCGCCGCGGAAATCAACGAAATCACCCAGACCCTGCAAAAGCTGATGGCCGTGCGGCAGGTGATTTACCGCGTCAACCAGCAATACATCGCCAGCGCCGCGCAGGCCGACAAATACCGCACCGAGCCACCGTTCAAGCTGCAAGGCAGCTACCGCAACATGAACAAGCTGGCGGAGAAAATCGCCCCGGTGATGAACGATGCCGAGCTGCAACAACTCATCGCCGACCATTACCTCGGCGAATCGCAGCTGCTGACCACCGGCGCGGAAGAAAACCTGCTGAAACTCGGCGAATTGCGCGGCACCTTGCGCCCGGAAGAAGCCGAACGCTGGGCACAAATCAAGGCCGACTTCCTGCGCAACAAGGCGATGGGCGCCGAAGATGCCGATGTCGGCGGCCGCGTGGTGGCGCAGCTGGTGGACATTGCCAACGGCCTGCAACAGCTGCGCCCCGTCCCGACCGAGCCCGCACCGCTGCCGCCGTGGGCAGAGCTGCTCACCCGCCTCGACCGGCTTGCCGCGCCCGCGAGCAGCGCACCGGCCACGCCGCCCCTTGCCGAACAATTGGCGCCCCTGCTGCAGACCGTGGCCGAACAACACGCCCAGCAAGCCCGTCTCAACGAAGCCCTGCTGCATCTGGCCGATGCCCTGCGCAGCGGCCTTGTGCGCAGCGGCAAAGGCGAGGATGGCCAAGCTCCCGCCAGCACACGCCCGCGCAAGCAAAAACCTGCGGCACTGGAAAAGCTCGACCGCGAACTTGACCAGCTCGACTTCCTGCGCCCACCGGCCAAGCCCGACGCTCCCGCAGGTGAGGCATGAGCCCAGCCCCGGTACAGGCATTGCTTGAACAGGCCGGCCTCGTCCACGCCCGCCATGTGCAACGGCTGACTGCCGCCGAAAGCGCCGACTTCAACCAGCGCCTGCGGGCCTTGCTGGACGAGCTGCATCTGGCGCTGATTGCCGCTGACGACGTGGCACTGAAACGGCGCAGCGGCTTCTGGGGACGCCTCCTGGGCAAAGACATCGCCCTTGCCCAAGAGGCGCAAGCCCTGCGTGCCCAGGCCCCGCTGCTGCAATACCGCGCCGACGAACTGGCCCGCGAATGGGACGCTCGCACCCACCAAGATGCCCCACTGCACGCACAAATGCAGCAGATGCAGCAAGCCTTGCAAGCCGCGCTGGCCGAGGCTCCGACCGGCGAGCCTGCCCTGCACCGTCGCCTGCAACGGATGCTCGACCTGTTCGATGTCAGCCTCGCGCAGATGGCCATCAGCCACGGCAACGAACACACCCTGCGCCAGCACTTCGACGATATCCGCACCACCCTGCTACCCTTGCTGGCACAAAGCGACGCACTCGAACAAGCACGGCAAAGCCGCCACCTGCTCGATGCCGCCCGGCGCCACCTTGTCCGCCTCGCCCCCCCGAAAACCCGCCCCGACAGGAGCCTTCCATGAGCCAAGAACACGCCC
>JBHADJ010000061.1:0-5371 GCA_041855065.1 Lysobacter sp.
ACGACATGCGCGACCAGCTCGAGCAGATGCAGAACATGGGCGGCCTGCACGGCCTGATGGACAAGCTGCCCGGCGTCGGACAGATCCCCGAGGAAGTCAAGAGTCAGATCACCGGCAAGGAAATCCCGCGCATGGTGGCCATCATCAATTCGATGACGATGAAGGAACGCCGCAATCCGGACATTCTCAATGGTTCGCGCCGTGCCCGCATCGCGCGCGGCTCGGGCATGCAGCCTGCCGATGTCAATCGTCTGCTCAAGCAATACCAGCAAATGGAAAAGATGATGAGCAAGCTGGGACGCGGCGGAATCAAGGGGCTGATGCGTGGCATGCGCGGCATGATGGGCGGTGGTCTGCCACTGCGCTGAGCCGCTCCGGGCATCGCACTCCCACCGACAAACCCCGCATCCCCATGCGGGGTTTGTCATTTGGCGGGCAGCAAATCTCCCGTATCCGGCGTTCACCTGACCGATACTGCCGCACCCTCGCAGATGTCGCATTCATTTTTAACATCTTGTGAATGTTTGCCGTCTGTGCTTTCCTGTACAAATCAGCCCCACGCGCTCACCCCACAGGAGCCTCCCCCATGTCCCCCCGTCAACGTCCCGCCCTTCTGGCGCTGGCGATTGCCAGTGTCCTGTTTTCCACGCCGTCGCTGGCACAGCAGCAATCCGAGCCGGCCCCTGCCGGCAAAGAAGCCGATGAAACCCCGCGCAGCGATGCCGACACGCTCGACACCATCACCGTGACCGGCTCGCGCGTGCGTCACCAGCCCGGCTACAGTGGCCCGGCACCGGTCAGCACGATCAGCGCCGAAACCATTTCCACTACCGGCCTCACCCAAATTTCCGACGTGGTGAACCAGTTGCCGGGCTTTACCGTTTCGCAAACCAACCAGACCTCCAACCTCGGTGGCGATGTCGGCGTCAGCGCGCTCGATTTGCGCGGCATGGGCGTGGAACGCACCCTGACGTTGGTGGATGGCCGTCGTCAGGTGCCGTCGATTCCCGGCACCTCCAGCGTCGATCTCAGCATGCTGCCCTCCAGTCTGGTGCAGCAGGTGGAAGTGGTCACCGGCGGTGCCTCGGCGCTGTACGGTGCCGATGCCGTCAACGGCGTGGTCAACTTCATCCTGAAAAAGAACTTCGAGGGCTTCGAGTCCAGCGTGCGCTACGGCAATTCCAGCCGCATGGACATGCCCACCTATACCTATGACGTGCTGTTCGGGCAGAACTTTGCCGATCAGCGCGGCAACTTCACCATGTACGCCTTCTGGGAGCGCAGCCCCGGCAGCGTGACCGGGGCCGACCGCCCCTGGACCGCCAACGGCCATCCGCTCTACATGCGCGCCAACAGCAGCAGCAAGTACGAGATTCTCGACGGCAACCGCAGCATTTTCGATGCCCCCAACGCACAGGTAGTGCTGGGCAACTGCACCTCGGTGGACTGGGTACCCTGCCTGTACAGCTTCGATGCCGACGGCAACCTGCGCCGCCCGACGCTCGGCCCCGGCGGTATCGTCAACCTGGAATCGCCCGCCAACGTGCTCCAGCGCGGCTACACCAATGGCGGCGAATACGGTGGCCGCTACGATGCCTGGTATCTGGCCGTGCCGTCGGATCGCCAATCGCTGCGCAGCTCGTTCAACTTCGACTTCAACGACAGCGCCCGCCTGTTTGCCAACGTGACCTACTCGCGCAGCCAATCGCGCTCCTCCGGCGCGATTCTGGCCGCCTACGGCTCCGGTGGTTACGAGAGCGTGCCCGGTGACAGCCCCTTCATCACTCAGGAAATGATCGATGCCAATGGCGGCCCGATTACTTCTCTGGCCTTTGCCCGCAACTTCAATCAGGAGCTCGGCACCTCGCTCAGCGAATACAAGCGCGAGCTGCTGCAAATGGTGGTCGGGCTGGAAGGCGATTTCGACCTGTTCAACCGCGGCTGGTTCTATTCCGGCTACTACTCCTGGGGGCGCACCCAGTCGCGCAACCGCGATCTGCGTGCTGCCTCCTACGACCGCCTGCTGCTCGGGCTTGATTCCACCACCGATGCCAACGGCAATGCCATCTGCCGCAGCCTCACCCCCGGCTGTGTCGCCATCAACCCGTTCCATCAGCTCAGCGCTGCTGAACGCGACTGGCTGCGCTACAGCACCGACTGGTCGGCCACCACCATGAACCAGCGGGTTGCCTCGCTGTATGCCTCCGGCGGCGTGTTCAACCTGCCCGGCGGCGAAGCACAGTTGGTGGTCGGTGCCGAATACCGCAAGGAGAGCAACGACATCGGCGTGGTGCCGCAGTACAACCCGGCAGACAACCGCTATGACTCAACCCTCGGCGTCATCTCGACCCCGCTGAAGGGCGAATACAGCGTGAAGGAAGCCTATGGCGAGCTGCACCTGCCGCTCCTGGCCGGCCGCCCGTTTGCCGAAAGCCTGTCGCTGGATCTGGCCGGCCGCCTGTCCGACTACAGCACCGCCGGCCGCACCGTCACCAGCAAGCTCGGGCTGGAATGGACCCCGGTGGAGGACATCACCCTGCGTGCCACCTACGGCAAGGCCATCCGTGCCCCCAATATTGGCGAGCTGTATACCGCTGACACCATCAGCTCGGCCTGGGTGACCGACCCCTGCAACGACTACAACCTGCAATACCGCACCAGCAATACCCAATACACCGCCGCCAACTGCGCCACCATCAACCCTTCCGACACCAGTGCAGCCAACTACTGGCTGTGGCGCGACATCATTTACTCGGGCAATTTGGCGCTGAAGCCGGAAACCGCCAAGACCCTGACCTACGGCTTCGTGTTGCGTCCGCGCTTCGTGCCCAACCTTGCGCTGGCCGTGGATTACTACCGCATCAACCTGCGTGATGTGATCTCCTCGCTGGGCTATCAGAGCATCCTCAACCGCTGTGTTGACCTGCCTTCGCTCGACAACGAGTTCTGCGCCCTCGTTACCCGCGATGCCAACAACAATGTCGAAAGCGTCTCGGTGCAACAGTTGAACCTGGCACAAAGCATCGCCCGCGGGGTGGACATCAATGCCAACTGGTTCACCGACCTCGGCGAAAACGGCGGGCGGCTCTCGCTCAACCTCAGCCTGAACCGTGCACTGGAACGCCGCGACATCGACGACCCGAACGACCCCAACAGTGCCTTCGACTACCTCGGCCTGCTGGGCACGCCGAAATGGCGTGGCACCCTGCGCACCGGCTGGTCGAACGACAAGGTGGACGTGAACTGGAGCCTGCGCCATGTTGGCCAGATGCGCGCCGCCGCCGCCGTCACCGAGGCCACCCACCAGAAGGTGTGGGCCGGCAACGTGTTCTACAACGACCTGTACGCCAGCTACAACTTCGACAATGGCATCAGCCTGTTCGGCGGCCTGTACAACATGTTCGACCGTGCACCGCCGCGCATCCCCGGTGCCGAAGCCGGGGGTGCGGTGTTCAACCAGACCCGCACCCAGGCCGCCATCTACGACGTGATGGGGCGCACCTTCTACGTCGGGGCGAAGTTCAAGCTGTAACCCCCCGCCTGCTGTACGCAAACGCCCGGCTCGCCCGGGCGTTTGTTTTTCCTGCATACTTCGGCCACAGATACCCATAAGGAGATGATGTCATGCGTCTTGCCAAACTCTGCCTGCTTGCCGGCTTCGCCCTCCTCGTCCTCGCCGCCTGCGGCAAGCAAAAGCCCGAAGATGTCGCCGCCCGCTTCGTCGAAGCCAGCTACAAGGGCGATGCCGATGCCGCCATCGCCCTGATTGATTTCGATGCAAAATCCAGCCGCCCCGGCGAGGCGGAGATCATCACCGGCAAGGTCAAGGCCGCCGTGGCCCAGCAAAAGGAACGAGCCGATGCACGCGGCGGGCTGGACAAGGTCACCACTGAGCCGGCCCAAGCCCACCCCGGCGACGCCAAGCGCGCCAGCGTCAACGTCACCGCCCATTTCAAGCAGGGCACGGTGGATAACGATCGCGTGCAACTGGTAGAAACCGACAAAGGCTGGCGCGTCAAAGTCTTCTGATGCCCGCCCCGACTTGCCGCCAGCCCCTCGCGCTGGCGGCGCTGCTTTTGGCCATGTGGCTCTCGGCCGTGCTGGGTGCCCGGCAAGCCCCCGCACCCACCATGGTCGCCCCCGCGCTGCCCCCGGCCACGCACTTGCAACCGGGCGATTGGGTCTTTCGCAGCGGCACCGGCAGCGAAAGCCGGCTGATCCGGCGGCTCAGCCAAAGCCGGTATTCGCATATCGGCATACTGGTACAAACCACACCCACCGTGCTGGTGGCTCATGCCAGCACCGACGATGACCCGGACAAGCCCAACCAAGTCCTGCTGACGCCGCTGTCGGCGTTTGCCGCCGCCGAAATGGCCGATGGCATCGCCATTGCAAGGCCGCGTTTTCTCACCCCAGCACAGCGCAAAGCCAGCGCCGCCCATGCCGCCCGCCGCATCGGCACTCCCTTCGTACTGGCACCGCGGGGGCAAGCGCATTTTTATTGCACCACCTTGCTGCTCGAAGCCATCCTGCCACATGCGCCCGATTTCGCCCCGCGCTGGCAAACCGTCGACATCGCGCTCTTTCGCGGCCAATATCTGATGCCGCAAGCCTTCACCGAAGCCGACATCGACTGGATTCATCGCCCGGACTGACCCCGCATCCACTCACTTCCCGACGCTGCAATCCCCGCACACACGCCAAGCCACGGGGCCCCTGCCCGACAAGATCCGCCAGTTGCTCGAATACATCGCACCGCTCTCTGCCGATGGCAGATGCCAGTGCCCGGGCGGGACATGCGCGCATGAAAAACCCCGCAACGAATGACGATGCGGGGTTTCATGGCAAACTCAGCCAGCTGTCCTGTCCGTTCGCAAGACAGCTGGTGAGCCGTTCAGCCGTTCAGTTCGGCTTGATCGCGATCTTCAGAACGCCATCGCGCTGGTTGGCGAAGAGATCGTAGGCGGCCACGATGTCTTCCAGCTTGTACTGGTGCGTCACCATCACGCCCAGATCCAGGCGGTTGGACTGGATCACATTCATCAGCCGGCGCATGCGCTCCTTGCCGCCGGGGCACAAGGCCGTGCGAATGGTGTTGTCGCCCAGACCAGCGGCAAAATGCGCCATCGGGATGGTCAGGTCTTCCGAATACACGCCGAGGCTGGAGAGCGTGCCGCCCGGGCGCAGGGTCTTGAGTGCGCTGGCAAAGGTGGCCTGCGTGCCGAGCGCCTCGATGGCACTGTCGGCCCCCTTGCCGCCGGTCAGCTTCATCACCTCGTCCACCACATCGCAGTTCTTGAAGTTGAGCGTCACGTCCGCCCCCATCTTGCGGGCGATTTCGAGGCGGTGGTCATTGCCGTCCACGGCAATC
>JBHADJ010000062.1:0-9472 GCA_041855065.1 Lysobacter sp.
CGTGAAAGCGGTACATGGCGACATCATCGCCTTGGTGAATGCCGGGGTTCTGGACAAGACGGCAGAGGGCGTGCATTTCCCCTATGAAGGGCTGCATGTGGATTTCACCCTGAAGCAAGCGGCCTGATGGCACTGTCAGCCCCGGAGCCAAGACGGGGCGGCAAGCGCCTGATTCCAAGGCAAAACGCAAAATTGCACCCCGGCCACCGGCTGCCCATCATCGGCCTGCATCCAATTCTGGATTTTGCTTGCCAGTCAGGCCTTGCCGCGCGCATCAGCCCGCCCGCTTGAACGGCACCACATTGGCCGTCCCCGCGCGCAGGGCGTCCAAGTAATCCGCCCATGCCTGCATCATCTTGCGCCGCTCGGGCAGGTGAGAGGTGCGGTTGTATGCGCGCCCGTTGGGGTCTTTCACGGCATGAGCTAGCTGGTGCTCGATGAAGTCAGGGCGGAAGCCCAGCACCTCGTCCAACAGAGTGCGCGCGGTAGCCCGGAAGCCGTGCCCGCTCACTTCCTCCTTCTGGTAGCCCATCCGGCGCAGGGCGGCCAGAATGGCTCCCTCGCTCATGGGGCGGTCGCCACCCCGTCCGCTTGGAAACACGTAGCGCCCGTGCCCGGTCAGGGGTTGCAGCTCCTGCAAGATGGCGATGGCTTGGCGGCACAGGGGCACCAAATGCGGCTCCCGCATCTTCATTTTGTGCGCGGGAATGCGCCACTCTGCCGCCTGCAAGTCCATTTCCGCCCATTCGGCATGGCGTAGCTCGCCCGGTCGGACAAACCACAACGGAGCCAGCTTCAGAGCACAGGCCACGGGGAAACTGCCCCGGAAGCTATCAATGGCGCGCAACAGTGCCCCAAACTCTGCCGGGTCGGTAATAGCCGCATGATTGCGCTCGGTTGGCGACTTGAGCGAGCCGCGCAAGTCGGGAATAGGGTTCACCGCAACCCGCCCGGTCGCGTAGGCATAGCGCATCACCTGCCCACAGTTTTGCAAGATGCGATGGGCAGACTCCACCGCGCCGCGCTCCTCCACCCGGCGTGCTACTGCCAGAAACTCCAGTCCAGTCAGGTCGGCTATGGGGCGGGAGCCAAGCCACGGGAACACATCCTTTTCAAACCACGCCCGCACTTTGGACAAGTAACCGGGCACCCAGTCGCGCTTGTCCAGCCATTCCAAAGTCACCGCCTCGAAGGTATTGGCCGCCCGTTCTGCCCCTGCCAGCTTCTCACTCTTGCGGGCTTGGCCGGGGTCTATGCCGTTCTCCAGCAGCTTCCTGGCTTCGTCACGCTTGGCGCGCGCTTCGGCAAGGCTCGTTGCTGGGTAGGTGCCGAGGCTTAGCGTGTTGCGCTTGCCCGTCACCGGGCGGCGGTAATCCATCCGCCACCATTTGCCGCCCTTGGCGGTTATCAGCAGGTACAGCCCGCCCCCGTCAGTCAGCTTGCCGGGGTCTTTGGCTTTGCGGATGGCGACATCGGTTAGGGGCATGACGGTAACTGCTCTGGCGGTAACTGGAGTTACCGTCAAAGTTACCGTCACTTGTTACCGGATTCAATGGGACGCACCGGGACATGTCAGGACAAAGAAAAAGGCCAAAACCCTTGATTTTCTTGGGGTTCCGGCCTTGTTGGTACGTCTTGGGACGTGTTGTTGGTGGAGGTGGGCGGAATTGAACCGCCGTCCGAAGGCACTCCATGCCCGGCACTACATGCTTAGCTCGCCGTTTGGTCTCGGCCTGTGGCAACACGACGTGCGAAGCACGCCACAGGACACACCCGCTTTGTTTCAGGCCGGGTTGGCGGGTCGCCGCCTGGCCCTATCCCGTGATAATGACCCTACGCCGCGAGCACGGGCACAAGCGGTTTCGGGGCTAGGCCTTAGGCGGCCAGAGCGTAGTTGTCGTCGTTGGCAACTATGTTTTTTGCAGCTGGATTAGCGAGGAAAGCTACCCCCTCGGCATGCGCCAGACGATTTCGCAACCCCCGTCGAAGCCAGTGCACCCCCGGGAAATGGAAAAATCCGACTGCGCAAGTATAGGGGCTGCGCAGGAATTTTGCAGCTTTTGCAAGCTTGCAAAAGGCAGGGTTCACTTTTGCGTGGTGTGCTTGATGCGCAGATCCAGCCAGACCAGATGGTGATCGCTGCCGTTTGCCAGCTGAGCTTCAGGACTATTTTCGGTAGGCCAGTGAACGCCGCTGGCAACGGTCTCCAGGCCTCGGGTGGGGAGCACGTAGTCCAGCCGCAAGGTGCCCGAGCGGGGACCGAAGTCGCCGGTATGCAGGGCGCTGTCGCCTTGACGGGGCAGTCCGTATTGGCGAGCGCGCTCAACGGCGCCCTGGCTGCGGGGGGCCGGATCAGGGCCGATGCGAGGATGATCGAGAAGTTGATGAATGGTGCCGGGAACGCTGTCGCCATCCTGTGGATCGGCATTCAAATCACCAACGATGACGGCATGGGCATGCTCGGAGAGGTTGCCGCAGCGGCCTTGGTCATCGCATAGCCACGGGGTCGGTGCGTTGCCGAGATATTCGGCCAGAAGGCGAATCTCGTCGTGGTTGCGTCGCCCGTTGCGATCCTCGGGGCCATCGAACACGGGCGGGGTGGGGTGGGCGGCAAGTAGGTGGATGATGCCTTGCGGAGTGTGGACGGGAATGTCCCAGTGAGACTTGGAGGACAGCCGCAGTTGCTGCCAGATGGTGTCCGGATGCCAATGTTTTCCGGTGGCAGGGTCGACAGGACGCAGGGCGCCGGGCAGATCCGCCCAGCGGAAGTGCTGGAAGGTGCGGATGGCGGATTCTTCCAGCGGAAATCGGGACAGCACCAGCATGCCGTATTGGCCAGGATGAAGTCCGTAGCCCCAAGCATCATTGCCGGCATTGCGTCCTTCACCACCGGTCTGGCCGTTGCCGTCGAGGTCGAGGCCGCTCGGCACGCCGGTATTGACCGGGGCCAGATAGCGATAGGGGTAGTGCAGTGGTTGGTTGCCGTATTGCGATTGTTCCAGATAGTTTTTCTGGAAAAGGTCGGCGGCACGACCCGCCGGGTCGTAGTCGAATTCGTTGAGCAGCACGACATCAGGGCGGACGCTTTGCAGCACGGCGGCAATTTTTCGGGCAGGTTCGTCGCCTTGCTCCAGACGACGGATCAACTCACCGCTGTTTTCACCGTATAGCGAAGTGTTGTAAGTGGCAAAGCGCAAGGATTGCGAATGGTTGGGCATCGGGGCTGTGCGGTGGTGGCAGGCGCCAAGTGCAAGGCAGAGGATCAGGCCGGTCAGTGAGGCAAGAAAGCGGGGGCGTGGCATGTCAGAGGTTCAGTTCGTACCAGTGGCGCCCATCGTAGCCTTGCAGTGCACGAAAGCGGCGCTTGTAATCCATTTTGGGGTGATTTTTTATCCAGTAGCCCAGATACAGATAGGAAAGGGCTGCGGTGTTGGCCCACTGGATTTGCTTCAGGATGGCGAAGGTACCGAGCCCGCGATGCGCGTGCTCGGGATCATAGAAAGTGTATACGGCGGACAGGCCGTCCGGAAGGACATCGGTAACGGCCAGCGCGAGCAGGCGAGATCCTTCGGTGGGCGGCATGCGGATCTCCATGAAGCGGGCAGGGTAGCCATCCCCGCACAGGAATTGATCAAAATCGTCCGGACTGTGCGCGGCCATGCTGCCATCTGCGTGCCGACTTTGCAGATAGCGACGGTACAGAAGGAAGTGCTCGTCGGTGCGGATGGCCGGGACGAGCCGGGTGTGAAGTGCACGGTTGTCGCGCAGATTGCGGCGTTGGCTACGGTTCGGTGCGAAGGCTTGCAGTCGTATCCGGACGGATATGCAGGCTTGGCAGTCTGGGCAATTCGGGCGATACAGGTGATTGCCGGATCGGCGGAAGCCGTGGGCAAGCGCGGTGGGGTAGATTTTTTCCGGTGCCGGATAGTCGGGATCGATCAGCAAGTTGCAGGCGCGTCGTTCCGGCCAGTAGCCGCAGGGGTGCTCGATGCTGCGATAAACGCGAACGCTGTCTGTTTCCATGCGCCCAAGGATAGAGGATGCGCTCGCGGCCGGGTTGATGGATGGAATATGAATGGGGCGAGACAATCGTCAACGGCATTTCCAGCGGGGCGTTGATTGCAGCAATTCCCAACGCACCAAGGAGTGCATCATGAGTTTCAATCGTCTTGCTGTTGCCGTTTCCGCTGTTCTTGTCGCCCTCTCCGGCCTTGCCATTGCCGCGCCGCAATCGAGCAATACCGAAGGGGCGAGCGCTGCCGGTGCGGCTGCTCCGGTGCGGATGAAGCATTCGCGCCTTGATACCAACAATGATGGCGTCGTCAGCCGCGAGGAAGCCGCCGCCAATCCGCGTCTTGCCGAGCGCTTCGAGCAGCTTGATGGCAACAAGGATGGGCGTCTTGCGGCCGATGAACTGCGTGCCGCTCGCAGCGAAGGAGCGCGCCAGCGTGGCGATGGTCCGGGTCGTGAAGGCATGCGCGGCGAAGGGCGTCGTCATGGCGGCGGGCGTGGTGGTGAAGGACATTGGCGTTCGCTCGATACCAATGGCGATGGTCGCATCAGCCAGGCCGAGGCGGCGGCAAGAGCCGAATTTGCCGCGCGATTTGCCGAGCTGGATGTCAACAAGGATGGACATGTGGATCAGGCCGACCGGGAGGCGCGTCGCAAGCAGCGTCGTGACGAGTGGTTTGCCACGGCAGACAGCAATCGTGACGGCCAGCTTTCACGGGCGGAGTTTGATGCGGCACACGCCCGCAAGGAGGCCGAGCGTCAGGCCGAGCGCGATAGCGTACCGCCAGCGCCGCGCCGCTGAATTCTGACGAGGTGGTAACGGACGGGCATGTCATCTGCGGGGGTGGCATGCCCGCTCCATTGTTGAGGACACCAGGGATGGAGGCGTAAATTGCTGCTTGTGTACAGGCTCAGCCACTATAATCAAAGTCTTGCAGCATGCTTTTCAAGGATAAGTACAGACGGTGGCCGACGAAAATCAGGATCCCTCGCGTCCGACGCGACCCAAAAAGGCGGGCAGGGTCAGCCCCGGTCCGCATGCCAAGTCGACACCGCGAAAGCGCATTTTTCGCGATCTCGCGTTGATCGCCATCGTTGCATTGCTGCTTTATCTTTTTGCCACCTTGGTGACCTATTCGCCAAGCGATCCGGGTTGGTCGCGAGCGGCCAGCCAAACCGGTGTGGTTCGCAACATCGGCGGTCAAGTGGGTGCCTATTTGGCCGACTTTCTGATCTATCTCTGCGGCTATGTGGCCTTTCTGTTGCCGCTGGTGCTGGGCATGGTGGCATGGATTGCCCTGTTCCGGATGGATGGCGACGGGGATGGCGAAGCCGATCTTGGGCCGGCATTGCGCCTGATCGGGCTGTTTTCCTTCCTAATTGCAGTGGTTGGGCTGTTGCAACTGCGCATCGGTGTGGTGGACAGCCTCTCCGCCGGGGCAGGCGGCATTCTCGGCAGTTTGGTGGGCGGCTCGCTCCATACGCTGTTCGGCCCCTTGGGCAGCAATCTGTTCTTGTTGACCTTGCTCCTGGTGGCGATCACGCTGGCCACCGGGCTGTCCTGGTTTGCAGTGATGGACTGGATTGGCGCACAAGTCATGAAACTGCCCGAGCGCATGCGCCGAGGCAGAAAACAGGCTGGGGAATGGCGAGAAGTGCGGCAGATGCGCGAGGAGCGCAATGAAGCGCGCAAGGCCGATGCCGAGCAGCGTGCACGGCGCGAGCCGGTGAAAATCGAGCCGCCCGCGGCGCCGGTGGTGGAAAAAAGCGAACGTGCCAAGCGCGATCAGCAGATTCCGCTCTTTACCGGCGGCGATCCGGGGGAGTTGCCGCCGCTGGCACTCCTGGATGATCCCAAGCCGCAGCCGAAGGGCTATGACGAAAAGACGCTGGAAGCCTTGAGCCGGCAGATCGAGTACAAGCTCAAGGATTTCCGCATCGAGGCGCAAGTGGTCGGTGCGTATCCGGGGCCGGTCATCACCCGTTTCGAGATCGAGCCGGCACCGGGGGTCAAAGTCAGCCAGATCAGCTCGCTGGACAAGGACATCGCCCGCGGCCTCAGCGTGAAGTCGGTGCGCGTGGTGGACGTGATTCCCGGCAAATCGGTGATTGGCCTGGAAACGCCGAACACCCATCGCGAGATGATCTATCTCTCCGAACTCCTGCGCTCGAAGGAGTACGACAAATCCGCAAGCCCCTTGACGCTCGCCATCGGCAAGGACATCGCCGGGCGTCCGACCGTGGCCGACCTTGCCCGCATGCCGCATCTGCTGGTGGCCGGCACCACCGGCTCGGGCAAATCGGTGGCGGTCAATGCCATGGTGCTGTCGCTGTTGTTCAAGGCCTCGCCGAAAGACGTGCGAATGCTGATGATCGATCCGAAAATGCTGGAGCTTTCGGTCTATCAGGGCATCCCGCACCTGCTGGCGCCGGTGGTGACCGACATGAAGGAGGCGGCCAATGGCCTGCGCTGGTGCGTGGGGGAAATGGAGCGCCGCTACAAGCTGATGAGCGCGGTGGGCGTGCGCAATCTGGCCGGCTTCAACAAGAAGGTGAAGGATGCGGCCGATGCCGGGCAGCCGATTCCCGACCCGCTGTTCCGCCCCTCGGGGTTGCCGGACGAAGCACCGCAACCGCTGGAGCCACTGCCCTATATCGTGGTGTTCATCGACGAATTTGCCGACATGATGATGATTGTCGGCAAGAAGGTGGAAGAGCTGATCGCCCGTCTGGCGCAGAAGGCGCGCGCGGCGGGCATTCACCTCATTCTCGCCACCCAGAGGCCGTCGGTGGATGTCATCACTGGCCTCATCAAGGCCAATATCCCGACCCGGATCGCTTTCCAGGTCAGCTCGAAAATCGACAGCCGCACCATCCTCGATCAGAGCGGTGCCGAGGCGTTGCTCGGACACGGCGACATGCTGTACATGCCCCCCGGCACCTCGATGCCCGAGCGCGTGCACGGTGCTTTCGTCAGCGATGACGAAGTGCATCGCGTGGTGGAACATCTCAAGGCCGGGGCAGGGGAGCCGGACTACATCGACGGGGTGCTGGAAGAAGTGCAGACCCTGCACGATGGCAGCAGCATCGGCGCCACCGGCCTGCCCGAAGCACCGCAGTCCGGCGGCAGCGAATCCGACCCGCTGTACGACGAGGCGGTGAAAGTGGTGACCGAAACCCGGCGCGCCTCGATTTCCAATGTGCAGCGCCGCCTCAAGATCGGCTACAACCGTGCCGCGCGGCTGGTGGAAGCGATGGAGGAAGCAGGCGTGGTTTCTCCGCCGGAGCACAACGGCGATCGCACCGTGCTGGCACCGCCGCCGCCCCGAGACTGAATGAATGCGCAGGTGAGGCGTCATTTGCCTGCGTATTCATATTGTCGTTCATCTTTTTGTCGGCAAACTTCTGCCACCCATTCAGCGGAGTCCGCACATGAAAACTCGCATGTTTACCTTGCTTGCCCTGGCATTGAGCACCGCAAGCGGAAGTATCCTGGCAGGCGGTCTGGATCGGCTGCAAGCTTTCACGCGTGGCCTCAACACGCTGGAAGGACGCTTCAGCCAGAGCGTGCATGACAGCCGAGGCGCACAGAAAGAGAGTGCCAGTGGCACGGTGGCAATGCACACGCCCAATCGTTTCCGCTGGGAATATCAACGCCCTTATCAGCAAACCATCATTGCCGATGGGCGCACGGTGTGGATTTACGAGCCGGACTTGCAACAAGCCACTCGCCGTGCGCAGGGGGCAGAAGAAGAGGCCAACCCGTTGAGTGCGCTGCTTGACAAGAATCGCCTTGAGCGACAGTTCAATGTCAGTGAGGGCGGTACGCAGGAAGGGCTGGAATGGCTGGAAATTCGCCCAAAGCAGCAAGCCGGCGCGAGCTTCGAGCGTGCTCGGTTGGGATTCAATGCACAAGGGCTGGCTCGAGCCGTCATCCACGATAGCCTCGGTCAGCGCACGGAAATGCGCTTTGAAGCGTGGCGACGCAATGTGCGCCTTGCCGAGAGCACGTTCCGCTTCACGCCTCCGGCAGGCGTGGATGTGATTGGCGAATGAGCCATCGTCTGCATTATTGAGAAGCATCGGCACCTTCATCGGTGCCGATGTCGTTCATGCCCGGAGCTTGCAAGGGCTCGCTGAGGGGCAGCGCATTGCCCGCTCCGCGGGGAATCGGCGCCGGACAATATCCACAATCATCCCGGGATGAACAGGGGCAAGGGGATGTGTGCGGCTACCGAAAAATGGAGGGAGCGGGGCGCATTCGCCACTCAGCCGCGCAGCCACAGCAGCAGTGCATGCAGCACAAGACCTGCGAGGCCGCCGATCAGGGTGCCGTTCAGGCGGATGTATTGCAGATCGCGGCCGATGGCAAGTTCGATTTCCCGGCTCATCTTCTCGTCGTCCCAGGCCTCGATGGTCTGGCGGATATAGCCCGGCAATTGTTGCCGCAGCCAGTCGGTCAGGTGTTCGGCGGCGATGCGGAACTGGGCATTGGCGCTTTGCTGCCAGAGCGGGTCTTGTTGCAGGCGCTGGCCGAGGGCTTCGCTCCAGCCGCGCAACTGACGCAGCAGCGGCGAGTCCTCGTCGGCCAGGCTTCGCTGCAACCACTGTTGCGTCCGCTGCCAGAGGTGGCGGGCATAGTCCTGCACTTCTTCGCGCTCAAGCAGCTGCGCTTTCCACTGCGCCACTTGCGCGCGGAACTCGGCGTCATCTTCCAGCCGGGTCAACAGGCGCTCGGCTTCGGCGGCATAGCGCAGGCGCAGCGGGTGTTCGCCATCATCGAGCGCATTGCGGATTTCATCGAGCAGGGCATGGGCGATTTTGCCGGCGAGGGCATCGCCGAGGGATTCGCTGTATTCCAGCCGGTCGGCAAACCAGACGAGGCGCGGATATTCCCGGCGCGCCAGCTGCAGCACTTTTTCGCTGATGTAGCCACGCACTTCCGGGGTATCGAGCCAGCCGGCCAGTTGTCCGAGCACGGCATTCAACAGGCGCTGATGATGCTGGCCGGCGGTCAGGTTGCGGGCAAGGCTGGCGGCGCTCCGGGCGGCATCCCAATCGTGCAGCTGCTGGCGCAGGAGGGCGAGCAATTCACGTTCGATCGCGGCGGCATCCAGCGCGCCCTGCGATTCGCGCAGCCAGCGTTGCAGTTGCCGTGCCAGCGCGGCGCTGTGTTCGGGCTGGGCCAGCCATTGCCCGAGCTTTTGCGCCGGATTCCAGGCGTCCAGCCGTGCCAGCAGGCTTTCGCGGACGAGAAAGTTTTTCAGCAAAAACTGCGCCAGCGCATCGGCCATGCGCGTCTTGTTGCGCGGGATGATGGCGGTATGCGGAACCGGCAGGCGCACCGGGTGGCGGAACAGCGCCACCACCGCGAACCAGGCAGCCAGCGCGCCGATGCTGGCGGCCTCGGCAAAGGCGCCCACCCAGGCCCATGCCCCGGCACGCTGCTGGCTTTCGGCAA
>JBHADJ010000063.1:0-5633 GCA_041855065.1 Lysobacter sp.
GTTGGCGAAACTCGGGCGCGAGAGCAGGTAGTCATTCAAGGTTTCGCCACGGCGGCTGATGTGGCGCAGATGCGTGTTGTCGTTGAAATCATGCTCGAACAGCAAGGTGGCCGACTCGGTGCCGTTCTTGCGGAAATCGGTATTGGCGCGACCGTAGAAGTTTTCCCGGCGCACGTCCGGCGGGGTGGTGCGCTCGGGGCGGGCGGCATTGCTGAAGGGAATGCCTTGATCGGGCATGTCATCGTTCTGGATGCGCGCATAGGAAAGCGTCAGCCGGGTCGGCAGGCCCAGGCCGAAGGTGAGCGAGGGCGCAATCCCCCAGCGATCCACCGTGACCGCATCGCGACCGGCCACGCCGCCGCCCATCTTCATGGCATTCAGGCGCAGGCCGATGGCTTCGGCCAGTTGCAGGTTGCTGTCCACCGTGGCGCGCCATTGCCCGGCGCTGCCATAGCTGCCGGAGATTTCGGTGAAGTTGCCAAGGCGCGGGCGCTTGCTCTGCATCTGGATGCTGCCGCCGGTACCACCGCGCCCGGTGAAGGCCGAGCTGGCGCCCTTGATGACTTCCACTGCTTCGAGGTTGAAGATTTCGTGCGAGGTGCGGGCGTAATCGCGCACGCCATCGACGAAGATGTCGGTGCTGGCCTCGTAGCCGCGCACGAACGGACGATCGCCATTGGGCGTGCCGCCTTCACCGGCGCCGAGGGTGATGCCGGGTGTGGTGCGCAGCACGTCCTGCAACGATTGCGCGCCGCGTTCCTTCATCAGCTTTTCGTCGATGACCGTCAGGCTGCGCGGCGTATCGACGAGCGGCGCGGCGAGTTTGGGGTTGTCGCTGACCCGTGCGCCCTGTACTTCAACCCGATCAATCTCGGTCGTTTTGCGGTTGCCTGCCTCTTCTTCGGCCAATGCAAACCCGGAGGCAAGCGTGGCGGCACTGCCAAGCGCGACCGAGGCCAATGCCTTGCGGCTGAAAGCAGATTGGAAAATTTCACAGGCAAGAAGCGAGCGCTGAGGAAGTTTGTTGTTGGAATTGGACATGAGAACAATCTGACAATGTGGAGGAAATGGCAGCAGCCTGTCGGGAGCGGGGCTTGAGGCTTGGCGGGGCTGGCTCCTGTGCTGCCAGGGCGCTGAATTATAGATAAAGATAATGTTAAAGACAACGATTCTCATTTGTTTGAAGGGGCGAGCCGTGCTATGGGGATGCTCTTTCGCATTGACGCGAAAGGCACGGTGGGCTTGGCCTTGCCGGGAGCCTCATCTCCACAGGGCAGAGTTTTCTTGTGCCGATGCCTAAGCAAACGGCCGCTTCAGAGTGGGCTCACGTGGCGTTGGAAAGGCGCGAGGGGCACGTTGTCCCTTCTGTTTTGCAGCCTGCAGCAGCTGGCTGCCGAACATGTGGAGGCGATCGAGCCGTGAGACGGGGGAGTTTGGCCTGCGCCTGCGGAAGTTGTCTTTTCGCTCTTCGCGCCGCGGGGATGGCGGTTCATGCCGATGCTGCGGATCTACTGTCGTCGGTGCCATCTATCAGTGGCGACGGTCATGTCGGTATTTGCTGAGCAGGCTGTCAGGGCTTTCTGCCAGCCGGTGCCGTTATCGATCACGTTGGCCGTTGAGGCGGCTTCAAAAAAGCCCGGCAATGCCGGGCGTGTGGGGAGGGGAGCGGGGGAGTCAGCGGCGCTCCCAGATCGCACTGCGGCAGAATGGTCCTTTGCAGCCGGTGACACGCAATTTGCGTCCGGCTTCAATCAGCTCGATCGAGCGAACCCGGAAGGTATCGCCGGTGGAGGGCTTCAGGCCATTGCCATCGCCCCAAACCCCATCGTTGCGGCGCAGGTTCCACAGCACATTCATGCCGATGATCGGCTTGTTGCGATTGTTACCGCTGCACCGGCTGCAAGTGGCCGGGGCGGCAATGTTCTCGACGATCCTGGCAGCCAGCGTGCCGTTCTGTGCCTGATAAACCTCGACTACGGTCATGGGGCGTCCGCTTTCATCATCCAGTGTGGTCCAGCGTCCCAGTGGCGATGATTGCTGTGCCAGTGTGGCAAACGGGGCGAGGACAAGCGCAAGCGCGGTGGCAACGAGCATCTTCGGCATGGGATTTCCTGATCAGGCGAATGGGCGCAAAAGTGCGCCAGAAATGCCCGGCAAGTCAAGCTGCATGGCAATATCGCCGATCAGCCCTCGCTGCTGGACGGCACGATATCCTCGCCATCTTCATCCTCGCCCGGTTCATCGCCCTGATGCAGGGCGAGGCGTTGCAGCCACTGTTCGCCCAGCAATTCGCAAATGGCGGGGCGGATGACGATGTGAAAAGGCTGGCCATCATGCGATTCGTCTTCGGCAAGCCGCAGGACTTGCCAGCGGCGCAGTTGCCGCAACAGTTGTCGCAGTGGGCCGATTTCCGGCATCGGACGTGCCAGCAAAGTTTGGTAGGCCTCCTGCAATTCGGGCAAATGCAGGCTGACTTCACCGTAATCCTCCACTTGACCTTGCCGCAGGGCGGTGTCGTATTGGTGACGAAGAATCAGCAGCAGCAAGGTTTCGTCCAAGGTCAGCGGCTGGCCTTCGCCATGCAAGGGGCGGGCGATGATGTAGCGATGGTGTGGATTGCGTTGCAGTTGCACGCCAAAGGGGGCGAATACGGCGGCGAAGCTGTCCAGATGGTCTTCCACCAGTTGATACAGATGCCGGCTGCCGCGCTCATGGCCATACAGCACTTGTTCGCTCATCAGGCGGTAAGCGGCACGCTCGAAGTCCTCTTCTTCATGCAGGTGGCTGTCTTGGGCGAGGCGGGACCAAGGGGATTTCATGCAGCTTTTCCAGTGGCAGATTGAAAGCGGACAAGGAAGGCCTGCGAATGCAGCGCCGGGTGGTGACTGCGGGCATCGGCCAGCAGGGTGAGGCTGAAACCTTGCAGATGACGACGCAGCGGATCATGGCGCTGGATGCCCCCCGGGCGTGCCGAGCGCAGTGCCAGTGTCAGCAGGGTTTGATAGGCGCGAATGGCGGCGATGTCACCGAGTGGCAAGGCATCGGAATGAACCTCGCGCTGTGCGCGGAACGGGGCAAGATAGGCGGCCACGTCTTCGGGCAATACCAGACGCACGCGCTGCATCTGCTTGAGCAGACGCATTCGGGCAATTTGCTCGGGGCTGGGTGCTTGCAGGCGGTTGGCGCTGCGTGGAATCGACTGCGGCTTGCGTCGCGGGGCACGCAGGCGGGTATCGGCCAGCAAGGCGCCCGACGGCATTGGCAGGTGGGGGGCTGTGGTCGTGTTGCGTTGCACGGCCTGCATGGCACGCTCGATCAAGGCTTGCAGGCTGTCCGGTGTGCGCAGGCGATAGTCGAGAAATGCCAGCGCCCGGCGGTTGGCGTGGCGGATGTCCTCATCCAGTCGTGCCAGATACTCGTCGATGCGCTCAAGCTCGCCCAAACGGCGAAGGCTGCGAGCGAATCGCTCGCGGGCAAGTTCGGGGCTGCCGGTTTGTTCCACATACCAAGCCAGGAGTGCTTGATGCGCGGAGCCATTTTCCAGCTCGCGCGCCATGCCGAGAATCGCTGCACGGCGACCGAGCGGATGTTCTTTCTTGTACAGATCGGCATAGTCGCCGATGAACAGCTCGCTGACATAGCGCTGGAACAGTTCGCGCACGAAGCTTGCAGTGCTCTGGGCGCGGGAAAGTTCCGGCATCAGATCGCGTACTTGCAGACTGATTGCCGATACTTGGGTCAGCAGTTGTCGAGCAAGACTGGCAGCCTCGTCGAGCGTATCGCCAAAGGCGCGCCCGGCGCAGACATGCTGCAGCAAGAGTTCGATGGTGCGTACCTTGGCGCCGATGAAGGTCGGGCCGCGTTCGATGAAGTCGGTCAGCAAGTTCAGCAGCTGGCCGATGGCGGGCATCATCGTCACCATCTCGCGGGCGCCGAAGCGTTCCTGGCGTAACCAGCCGGCCTGACGGAATCGCTCGTAAATCGTTTGCGCCCGCGCATTTCGCGGCGTATCGGGGGCGAGCCCGTCTTCGCTTTCCCAGGGATCGTCACTGAGCAGATAGCGTTCGAGTGCAGCAACGATCTCGCGGCGCAGATAGCCTTGGCTGGGCGGCAAGGGGGCATCCGGGCCGAAAAACTCGTCGAACAGACGATGCAGAAGTCGCCAGTAATGACGCCGATTGGGCGCAGCCAGTGGGGCGAACAGCGTTTCGGGCAGGATCTCGAACAGATTTGACGACGTGACGCTCATGCGCAATCAGAGGATTTCCAGCACCTTTTCCGGCGGGCGTCCAATCACTGCCCGGGTTGCGGTTTCGAAAATCGGGCGCTCGATCAGAATCGGCTCGGCCACCATCGCTTCGATCAATGCGGCTTCGGACAGGCTTGCATCGGCAAGCCCAAGCCTCTTGTATGCGTCTTCGCCGGTGCGCAGCAATGCTCGCGCCGGAATGCCCAATTTGCCGAGCAATGCCCGCAAAGTGTCTGCCGAGGGTGGGGTATCCAGATAAGCCACCAGTTCCGGCGCCAGGCCGCGCTCCTGCAACAATGCCAATGCCTGACGGGATTTGGAGCAACGCGGGTTGTGGTAGTAGCGCATGGGACGAGCCTCGACAAAGGGGTGGAGGATTTTAGCGGCTTGTCTCTTCCTGAAGGGGGCTTGCTGCGTTGCCAGCGGTGATGGCGCACAATGCCGGAATGAACCCATCCCCGTCCCATGCCGAATTGAGCCGAGAAGACTTGCGGCGCTTGATCGATCGTTTCTATGCCCGAGTTCGGGAGGATGCCATTCTGGCGCCGATATTCAATTCGGCGATTGACGATTGGCCAGCGCATCAGGCACTGCTGCTGGATTTCTGGGCGCAGGTGGCGCTGGGCGAGCGTGCCTATCGTGGCAATCCGATGGCTGCACACCGGGGAAAACCCATCGTGGCCGAGCATTTCGGCCACTGGCTTGCCCTGTGGCGAACCACGGCTCGCGAGGAGCTTGGAGAAGCCAAGGCAGAAGTCCTGTACCAATATGCGCGACGAATTGCACAAAGCCTCCAGTACGGTCTGGGGTTGTCGCCGGGACGCCGAGCGTTGCCTGTCATTGCAGAGGAGTGAGGATACGCAGGTGAGTTGTGGTTCAATGCCCGACTTTGATAGCAGGCTTGCAAGATGATCGGCAGACTTAAAGGCATCCTCGTGCACAAGCAGCCGCCTTGGCTGGTGCTGGATGTGCATGGCGTGGGCTACGAGCTGGAAGCGCCGATGAGCACGTTCTACGACCTGCCCGAGCTGGGGCGCGAGGTCGTGCTGTTTACCCACTACGCGCAAAAAGAAGACAGCGTTTCGTTGTACGGCTTTCTCACCGAGCCGGAGCGGCGCCTGTTCCGCGACGTGCAGCGGGTCAGCGGGATTGGCGCCAAGATTGCGCTGGCCGTGCTCTCCGGGGTGTCGGTGAACGATTTTGCCCGGCTGGTGCAGACCGCCGACATCACCGCGCTCACTCGCATTCCCGGCATCGGCAAGAAAACTGCCGAACGCATGGTGGTGGAATTGCGTGATCGCGCGGCCGACCTTGGCAGCGTGCCCGTGCAGGCATTGCCGGGGCAGGGGATGGATGCCTTGTCCGAATCCATCATCGCCCTGCA
>JBHADJ010000064.1:0-2545 GCA_041855065.1 Lysobacter sp.
AGCGCCTCGTGCAATTCCTCTACCGCTTCAATCGTCATGTCGCGCACGTCCAGCACCTTGCCCGACTCCACTGCCAGCAGAATGCGCTCGGACACGGCCGTATCCATGCCATCGGTCTGCATCTGGTTCAGCCACTCGCGCAGCGCGCCGCGCTGAACCTCAACCGGCCCCTTGCTGTCATGCAGACCGTAGGTATGCAGCAAAGCATCCAACGCATCGAGATACGGTTTGCCCGCCTGCTTGCCCACCCGCTCTCGGGTCTTGTGCTTGCCCGCCCGCTTGAAGGACGACAGGCGCTTTTCCATCACATCCCCTGCCTTCAGGGCTTCGGAATACAGCATGGCCTGCACGGTTTGCTGGCGTTTGGCTGCGAGTGCTGCGGCGTAATTGCCTTGGGCGAGGGCGCGGGCAGTCTCATGGGCGGCCTTGCGTTCGGCTGCCAGATAGTGATGCGGGCGCAACCTTCGCAGCACCGTGCCCGCCACCTTGCGCCGTGCATATTCGCGCACCACGGCCAGCGGCGGGAAGGGCTGCCCGGCCAGCTCCGAAAGCAACGCCAGCTCCTTTTCCAGCAGTTGCAGGCGCGGGTTGCCGTGGATGGCCTCCATCGCCGCATCCGGCAGGCTGCCATCGGTCATCGGGTCACCGTGGCGGGCATACATCTCCGACAGCGCCCAATCCTTCGCACGCGCCCGTGCGTCCGGCAGGTCGGCAAGCGCCTTCACCAGCGCATCGCCGCTATCAAAGCCAAACAGCATCGCCGCCGTTTCCGGGTTCAGGCCATCCTTCACCGTATACACGCCCAAGGCACGCAGGCTTTCCTGTGTCCATGCCTTGCCGTAGCGCGCCACCAGTGCCGCCTTGTCCAGACGCAGCGATTTGTCGGCACGCATCCGCTGCTGTGCACGCCCTGCCGGGCTTGCATCAATCTCCGCCAGCTTCTGCGCCACCAGCGCCTTGAGTTCCTTCTTCCACCATTGCTCATGCTTGCGCCGCTCGGCGGCATTGAGCTTGGACAGCAGGGCTTCCCACGCTTCGGCCAGTGCGTCTTCCCGTGCCTCCACATACTTCTCGTACTGGCCGGGCTTCAGCAGAGCGCGTGCCTCCTTGCTCAAGGCCAGCGGGTTATCGCCCTGCTTGCGCTTGGCCGCTTCAATCTCGGCTTCCGATGCCAGCAGCCGGTCGAACACGCCGCGAATGTCGTCATTCAGCGTTACGTTCAATTCCAGCGCATGCTTGTACGCCTGCATCAGCCAGTTCTTCATGCGCTCAAACAGCCCGCGCAAGCCCGGCACCGGCGCTTTGCCTTCACGCAAGTACAGCTCAAAGCCCCGCGCAAAGCGTTCATGCTCGTCGGTGGTGAAGGTGCCACCGTCATTGCCCAGCCATGCGCGCACCCGGTCAAGCTCGGCCTTTACCGCCTCCGACTGCTCGGCCAAGTCTTGCATTTGCTCAAGCACAAAATGCGCCGCTTCGTGCATGAAGGTGGAGCCGTCCGCGCCTTCAAACAGGTCAATCGAGAACGCCCGCTCAGGCAGAAAGCGAATCTGCCCACGCGGCGTGTCTGCCTTGCGCTGCTCCAGAATGCTGTCCGCATCCGCGCTGTAGTTGCCGTTGTTGGCCGTGGCGGATTTGATTTGGTTGGGGCGGAAGGCGACGAAGGACTGATATTCAGCCACATCACGCATTGAATCGGACATGAATACGCCATCGTAAGACGATTCGCCAACCCAATTCAAAATCCCATTCATCACATCGTTGTGCGCCAAGCGGTGCGTGTTATCAACGATTGTGTTCCAGACATTCTCGCCAACATCAAACACCGGCGGTCTTTCCCCGTAGACAGGGCTGTTTACCTCGTCATCTTCAATGGCCGCGTTCAGGCTATCAACGTGCTCTGCATCACTGAAGTCAAATGGTTCCCTGATGTTAAGAAATGCTTCTACAACATGGCCACCATTGGCTCCGTATTCTTCTGCGGCCTCCAAACTGTCAGTAAAGAAAAATCCATCCGATTCGGCATCATCGTAACCTTGGTTACCGTGCTCGAATACATCAAATTCCGCATTCGTGCCGTGATACACCACCTGCGGCTCGCCGGTTTCGGGGTCAACCACTTTGGATACAGCGTCTGGGTTGACCGACTGCCACCATTGGGCTAGCCTCCCACGTATCGGCTCACCTGAAGATGCGCGCACCGGATTTGGGATTCGGGAAGCGGCATCTGAAGGCTGGGCCGATTTGCTTCGCAGCGTATCGAGCGCCTCAATGCTCGTGGCGTCGTTGTCGTAGTAAAAGCGCCCGTTGCCATCCTCTCGCACCACCGCCAGCACAATGGCATCGCCGCTTGCAAAACGCGCCTTGGCGGCGTAGTAGTGGAACGCCCGGATGCCCGCCGCGTCCGCCCCGCCGTCTGGCTCAGCCGAATACAGCTTCACGCCACCAGAAAGAATCTGCGGCAGGTGCGGGATCACCTCCAGCACGCGCCGATCGGCTGCGTGTTGCACAGTCTCCTTCAAGCCCGCCATGCCAAAGCCGACGTCAT
>JBHADJ010000065.1:0-3306 GCA_041855065.1 Lysobacter sp.
CCTGCAAGAGCACGGCATCCCGGCGCTGCCCTATCACGCCGGCATGGAAAGCGGCCTGCGTGCCGCGCACCAGCGCCGCTTCCTGCGCGAGGACGGCATCGTGATGGTCGCCACCATTGCCTTCGGCATGGGCATCGACAAGCCCGATGTGCGCTTTGTCGCCCATGTGGACTTGCCCAAGTCGCTGGAGGGCTACTATCAGGAAACCGGCCGCGCCGGCCGTGACGGCGAGGCGGCCGAGGCATGGATGTGCTATGGCCTCGGCGACCTGGTACTCCTGCGGCAAATGATCGAGCAAAGCGAAGCGGACGAAGCGCGCAAACGGCTGGAGCAGCAAAAACTCGATGCCCTGCTGGGCTATTGCGAAACCCTGCAATGCCGCCGGCAGGTGCTGCTGGCAAACTTCGGCGAAACCTATCCCAAGCCCTGCGGCCATTGCGACAACTGTCTGGAGCCACCGGAAAGCTGGGATGCCACCGTGGCTGCGCAAAAGGCGCTTTCCTGCGTATATCGCAGCGGCCAGCGCTTTGGTGCCGGCCATCTCATCGACATCCTGCGCGGCAGCGAGAACGAGCGCATCCGCCAATTTGGCCACCACACCCTTTCCACCTACGGCATCGGCAAAGAGCTGGATGTGCACGGCTGGCGCAGCGTGTTCCGGCAACTGCTGGCCGGCGGTTTTCTTGCCGTGGATGGCGAGGGCTTCGGCAGCTTGAAGCTCACCGGCAAGAGCGCGGAAATCCTGAAGGAACGCCGCCCCCTGCACCTGCGCCGCGACACCCTGAAAAAAACCGGCCGCCGCGCGGATGCCGCGATGCGCGAGTCATCCCCCGCCGATGCCCTGCCCGATGACGATGCCAAGGCACGCTTTGCAGCCCTGCGCCAGCTGCGCACCCGTCTTGCCCGCGAGCAGGGTGTGCCGCCGTACGTGATCTTCCACGACAAAACCCTCGCCGAAATCGCCTGCCATGCCCCGCGCACGCTGCCGCAACTGGCGGCCATCGGCGGCATTGGCCAAAGCAAACTGGCGCGCTACGGTGCGGCGATTCTCGAGGTACTTGGCACCTTGGACTGAGAGCTAATGGGAGTGTCCCATCCGGCACATGAGGGGCCTGTCGGCACCTGTTTCCGGAAAAGTTGTGCACAGTCTGTGGAAAGCGAATGCAAACCATTGATTCTTGGTCGACGCCCCCTGTTTCATGCAAGTTTCACGCATAACATTTTGATTTTAAAAAGAATTATTTTTTGGATATTTTTTGTTCAAACTCTGCCGTGTGCTTGCAGGTACTGGGATTGGTCGTGCTTTTCAAGGGTCATCCACAGAGTTATCCACAGCTTGTGTGGATAGTGAAAGCCGGCTTCGCCCGGAAAGGATTGCATCTTTTAGGATACAGGATAACATTCGATACCCAATCCACTCCCCCCCGCATTCCCCGGATGGCTGCTCAGCGTCTTTGTTCTTCTTTTCATCTGTCCGCATTGACACTTTTTGTCTGGAGCGGGGCCTGGGTTTTGCCCGCTCACGCGCAAAGCGCGGGCGATGCCTCGATGACCCTGGGCAGGGTTACCGTCGAGGGGACGCGCAAAGGCCCGCTGGCGGCGGCCGATGTGCTCACCTCGGTGGAGGTGATGGGGCGCGACAAGGTGGAGGAGAAAACCGTCGGCACCAGTTGGGAGTTGCTCGGGCAGATGCCGGGCATCCAGCTCACCGAGACGCGCATGGGGGCGGAGTCGGGCAAGGTCACCTTCCGCGCCTTCAATGGCGAGGGTTACATCAACGGCATCAAGACGCTGGTGGATGGCATCCCGAGCAATGTCAACAGCGGCAACCAGCGCTTCATCGACATGGTGTTTCCGCTGGAGGTGGACTACATCGAAGTGGTGCGCGGCACCAATGACCCGCGCTATGGCCTGCACAACATCGGCGGCAACATCAATTTCCAGACCCGGCAAGGCGGCAACTATCTGGATGGCCGGTTGAGCGCCGGCAGTTTCGCCACTGGCCAGGCCCAGCTTGCCGCCGGCATCGAGCGCGGCCAGTGGGCACAGAATTATTTTCTCGGCGTGCAGGACAGCGACGGCTATCGCGAGCACGATGCAGCGCGCAAATACAGTGTGTCGGGCAAATGGTTCCGCGCGAGTGCGGATGCGCGCAGCCAGTTTGGCCTGAGTGCCCGCGCCTATCGCAACGTGGCGGACGAGCCGGGCTTTCTCACGGCCGAGGAAATGGCTGCCGATCGCCGTCAGTCACCGGCCAAGAACGCCAATGACGGCGATGTGCGCCAGATGTGGCAGCTGGCGGCACATCTGGATGCGTCGCTGGATGCCGGGCTGGATTTCAGTGCCAAGCTCTATCTCAACCGTTATCTCGACGATCGCCGCGTGACCTTCAGCGATTACGCGCCCGGCAATGCCCCGCGCCAGCGTCGGCAATGGGATGAATTGCAGCGTGGCCTGCTCGCCACGCTCACTTGGCGTGCCAGCGAGGTGCTGCTGCTGGAAGCGGGGCTGAATCACGAAGCGCAGCGCAATGCCTATCGCCGCCATCGCTATGCCTTCGCCATGCCCACCGATTTTTCCGCCACTCCGGCACGCATCCAGAACGACGAACACTACACGTTGGACAACAGCGGTGCCTATGTGCAGGCGGTGTATCAACCGTATCCGGCGCTGAAAATCGTCCCGGCACTGCGCATTGACCGTTTTTCCGGCCACACCCGTTTTGCCGATGGCCGCCAGGCGCCATTGCAGCACTACGGCAACATCACCCAGCCGAAACTGAGCCTGTCGCATGCCTTGGGCGAACATGCCCATGTGTACGCCAACTGGGGGCGCACTTTCCAGATATTGACTGGCTCCACCGCGCCGGCCTATCTCGTCGCCGGGCAGGCAGCCTATCGTCCCTCCCTCAATACCGGCAGCGAGATCGGCCTCAAATTGAAACCGTTTGCCGGCAGCGAAGCACGCATCGCCCTGTGGCGGCAGGATGCCACCGATGAAGTCGCCAACATGCCCAGCACCGGCACCACCGTCGGCCTTGGCCGTACCCGGCGGCAGGGCGTGGACATGCAGCTGTCGGCGCAGCTGGGCGAAAGCTGGACACTGTGGGCCTCGCATGCCTTGCAGGAGGCGAAAGTGGTCAGCGCCTTCACCGCCGGCGGTGTTTCTCTGGCCGGCAAGGAGGTGTTCTCCACGCCGCGTTACATCAGCAATCTCGGGCTGGATTACCAGCCGATTGGCCGCCGTCTGGGTTTTTCCGTGCAAGGGCGGATGCAGGGCGATTACTACATCGACGAGGCCAACGCG
>JBHADJ010000066.1:0-7706 GCA_041855065.1 Lysobacter sp.
CTGTTGAAGCACACTTCGGTCTTGTCGCGGTCCAGCACCTTGAACACCTGCTCCTCGTAGGTGCGCGCATTGGCCAGCACATCCTCGCGCGAGAGCGGCTTGCGGGTGACGTTCTTGCCGGTGGGGTCGCCAATCATCCCGGTGAAGTCGCCGATGAGGAAAATCACCGTATGCCCCAGCTGCTGGAACTGGCGCAGCTTGTTGAGCAGAACGGTATGCCCCAGGTGCAGATCCGGGGCAGTCGGGTCGAAGCCGGCCTTGATGCGCAACGGGCGGCCTTCCTTCAGGCGCGCCTCCAGTTCGTCGCGTTTGAGCAGCTCGTCGCAGCCGCGGGAAATGAGGTCTAGCGCATTCTGAACAGGGGTGGTGGACACGGAAATTTCTCATGAATCATCGGTCGCCAAGCATAAGGCTTTCGTTAAATCCGTGCACAAACAAAATATTCATTCATATCAAGGGTTTGACTCACGGCTGCAATGTCTCTATGGTACGCGACTGCCCTGCCACTTGAAGTGAAGATTTTGCCGATGACAGCAAAACGCCCTGATGCTGCCCGCAAGCAACGCTTGAAGATGTTGCGCAGAAAAGGACTCGCGCGCTATGTCGCCCACCACATGCCCGACGGCTTCAATGGCCGCTGGACGCGCCGCGAATGGGCTCATGCCGGCGTTGTCGCCAGCATTGCCGCACTTCTGGCCGCACTGGTGCCCGGCCTCGACAAGGCACTCAGCCTGCCCGGCCACACCCCGCGCGCCTCGTTGGCCTTGCCACTGCCCAGAATCGGCCCGCGCCAGGCGCCCGCCAACACCGTGAAGGGAGACAGCTGGCAAGTCATCAATGTGCGTCCCGGCGAAACGGCCAGCCAGATTTTCGAGCAGCTGGAAATTCCCCAAGCCGATCTCGCCCGATTGATGCGCTATCCCGGTCTTGCCGTGGAAATGCGCCGCCTGCGTCCCGGCGCCGAGCTGGCCTTCGATCTGCCTCCCGGCGGTGCCCTGCGCGGTTTCCGCTATACCCGCATGGGTCAGAAAGTGGAGCTGGATTTGACCGGCGAGCGCATCACCGAAGCCCCGGTCGCCCAGCAGGTGGACGTGCGCACGGTGGTACTCACCAGCACGGTTGGCAACTCGTTGTTCAGCTCGGCGCGCAAGGTCGGGCTCACCCAGCAGAACCTCAAGGAGCTGACTGACGATATTTTCAAATACGATATCGACTTCGACTCCGATCTCGATCCCGATGATCGCTTCAGCGTGGTCGTTGACCAAACGTGGCGCGATGGCAAGCTGGTCAGCACAGGGCCCGTGCTCGCCGCTACCATCACCGCGGATGGCAAGCTCTACAGTGGTTTTCTGTTCGAGCAGAACGGTCGGCGCAGCTATTACACCGCCGATGGCCGCTCGCTGGAGCGCGCCTTCATCCGCATGCCCATTCCCTATGCTCGCCTGACCTCCGGCTTTGGCGGCCGCCGCCACCCGATCCTCGGCTCGATGCGCATGCACAATGGCGTGGACTACGCCGCGCCCACCGGCACCCCGATCATGGCCGCCGGCGATGCCACGGTGAAATCGGTCGGTTGGCAGGGCGGCTATGGCAAGTCGGTCGAGCTTGACCACGGCCAGGGCAAAACCACCTTCTATGCGCACATGTCGCGCTTTGCCAACATCCGCCCCGGCCAGCGCGTTGCCCAAGGCACGGTCATCGGCTATGTCGGCAGCACCGGCCTTTCCAGCGGCCCGCATCTGCACTACGAATTCCGCGTCAATGGCCAGCATCGCAACCCGCTGACCATGATGCTGCCTCCGCCCGCGCCGCTGAGCGGCTCCACACTGGCAGCCTTCCGTGCCGAAACCGGGCGTGCCCTGTCCAAGATTCGCGAGGTGGAAAATATCGTTTTCCAGGGTGAAGACGAGCCGCGTGTCGCCCCGCGTCCCGCACCCTCACGCCCCCCTCAAGCGACGCTGGAAGTTGCCGCTGTCGCGACTCCCGGCACCACGCGCAACTGACCCATCTCCCGCCCCCCATGACGGCGCTCCGCTCACTCGGAGCGCCGTTGTCGTGATTCCCGGCAGGCCATGCCTTCGCCTGCTTCACGCCAATCCCTGCGACCTGTCCTACAAGTGCCCATGACTGCACCCAATCTCTACATCGGCCTGATGTCCGGCACCAGCGTCGATGGCATCGACGCGGCACTGGTGCGCTTTGACGAGCAGCAGGGTCGGCTGCAAGCCCACTGCCTTGCCGCCCTCAACCATCCGTGGGACAGCGCCACCCGCAACCGACTGATTGCCCTCGGCCAAGGCGGCGATCTCACCTCCATCGACGACTTCGGCGCCCTCGACTACGCCGTGGCCGATGCCTTTGCCAGCGCCGCCTGTACATTGCTGGCGCAGAGCGCGGTTGCACCTGCCAGCGTCGCGGCCATCGGCTCGCACGGCCAAACCGTGCGCCACCGCCCCTACCTTGCCACCCCCTTCACCCTGCAAATCGGCAACCCGGCCCTGATCGTCGAGCGCACCGGCATCACCACCGTGGCCCACTTCCGTCGCCGCGACATGGCCGCCGGCGGCCACGGTGCCCCCCTCTTGCCCGCCCTGCACGCTGCCCTGCTCGCCCAGCCCGGCGAAAGCCGTGCCGTCCTGAATCTTGGCGGCATCGCCAACCTCACCCTGTTGCCCGCCGACGGCCACGGCATTCGCGGCTTCGATACCGGCCCGGCCAATGCCCTGATGGATGCCTGGTGCGAGCAACACACCGGCCAGCCGTATGACAAGGACGGTGCCCTCGCCGCGCAGGGGCGAGCAGATGCCGACCTGCTCGCCCGCCTGCTGGATGACCCGTGGTTTGCCGCCCCGCCCCCGAAAAGCACCGGACGCGAGCACTTCCATCTGGAGTGGTTGGGCCGCCGTCTTGAAGGCAGCCTGTCCATCGCCGACGTGCAAGCCACGCTGGCCGAACTCACTGCCCGCACCGTCGCCGATGCACTGCGCCAGAGCCAGCCGGATTGCCGTCGTCTCCTGATTGCCGGCGGTGGCGCGCACAATCCCATTCTGATTGCCCGCATCGCCGCCCATCTGCCGGAAGTTCGCGTCGAACCCGTCTCCCGCCACGGCCTCGACCCCGATCACGTCGAAGCCATCGGCTTTGCCTGGCTCGCCCGGCAAACCCTGCACCAGCTGCCCGGCAATCTCCCCAGCGTCACCGGTGCCAGCGGCTCGCGCATCCTCGGCGCCATTTATCCGGCCTGACCCTCACCCGCCAAGAGCGGTAGAAAAACTTCCCATCGGCAAGTGGATGATGAGGATGCCCGGCTGCCTCCCCACCCGCTTGCCGAGCCAGCCCCATTGTGCGGGCGCATGCATTCCTCGATCTCCCGAAGAAAAACGGCAGACCCCTTGGCCTGCCGCTTTTCGCTCATCCCACCCAAACGCGGGCGTTCTGGAACATCCGTGCCCACGGCGAGGCATCGCCCCAGTCGTCCGGGTGCCAGCTGAAGTTGACGGCAGCAAGCGTGCGTTCGGGATGCGGCATCAGCAAGGTAACGCGGCCATCGTCGCTGACCACGCCGGCAATGCCTTCGGGCGAGCCGTTCGGGTTGGCGGGGAAGGTTTCGGCCACCCGGCCGTGTCCATCGACATAGCGCGCAGCCACCGCCACCGAGGCTTGATCAAGAGCATTGGCAAACTGCATCCGGCCTTCGCCGTGGGCGACGATCACCGGCAGGCGCGAGCCGCCCATGCCGCGCAGGAAGATCGAGGCGCTCTCGCCCACTTCCACCTGCACCAGACGCGCTTCGTACTGCTCGCTGGCATTGCGCAGAAGCTCCGGCCAGTGCGCGGCACCGGGGATGATGTCCTTGAGCTGGGCCAGCATCTGGCAGCCATTGCACACACCAAGGGCAAAGGTATCGGGGCGGGCGAAGAAGGCGGCGAACTGCGCGCGCAGAGCCGGGCGCTCCAGAATCGACGTCGCCCAGCCACGACCGGCACCGAGCACGTCACCATAGCTGAAGCCGCCACAGGCGGCGAGACCGACGAAATCCTCCAGCCGGGCACGCCCTTCGATCAGGTCGCTCATGTGGATGTCGTGCGCATCAAAGCCTGCGCGCATGAAGGCGGCAGCCATTTCCACCTGACCGTTGACGCCCTGCTCGCGCAGGATCGCCACCTTCGGCCGGCTACCACTGGCGATGAAGGGCGCGGCCACGTCTTCGCCCGCATCGAAGCCGAGCTTCGGCACAAGGCCGGGAGCGGAGAAATCGCGTGCCGACTGATATTCCTCGTCCGCCGTTTGCGGATTGTCGCGCAGGCGCTGCATGGCATGCGAAACCTGCCACCAGGCATCGAACAGCGCCTGCCAATGCCATTCGGCCAGCACTTCGCCATCGCACAGCACGCGAATGTCGTCGGCGGTATGCGGGCGGGCGATGCGGTGGGCACATTCGATGAGACCGTGCTGTGCCACCAGATCGGCAAATGCGGCGCGGTCTTCGCTGCGGATTTGCACCACCGCACCCAGTTCTTCGTTGAACAGCGCCTCGAATACGTCGTCGCTGTGCTTGTCGGCCCAGCCATCAAGCACGATGTCGAGCCCCAGATGCGAGGCGAAGGCCATTTCCGCCAGGGTCGCGAACAGGCCGCCGTCGGCACGGTCGTGATAGGCCAGCAGAAGGCCGTCATTGCGCGCTTCGGCAATCAGTTCGAAGAACCCGCGCAGCAGTGCCGGGTCATCCAGATCCGGCACTTCCCCGGCAAATGCCTGATGGCATTGCGCCAAAATCGAGCCGCCCATGCGCCGCTTGCCGGCACCAAGGCCGATCAGCCACAGCTCGGTGCCTTCTTCGCGCGAGAGCAGCGGGGTGAGCTGGGCACGCACGTCTTCCACCGGCGCAAACGCGGTGACCACGAGCGACACCGGCGACACCGACTTCACCGTGGCTCCGGCATCCGTCTGCCACTGCGCCTGCATCGAGAGCGAATCCTTGCCCACCGGAATCGACAGATCCAGCGCCGGGCACAGCGCCATACCGACCGCTTCCACCGCATCGAACAGCTTGGCGTCCTCGCCCTCGTGGCCGGCTGCCGCCATCCAGTTGGCGGAGAGCTTGATGCGATCCAGCGACGCCACCGGCGCGGCACAGAGATTGGTGATGGCCTCGCCCACCGCCATGCGGGCACTGGCGGCGGCATCGATCAGCGCCAGCGGCGTGCGCTCGCCCAGCGCCATGGCCTCGCCGGCAAAGCCTTCGAAACCGGCCAGGGTGATGGCGCAGTCGGCCACCGGCATCTGCCACGGGCCGACCATCTGGTCGCGCGCAGTCAGCCCGCCGACGCTGCGATCACCAATGGTGATGAGGAAGGACTTGGCCGCCACGGTGGGATGCGAAAGCACGCGCAGAGCAGCATCGTGCAGGCTCAGGGTATCGGTATCGAGCTCTGGCCAGGCCACCGCCGCCGGATGACGGGTATCGCGGTGCATCTTCGGCGGCTTGCCGAACAATACGTCCATCGGCAGGTCGATGGCGGGCGCGGGCAGCACGCCCGCCGCAGCGGCTTCAGGCGTGGCACCGTAGCCGACGATCAAACGCTCCTCGGCCGTGGCATAGCCCACCACCGCGAACGGGCAACGCTCGCGCCGGCACAGTTCAGTGAAGTCGGCAATGCGATCGGCGGCGATGCCGAGCACGTAGCGTTCCTGCGATTCGTTGCACCACAGCTGCATCGGCGAGAGCGAGGGATCATCGCTCGGCACCTTGGCAAGGTCGATGATGCCGCCCACGCCCGAGTCGTGCAGCAGCTCGGGAATGGCATTGGACAGCCCGCCCGCGCCGACGTCGTGAATGGAGCGGATCGGATTTTTCTCCGCCAGTGCCACGCAGGCATCAATCACTTCCTGCGCTCGCCGCTCCATTTCCGGGTTGTCGCGCTGCACGCTGGCAAAATCGAGATCCTCGCTGCTTTCGCCCGAGGCCACCGAGCTTGCCGCACCGCCGCCAAGGCCAATCAGCATGGCCGGGCCACCCAGCACGATTACCGCATCGCCGGGGGCGAGGCGACGCTTTTCCACCAGCGCCCGGTCGATCGCGCCAAGGCCACCGGCAAGCATGATCGGCTTGTCGTAGGCGCGCACCAGCCCCTCGGCTTCGGGCAGCTCGAAACTGCGGAAATAGCCGGTAAGGTTCGGCCGGCCAAACTCGTTGTTGAAGGCCGCCGCCCCCAGCGGGCCGTCGATCATGATCTCGAAAGCACTGGCCATGCGCGGATTGAGCGCACGCTCGGCCTCCCACGGCCTTGCCAGCCCCGGGATGCGCAGATGCGAAACACTGAACCCGGCAAGGCCGGCCTTGGGCTTGCCGCCCCGCCCGGTGGCACCCTCGTCACGGATCTCCCCGCCCGCGCCGGTGGAGGCACCGGGGAAAGGCGAGATCGCGGTCGGGTGGTTGTGCGTTTCCACCTTGATGGCAAAGGCCGAATCCGCCCACGGTTGCAACACGAACGGGCCGGCGGCCACTTCCGCGCGCAGACGACGGCTCGGGTAGCCCGCCACCACGGCGGCATTGTCGCTGTAGGCCGACAGCGTGTGCTCGGGCGTCTTGCCGTGGGTATTCTTGATCATGCGGAACAGCGAACGCTCCTGTTCCACACCGTCGATCGTCCAGCTGGCATTGAAAATCTTGTGTCGGCAGTGCTCGGAATTGGCCTGCGCGAACATCATCAGTTCCACATCGTGCGCATCGCGCCCCAGCTCGGCATAGCGCGCGCGCAGATAGTCGATTTCATCCTCGGCCAGCGCCAGGCCCAAGCGCTGGTTGGCCGCTTCAAGCTCGGCAAGGGGAATGACTTCCAGTTCGCCGCGCACCGGGCTGGCAAACAAGGCCTCGGCCGCATCGGCATCCACCAGCAACGATTGCGTCATCGCATCGTGCAGCCGCGCCGAAAGCGCCTTCGCGCTTGCCGCATCGCTCGGCCAGCCGGCGATGTCCAGACGCACGCCGCGCTCCACCCGCTCCACCGGCAGGCCGGCACCCTGCAAAAGCTCGGTCGCCTTGCTCGCCCACGGCGAAAGCGTGCCGATGCGCGGCGAAACAAAGCGCGATACCACGCCCGCGGCCTGCCCGGCCTTGTCCGTCCCGGCCTGCAGAATGCGCCCAAGCGTGGCGATATCCGGTGTTTGCCCGGCCTCGGGCTTGACCCAGTACACGAACCAGCCATCGACAAGACGGATGGCGGGATGGACTTGACGGAGACGCATCTCCAGCCGTTCGCGGCGGAACGGCGACAGGGCCTTCTGCCCTTCGAGCACGATCATTGCGCTTTGCAACCGTGAGTGACGGGGCGGGTATTGTAGAGCTTCGGGGAGGCTTTATCACACACGCCCCACGCCTGGCCGGGTATCGATCACCCCATACTGTCAAGCACGGATTCTCCAGTGGAAGCAGCACAATACCGTGCTGCCGTCTTCATCGAGTCGCTGCCCGCCATGCCGGTATCGAAATCGTCCCGGGATACGAAATACCCGCCCCGCGCCTGCAAACCCAATCGGCAGCAAACCCGCACAGCGCAATGCCAGCCACTAGGGCCTGTTAACACTAATTGCGCGAATCTGATTTGACGGCGATAGTTGTCGCATGGAGATCAGCAAATCGCAGTTCGAGCAAATTGCTCAGTGCCTACCGCGTCAGCGCGGCAACGTCAGTCTGACCAACCTGC
>JBHADJ010000067.1:0-24227 GCA_041855065.1 Lysobacter sp.
ATGCACTGGCTGAACGAACTCTTGCAAAACGACCCCGATCCGACCGAAACCCGCGAGTGGATCGAATCCATCAAGGCGGTCATTGATGTGCAAGGCCCCGAGCGCGCGCATCAGCTGCTCGAAGGCATGGTGGAGGTCAGCCGCCGCGCCGGGGCGCATCTGCCGTTTGCCCCGACCACCGAATACATCAACACCATTCCTGCCCATCTGGAGCCGAAGATGCCGGGTGATGCGCAGATGGAGTGGCGCATCCGCTCGATGATCCGCTGGAACGCGATGGCGATGGTGGTGCGTGCCAACCGCAAGCCCGGCGACCTGGGCGGGCACATCGCCAGCTTTGCCAGCTCGGCCACCTTGTACGACGTGGGCTTCAACCACTTCTGGCGCGCGCCCTCGGCCGAGCATCCGGGCGATCTGATCTGCGTGCAGGGGCACAGCTCGCCCGGCATATATGCGCGCGCTTTTCTGGAAGGGCGCCTGTCCGAAGACCAACTCGATCATTTCCGCATGGAAGTCGACGGCAAGGGCATTTCCAGCTATCCGCACCCGTGGCTGATGCCGGATTTCTGGCAGCTGCCGACCGTCTCGATGGGGCTGGGGCCGATTGCCGCGATCTATCAGGCGCGCGCGTGGAAGTATCTGGAAGCTCGCGGCCTGATGCCCAAGAGCGACCGCAAGGTGTGGTGCTTCCTCGGCGATGGCGAAACCGACGAGCCGGAAAGCCTCGGCGCCATTTCCGTGGCCGGCCGCGAAGGGCTGGACAACCTCGTATTCGTCATCAACTGCAACCTGCAGCGACTGGACGGCCCGGTGCGCGGCAACGGCAAGATCATTCAGGAGCTGGAAGGCCAGTTCCGCGGTGCCGGCTGGAACGTCATCAAGCTGGTCTGGGGCAGCTATTGGGACCCGCTGCTGGCCAAGGATCGCGACGGCACCTTGAAGCGGCTGATGATGGAAACGGTGGACGGCGAGTACCAGAACTGCAAAGCCTTCGGTGGCGCCTATACCCGCGAACACTTCTTCGGCAAATACCCGGAAACCGCGGCGATGGTGGCGAGCCTGTCCGATGCCGATATCTGGCGCCTGAACCGCGGCGGCCACGATCCGCACAAGGTGTATGCCGCCTATGATGCCGCCGTGAAGACCCGCGGCATGCCGACGGTGATTCTTGCCAAGACCGTCAAGGGCTACGGCATGGGCGGCGCCGGCGAGGCACTCAACCCGACCCACCAGACCAAGAAGCTCGATGGCGATGAAGTACGCGCCTTCCGCGACCGCTTCAACATCGAAATCAGCGACGAGCAGCTGGAAAACGGCCAGATTCCCTTCCTCAATCCGGGCAAGGATTCGCCGGAAGTGCAATACATGTTGGAGCGCCGCCGTGCCTTGGGCGGCTTCCTGCCGCAGCGCCGGCAAAAGTCCGACGAGTCGTTGCCGGTGCCGTCGCTCGATGCCTTCGAGCGTCTGACCAAGAGCACCGGCGAGCGCGAAATCAGCACCACCATGGCCTTCGTTCAGGCACTCTCCATCGTCCTGCGCGACAAACAGGTCGGCCCGCGCTGTGTGCCGATCGTGGCCGACGAAGCCCGTACCTTCGGCATGGAAGGGCTGTTCCGCCAGTTGGGCATCTATGCCCCGCAAGGGCAGAAATACAAGCCGGTGGACGCCGATCAGCTGATGTTCTACCGCGAAGATGCCGCAGGCCAAGTGCTGGAAGAAGGCATCAGCGAGGCCGGTGCCTTTGCCAGCTGGATGGCGCAAGCCACCAGCTACAGCACCAACAACCTGCAAATGCTGCCGTTCTACATCTATTACTCGATGTTCGGCTTCCAGCGCATCGGCGATGCCGCCTGGCAAGCGGCCGACATGCGCGCGCGCGGCTTCCTGCTCGGCGGCACTGCAGGCCGCACCACGCTCAACGGCGAGGGCTTGCAGCACGAAGACGGACAAAGCCACATTCAGGCCGGCCTCATCCCCAACTGCCGCAGCTACGATCCCACCTTCCATTACGAGGTGGTCACCCTGCTGCAACACGGCATGCAGCGCATGCTGAGCGAGCAGCAGGACGAGTACTGGTATCTCACCCTGATGAACGAAAACTACCCGCACCCGGACATGCCCGAAGGCAGTGCCGAGGGCATCATCAAGGGGATGTATCTGTTGCGGGACTCGGGACTCGGAACTCGGGACTCGGCAAAAGCAAAAACAAAAGCCAAGGGCGATGCACTTTGCGTGCAACTGATGGGCAGTGGCACCATCCTGCGCGAAGCCATCGCCGCCGCCGACCTGCTGGAGCAAGAGTTCGGAATTGGGGCCGACATCTGGAGCTGCCCGAGCTTCAACGAGCTGGCCCGCGACGGCGAAGCCGCCATCCGCTTCAACCGCCTGAACCCGGAAGCCAAGCAAAAGCAGGTGCCCTACGTCACCCAGCTGCTGCAAGGCCGCCAGGGCCCGGCGATTGCCGCCACCGACTATGTGCGCGGCTTTGCCAACCAGATCCGCGAGTTCGTGCCGATGCGCTATGTGGTGCTCGGTACCGACGGCTTTGGCCGCAGCGACACCCGCGCCAACCTGCGCCGCCACTTCGAGGTGGACCGCTACCACATCGCCCAAGCGGCCGTATACGCCCTCGCCGAAGAAGGCAAGCTCGACGCCAAGGACGTGGCCCGCGCCAACAAGGTGTGGAACATCGCAGGCGAAAAGCCCTACCCGCTGTATCTGTAAGGCAGGCCAAGCGGGCACCGGCATCCCGGTGCCCCCGCCTGCCAAGACTCTGCCGGCGCAGCGCCATCTGCGCCGGCTTTTTGTTGCCGGTACTGCGGCCTGCGCCAAACACCATGACGCGCCTCTTGGCAACTATCAAAATTGATAGCTGCCACCATCATCGCCATCGCAACCCATTGAAATTAAAGGGTCAAGCTTGGGTTGCGTGCACTCAAACTATCAATTTCGACATGAATTGATAGTTGTTGATAGGTGCGGTGATAGGTGGAGCTCCCGTTCAAAACCTATGCCACCGCCCGCGCCGATTTGCTGGGACTGGAAGTCCTCGGGCTGCTGGTGCGTCATCAGGAGGGCAAACGCTTCGAGTTCCTGCCGATCCCCGACCTTGCCGCTCGCCTAAAATCCAGCTGATCACCAGCCGTTTGCGCCTTCTTCCTCGGTTCGGCTGAAGGCCGAATGCTGGCCGCTGGAGTCGTTGGCAACACCGGTGGCGAAATAGGCCACGCCGGTGCCGGCATCCAAGTCCAGCCACAGTCCCGAGAGTAGGCCATAGGCATTGCCGGAATGACCAAAGCGCTGGCGGCCATCGGCAAACAGGTCGTCGCGGCAGGTGCTGCCATCACCACGGCCGATGGTCTGGCTGGCAAGCCCGTAGGCGCAGAAGAACCCGCCGCGGTTGGGCTCGTCCTCCTCGCCGATCACGCCGTTTTTGCCATCGAACGTCCAGGCCGGCACTGCCAGAAGGCGCACCGATTCGGGTGAAAGGATGCGCACGCCATCGAGCGTGCCGCCCGCGAGCAACATGCGGCCAATCCGCGCCAAACCATTGGCGGAAATGCGCACCCCGCCCTGCGGCGAGTACATCGCGCCATTGCTGCCGGGCTGCCAATGCGCGTCCACATCGCAGCCGCCGTCGCTGGCCGGAATCACCGCGCAATCCGGTGCGCGGCCTTGCAGATCATCGCGCTGCGCCTTGCCATCGGCGTCATACAGCACCACCGCGCGGGCGATGGCCGCGTCACTGCAACCGGACCAGTTGTGGCAGGCATCAATGCCCAGCGGCTCGAACAGCTGGCGGCGCATCAGGCGGTCGAAACGCTCGCCGCTGGCACGTTCCATCAGCTCGGCGACCAGCGGGAAATTGAGATTGCTGTAGCGGAAAAACGTCCCCGGTGCATGGGCGCTGTCCCAGGCTTCGGCGCGGTCGGTGATGATCGACACGCCCTGGCCGAGCGGTACATTCCAATAGCCGGCGTTGTCGGTCAGGCTGGAGGTGTGCGAGAGCAGCATGCGCAGCGTAATCGGTGTCTCCGGGAAAGCCGGATTGCGCAAGGGCCGCCCGAGTACCTCGGCCACATCCGCATCCAGCGAGAGCTTGCCCGCCTCCACCAGTTGCAGCACGGCGATGGCGGCAAGGAGCTTGCTGACCGAGGCAATCCGGGCCGGATCATCGGCGCTCAATGCCCGCCCGGCAGTGATGTCGGCCATGCCCTCGACGCGTGTTTCACGGATGCCGTCACGGTCAAACAGCACCCGCACCCGAGCAACCGGCTCGGCAGCAAACGAAGGGAGGGCAGCCAACAGGCCGGACAGGACGAACGCGGCGGCAGTCATTTTCATGGCGTATCGATGAGGCAATGGCAACAGGGACACCGTACCGCAATTTTGCCTGCCAGACTGCGCTTTATCTCATTCAGGGCCGCTCCCAGTCAGCAATCGGCCCGGGGACAGCCTGCAGCAGCGGGTGCAGGTCGGGGTGCGGGCAGGCTTGCGCGCGGGCATGCCATTCCGGGTTGCGGCTGGCCAGTTTGGCCAGCAAATGCTGCCATTCAAAGGCCAGTTGCGCATCGCTGACGTTGATGGCGGCAACGCTGGCACGTGCGCCGAGCTTGTTGCGTGCAAAGCGGTAGCCGCGTGCATCGGCCTCGTCCGCCACGGCGTGCAGATAGGCATCCATCGCAAGGAGCGGCTCGGGATGGGCGCGGAAGCGTTGCAGTTGCGGGTGACGGGTATAGCCGCGGGTCTGGCCGTGCAGCACTTTGCGTGCCAGCAGCCCTTCGCGCCACAGCGCCACCAGCCCTTGCGGGTCGAGGTGGCGCGGGTGCAGCGACCACAGCCGCATCAGGCCGAGAGCAGCTCGATCGCGGCGATGCTGCCGAGGCGGTCGGCCAGACGTTGCAGCAGGGCAAGGCGATTGGCGCGGATGGCCGGGTCGTCGGCATTCACCATCACCTCGTCGAAGAAGGCATCCACCGCCGGGCGCAGGGCGGCAAGACGGGTGAGGACGGCGACATAATCGCGCTCGGCAAGGGCGGCATCGGTGGCGGCAATGGCCGCATCCAGTGCCTGTGCCAGGTTTTTTTCCGCCGCCTCGCCAAGCAGAGCCGGGTTCACTTCGGCCGGTACCGCGCCTTCGGCCTTTTTCAGGATATTGCGTGCGCGCTTGTTGGCGGCAGCCAGGGCCGCGGCTTCGGGCAGACGGGCAAAGGCGGCAATGGCCTTCAGGCGGGCATCGAAATCGGCAAGCGAGACCGGTTGCAGCGTTGCCACGGCACGGAACTGCTGCGCGGAAAAGCCCTGCTCGGCGTAATAACCTTCCAGACGGTCGAGGATGAAGCCGTACAGCGCACCGACTTCTTCGCCGGCAATGGGCAGCGCCGCGTTTGCCGCCGCCAGCAGGGCGGGCAAGTCCAGATCCAGCCCGCCTTCGATCATCGTGCGGGCAAGGCCGAGCGCATTGCGGCGCAGGGCAAACGGGTCTTTGTTGCCGGTGGGCTTGAGGCCGGCGGCAAAACCGCCGGCCAGCGTGTCCAGCCGTTCGGCCACGGCCAGCACTTGGCCGAGGCGTGACGGAGCGATGGCATCGCTGGCGTTGCGCGGCATCCAGCTTTCGTCGATGGCCTGGGCGATGGCGGTCGGCTCGCCCTGTGCCTGTGCGTAGTGGCGGCCGGCAATGCCTTGCAGCTCGGGGAACTCGCCCACCATGCGCGATTGCAGATCGGCCTTGGCAAGACGGGCGGCGCGGCCTGCGCTGTCCTTATCGATGCCCACTTGCGCGGCGATGCCTTCGGCCAGCGCCGCCACGCGCGTCACCTTGTCGGCAATGCTGCCGAGCTTGTCCTGATACTTGACGCTGGCAAGGCCGTCATTCATCGCTTCAAGCCCCTGCTTCAGATCCTCGTCGAAGAAGAACTTGGCATCGGCAAAACGCGGGCGAATGACGCGCTCATAGCCCTTGCGCACTTCCTCCGGGTGCTTCGATTCGATGTTGGCAGTGCCGATGAAGTGCCGGGTCAGGCGGCCTTCGGTATCGAGTACCGGGAAGAACTTCTGATTGGTTTCCATGGTGGAAATCAGGGCTTCCTGCGGCACGGCGAGAAACTCCGGCTCGAAGGCGCAGGTGATGGCGACCGGCCATTCGGTCAGGCCGTTGACTTCCTCCACGATGCCTGCATCCAGCCGCGCCGTGCCGCCCACGGCCGCTGCATGGGCCCGGGCTTCGCGCACGATGTGGGCACGACGCTCGTCGGGGTCCACCCGCACATGGGCAGCGCGCAAGATATCGACATAGGCATCGGCACGGGGGATGGCCACCTCACCGCTCTGCATGAAGCGGTGCCCGCGCGAATGCCGGCCAGCGGCAATGCCCATCACCTCGCCGGGGACGACGGCATCGCCCAGCAGCATCACCAGCCAGTGCACCGGGCGGGCAAAGGCATGGCTTTCGGCGCCCCAGCGCATCGGCTTGGGAATCGGCATCGCGGCGAGGGTTTCGGCCAGAATCTCCGGCAGCAGGGCGGCAGTGGCGGCACCGGGCCTGACGCTGCGATGGGCAAAGCGCTCGCCCTTGCCATCGCGCACTTTCTCCAGCGCCGTCCATTCCACGCCGGCCTTGGCGGCAAAGCCGAGCAGGGCACGGCTGGGCTGGCCGTCGGCATCCAGGGCAATGTCCAGATACGGGCCAAGGCTTTCGGATTTCTGCTCCGGCTGCTCCAGCGCCACGCCGGGCAGGCAGACAGCCAGACGGCGCGGTGTGTACAGCGGTTTGGCATCGCCCCGTGCAAAGGCGATGCCGCGCTTTTCAAGCCCGGCCAGAATGCCGTTGAAAAACGCTTCGGCAAGACCGGGCAGCGCCTTGACCGGCAGCTCGTCGGTACCCAGTTCAATCAAAAGCGGTTGCATTGCCGTCGTGCTCATCGGGCGGCCTCCTCGAATTTCTTCAGGCCGGGAAATCCCAGCTTCTCGCGTTGTGCGTAGTAGCCTTCGGCCACCGCGCGGGAAAGGTTGCGCACGCGCAGGATGTAGCGCTGGCGCTCGGTCACGGAAATGGCGCGACGGGCATCGAGCAGGTTGAAACTGTGGCTGGCCTTCATCACCTGCTCGTAGGCCGGCAGGGGCAGCCCGGCTTCCACCAGTTTCAGGGCTTCACGCTCGCAGGCATCGAAGCGATGGAACAATTCGGTCACGTCGGCATGCTCGAAGTTGTAGGCACTCTGCTCCACTTCGTTCTGGTGATAGACATCGCGGTACGTCACCGCCTCGCCATCCGGGCCGTAAGTCCAGACCAGATCGAACACGTTGTCGACGTTCTGCAAGTACATGCACAGGCGCTCCAGCCCGTAGGTGATTTCGCCCAGTACCGGGCGGCACTCCAGCCCGCCGGCCTGCTGGAACCAGGTGAACTGGGTGACTTCCATGCCGTTCAACCAGACTTCCCAGCCCAGCCCCCAGGCGCCGAGGGTCGGCGATTCCCAGTTGTCCTCGACCAAGCGCAAATCATGCACCTGCGGATCGACGCCGAGCGACTTCAGCGAATCGAAATACAGCTCGACGATGTTGTCCGGTGCCGGTTTCATCACCACCTGATACTGGTAATAGCGTTGCAGGCGGTTCGGGTTCTCGCCGTAACGGCCATCGGTGGGACGGCGCGAGGGCTGCACATAGGCGGCATTCCACGGCTCGGGCCCGAGCGCACGCAGGAAGGTGGCCGGATGGAACGTGCCTGCGCCCACTTCGAGATCGAGCGGCTGGATGAGCACGCAGCCCTGCTCGGCCCAATAGGCATTGAGGCGCTGGATGAGTTCCTGAAAGGTGATGGAAACGCGGTCGGCGGACATCGGCTTGAGTCAGGCAAAAGTGGTTGGCGATTATAAGGCCCGCCTTGCTTGGCAGGCCGCCCAACACCTTCCGCACTGCAACACAACGACTGCAGGGCAAGCGGCTAAACTGCGCCGATTGCTTTTGACAGGATTTTTCGATGCGCTCCACGCTTTTGATGCTTTCGATTTCTGCCGTATTGCTGGCTGCCGGTTGCAGCGACAAAGATGCCCCGCCAGCCCCACAAGTCCCGTCGGCACAATCCACGCAGGCGGCCTCACAGGCCGTTGATCAAGTGATTGACGAACATTCCTACGCCGAACCCTACAAGGTGCGCACCAAGGATCTGGCACTCGATTTGCAGCTGGACTTTACCAGCCGGACGCTGCATGGCAGTGCCACCTATACGCTGGAGTGGCTTGATCCCAATGCGCAGCAACTGGTACTCGATACTCGTGACCTGACGATCGAAAAAGCCGAGGCCGAAAGTGCGGACGGCCAATGGCATCCTCTCGAATTCGCCCTGGCACCCGAACCCGACAAGGTACTGGGGCGCAAGCTCACCATCGAAGCCCCCACCCGCCCCGGCAAAATCCGGGTGAGCTACCGCACCTCGCCGGAAGCCTCCGGCCTGCAATGGCTGACCCCGGCCATGACGGAGGGCAAGAAAGCCCCGATGATGTTCAGCCAGTCGCAGCAAATCCATGCCCGCAGCTGGGTACCGTTGCAGGATACGCCACTGGTGCGCTTCACCTATTCGGCCAACGTCAAGAGCCCGCAGGACGTGATGGTGCTGATGAGCGCGGACAACGATCCGAACGCGCAACGCGATGGTGACTACCAGTTCCGCATGCCACAGCCGATTCCCTCCTATCTGCTGGCAATTGCAGCGGGCGACTTGGTGTTCCAGCCGATCAGCGAGCGCAGCGGCGTCTGGGCAGAGCCGTCGATGGTGGCGCGCGCGCAACGCGAATTCGAAGACACCGAGCGCATGATCGACGTCACCGAAAAGCTCTACGGCCCCTATCGCTGGGATCGCTACGACATGCTGGTGTTGCCCGCCTCCTTTCCTTACGGCGGCATGGAAAACCCGCGCCTGACCTTTGCCACCCCCACCGTCATCGTCGGCGACAAATCACTGGTTTCGCTGATTGCCCATGAGCTGGCACACAGCTGGTCGGGCAATCTGGTCACCTTTGCCACCGATCGCGACGGCTGGCTCAACGAAGGCTTTACCACCTATGTGCAGGGGCGCATCACCGAAGCCATGTACGGCAAGGACATGGCCGACATGGAACACGTCATCGACCGCAACGAGCTCAAGCGCGAATACCAGACACTGGAACCGAAGCTGCAGGTGATGGCGCTAAAGCCCGGCGATCTGGCCGATCCCGATGGCGCCTCCTCTTCCACGGTCTACACCAAGGGGGCATGGATGCTGCAATGGCTGGAGGAAACTTACGGCCGCGAGGTGTTTGACCCGTTCCTGAAAGGCTACTTCGACCATTTCGCCTTCCAGTCGGTCACCACCCGACAATTCCTCGACTACATCAAGACCCATCTGATCGACAAGCATCAGGGCAAGGCCACCCTGGAACAGGTGGAAGAATGGATCTACCAGCCGGGCATCCCGTCCTTTGCCCCGCAAGTGGAGGCTCGTCCGTTTGCCGTGGTGGATACCGCCCGCAACAGTTGGTTGACCAGCGGCACGCTGCCAAGCAAGACACTGACGGAAAAATGGTCCACCCAGGAGTGGTCGCACTTCCTCGACGGCATGCCTGCCACCCTCACCCTGGCACAAGTGCAGCAACTGGATGCCGCCTACCACTTCACCGGTACTGCCAATGGTGAAATCGCCATGCGCTGGTATCCGCTCAGCGTGCGCAGCGGCCATGCCGAAGCGCGTCGCGACATGGCGGCCTTCCTCGAGCGCGTGGGTCGGCGCAAGCTGATCATGCCGATTTATGCGGAACTGGTGAAAACACCGGAAGGCTTGGCCTTTGCCAAAGCCACTTACAACCGCGCCCGTCCCGGTTATCACCCGATTACCCGCGCATCGGTCGAAGAAATGCTTGCCAAGGCAGAAGAAAAATGAAACCCACCGTTTGGATGGCCGGTGCCCTGTGCACCACCTTGCTTGCCGCCTGTCAGGGACAATCCCGGCAGGCCGCTGAAGAAGCACGAGCAGCCGAGCAAACGGCGCAACGCGAAGCGGCCGCACTGTCGGTCAAGCAACGGCTTGACGAAGCCATCAATGCCGGGGAGTGGGAGGTGGCGCACACCCGTGCCGGCGAGCTGCAGCAAAGCTATGCCGGCACACAGGCCGCCCGGGAGGCCGAAGCACGCTTCGCCGAGGTGGAAAGCGAGGTCAAGAAACTGCGCGCGCAGCGCCGTCTGGAACGGCTGTGGGACTATCAACGCAATCCGGCCGGCAAAGGTCAGCAAGTCACGGCCGCCATCGATGCCAGCAACCGGGTGGACACCGCAATCGGACGTTCCACGGTGAAACTGATTTTTCGCGACCATCCCGAATGGGGGCGCTCCAGCTATTTGGTGCTTGAGCGCGGCGACTTCGACTGTTATCGCGGCTGCTCGCTCAAGCTGAGCGTCGATGGTCAAGCACGCACGCTGCGCGGCTCGCGTCCGGATACCGATGAGGCGATTGCAATGTTCATCACCGACGAGCGCGCCTTGTGGCGGATCTTCAAGGATGCCGAGGAGGTAACCATCGAGTTTCCGATGAAAGACAAAGGACGTGTCAGCGCCACCTTCGAAAGCGGCGGGCTGGATCCGACACGCATGCCGTGGTGAGCCATCCCTCGGGAGAAAACACAAACGGCCCGGATTATCCGGGCCGCTTGCAGACAACTGGATGAAAAATCAGACCACCAGTTCCTTTTCCACGTCGGCCGTCTTCAGACGTGCCAGCGCAAGATTGGCACGATCTTTCAGCAGCACCACGTACAGGAACAGACCTTCGCGGCTCTTCATCGGACGGATGATGTGGTACTGCGTGCCCAAGGTGATCAGGATGTCTTCGATGCTTTCGTTGAGGTTCAACGACTTCATCGTTTTCATCTTGGCACGCACCACTTCGGTATTGCCAGCACCGGCAAGGTCAAGGTCAACGCCGGAGCCGGCCTTGCCGAGCACGAGACCGCTGTTGTAATCGACCAGTGCTGTGGCAAGGCAGCCGTCAATGGTCATGATGTTGGCGAGGGATTCTTGAATGTTTGCCATGGGAAGTTTTCCTTGAAGTTTGCCGCACCGGGAGCGGAGGAGTGAATGGCGGCGCCGATGCATCACCGCCTTCCCTGGAGTTCAGGGATTCAGCCTGGCACGTTGCCGGCCGAAAGAAACGCCATCTGTGCCAAACCTTGCGCACACCAGCGAGATTGCGAAGAAACGATACCGACGTTGGATTCGTGGTTGGCTGCAACCAGCAATACCATGCGATCTCCCGGCGGCGGTACCCGTTGCACCACGGCAATGCCTTCATTGGTGGAAATCAGCACGTCACGAAAATTGGCCTGACCAAGCTCCTTGGCCAAGGTTTCGCCCAAGCCGCACAAAGAGCCGGTGATGGCTGCAAGACGCGAGGTGTTGGTGGGACGATTAACCACCCGTGCCAACAGCATGCCATCCAGGGTGGAAAGCACCATGCAATAGGCCCCATGGATGTTGCTCAGGGTATTGCTCATCTGCTCGAGGCAGGCAGCTTCCTTGTCCGCCGGAAAGAACTTGCTCCAGCGACGGTGATCGATTTCGGTTTCAATGTGCATTTCAGGCTCCACCAGCAGATTGGGGCAAGACTTCCATCAACATATTGAGTGCATACAGCACATCCCGACGTTGACGCGGATCGATTTCGGTGATGTTCATTTCCAGCCCCTTGCTGCGAATATGACGCGCCAATTGCAGCTTGTCAAAGCCTTGCGGCGCATGATCCACATGCGTCACCACCAAAAGGCTGGTCACATTGCGGATGGTTTCGGCAAAACTTTCCAGATAGCCATCCAGCTCCTGCAACGGGGTCGGATGACGCGCATCAATGAAGAACAAGGCGCCCACCGCCCCTTCTGAAATCAGCGGCCAGATGAACTCGAAGCGCCCCTGCCCCGGAACGCCATACAGTCGCAGTACATCGCCGCCCTCCAGGGTCATTTCACCGAAGTCCAGCGCAACCGTGGTCAACCGGCTTTCATCCGAAGCCGGTACATCGGTACTGACTGGCGGATGGTCGCTGATAGTGCGGATAGCGGTACTTTTACCGGCACCGGGGGGGCCGACGAAGATGATTTTCAGATCTTGTTCAAGCGTAGTCATTCTCAGGAAACCAGTGCACGAAGACGGGAACGGATACGGCTCAACAAGCCACCACTTTGCTGGGGCAGCGCCGGGGCGGCGGTTGGTGGCGGTGTTGGCGCCGGACGATGTGCAGGCATCGCATTGATTACCGGAGTCAGCAACTGCGCATGACGGAAGGTCAGCAGCAGCGACAGACCATGCCTCACTCGAACCAGCGGAATTCCCGCATCCACCGCCAAGCGCACCACGTCCGAAAGCGGCAGGCTGCGGCGGCTCATCTTGGTCAGCACACCGAGCCAGGCCAGTGCATCACTTTGCATTGACAAGTTCGGCCAGGTATCGAGCTGAACGGTCTGTGCCGGCTGGTCGTGCCAACGCGAAAGCAGATGACGGGTATCCGCGGTTTCCTGAAGCAACCAGCATATCTGCTCGACCGAAACACGCTGATCAAGAGCCAGACCCAGGCTGGCCCGATCGAACTCGTCAGGCGCCAGTCGATCAATTTGTGCGACAGCATCATCGGCCAGCATGCTCGAGGTCAGCCCACCCTCCAGATAGGCCGAGTGGTAACGCGCATCCAGAAGCAGGCTGTGGCCGGATTTCAGCACTACCCGCAACGGCCCGGGCTGCTTGCGTTCGAGCAGCAAGGCCAACAGAGAGGGCACTCGCTGCGAGCCTGCTTGCACCTCTCCGGCCGGCATGGCCTCCGTGCGATTTTGCGACGCTTCTGCCGTCACACGAGCTGCTGCGGCATCAACCACCATGCCGGGTGCCAAATGCCCCGCCTCCGCCGCAAGGATGCGATCGATGGTTTCAGCCAGCGCCTCTTGCAACGGCATCAGGCGCACAGGGCGCTCCACCAGAATATCGCCATGCAGACTGCTGACGCACAAATGCTTGTCGTCACCGTCCACCGGGTGCAGGGTAATCGTGGCAGTTTCTTCCGACACGGTGATGCACGGCACTTTCAACTTGGATGAAAGCACGCGCAAGGAAATCTGCAAGTGAGTTTGCTCGATTCCCGCCAGTTGCCCGATGGCAACAGGCAGAGCCGGGCGAGATTGCAAGGAAGAGCCGGGGGACATGGATTGCTCCGAGCAGGGGCAGTAGGTTGGCAACTGCATGTTCCGTGCCAGCATGTTGCGCCGGCCAGGAACACGCCCATCTTGCCTTGATTGCAGGCTCGATGGCGCCAGACAGATGCCTGAGTCTAACAGCAGAAAAGACTTGTCCGCTTTTCTTCTGCACAAAAGTAAATTGAGGAATGCGTCACATTTTGCCCCAATGTGTCGCTTGCGCCTTGTCACTGCCCGTCGTCGGGCTTTCGTGGCAGCGTGCGGAATTTCAGCGTGCCGCGCGCTGCAGAGCCTCCCTTGCAATTGCGGGGGTCAACAAGGTGGGCAGGATTTCCGGCGCGCCACCACCCGCCGGATACACCACATAAAGCGGCAAGCCTACGGCACCATGGCTTTGCAGAAAAGCGGAAATGCGCGGATCGACATGAGTGTGATCCCCCACCATGTACACCACGCCGTTTTCTGCCAATGCCTTCTTGAAATCCGAACGACTCAACACCGCCCGCTCGTTGGCCTTGCACGTCACACACCAGTCCGCCGTGATGTTGACGAATACCGCCTGTCCTCGAGCACGCAACTGCTCCAATGCCGCCGGGTCATAGGCCATCTGCCCCTCCGACTGAGCAAGCGGCGTGTCCGACTGCACTGGCCGCTGAAGCCCTGCCAGTGCATGCAGCGATGCAAGACTGCCGGCCAAGCCAATCCCGGCCAACACTCGCCATGGCCAGCGCCGCGTCTTGTGCGTGGCGTGACTCCAGACCCACAGCGCAAACGTCAAACTTGTCGCAGCCAGCGCCCACAGAGCAAAGGCATCCGCCCCGCGTTGCTTGACCAGTACCCAGACCAGCCAAACCGCGGTCAGATACATCGGGAACGCCAGCAATTGCTTGAGTGTCTCCATCCATGCACCCGGCTTGGGCAAGCGCGACGCCAATGCAGGAATCAGACCCATCATCAGGAACGGCAATGCCAGCCCCGCACCCAGCATCAGGAAAACCGCCATGGCCGCCGCCGCCGGGGCCACGAATGCATAGGCCAGTGCAGCCCCCATGAACGGTGCAGTGCATGGCGTGGCCAGCACGACCGCCAATACGCCAGTAAAGAAGTCCCCACTGCGTCCCGATTTCCGAGTCAACGCCTCCCCGGCAGCAGGCACCCCCAACTGCACATACCAAAGCCCCGAAAGCGAAAGCCCGAACGCAAATACCAGCAAAGCCAACCCTGCCACCAGCCACGGTATCTGCAATTGGAAGCCCCAGCCCATGCCATCGGCCAGAATCTGGCTGCGCAATGCCAGCACGAAGCCGCCCAGCACGGCAAACGCCGCCAATACGCCCAAGGTGTACCAAAGTGCATGACGACGTGCCTGTTGGCGGCTTTCCCCGCTCTGAGCCAAGGCCAACGCCTTGAGTGAAAGCACCGGCAACACACAAGGCATCAGGTTGAGAATCAATCCACCCAACAATGCCAGCAAAAGCGCCATGCCCAGCCCGATGCCGGCCGCATTCGCTTGTCCCGTCGGAGAAGCCTCCAGCTCGCCCGAATCCGGCAAAGCCGCTGCCGCCATCATTGTCTCAGGCTCATCCCCCAGCTCTGCAGCATCACCCGGTTCATCAACCGCTGCCGCCTGCCTCGTCACTTGCCCGACACTTGTTTCGCTCGCACTTGATGCCGGCACCCGAGCATCATCCGCTGCTGCAGGCAAGTCAATCCGGAACGTCTTTCGCATCGGCTCATAGCAAATGCCTTCGTCCTGGCAACCTTGCCATCCCACATGCAGCGTGATGTCACGTGCCGCCCGCGCATTTCCCGCACGCACCAGCGGCACCGGCACCTCAACCTCGTCGAAATACACTTTGACTGTGCCGAAGTGCTCGTCGTGATAGTTCTGCCCAGCCGGAAACCGTGCAGTGCCAAGGCGAATACCCGCTGCATCGCCAAGTTGCAGCGACACTTTGTCGCGATAAATATAGTAGCCACGTGCCGGCACCATGCGCAGCAATAACTGCTCACCGCCGTCGGCAATCACCTCCACACGAAAAGCCTGTGTCGGTGGCAATGGCGCTGCCTTGCCGGTTCCCAGCAACCCCCCTGCTCCGCTCGCGCCCTGTCCTCCCCCGCCAAGACGCGCACCCAACGCTGCAAAACTGCTGTCTGCCACCGGCGCCGTCGGCAGACGCACATGCAAGGTACGGGTCTGTGGCGGGTAGCACAATCCAGCATCCGCACATCCCTGATATTTCACCTGCAATACGGCCTGTGACGCTGTTGCCCGTCCCGGCAGGCGTACCAGCAAACGATCCCGATAGGTTTCAACATCACCGAAGAACTCATCATGGTGTGGCGTCCCCGAAGGAATCTGCATCTGTCCGGCAACAAAACCGCTGCTGGCCTCGACCTTGGTGCGATGACGATACAGGTAATAACCGGGCGCTATCTTCCAACTCACCTCGATCAGCTCATCACCTGCTGCCTGTGCCGAAAGCTGGAAGACCGAATCCACCGGCGGCAACTCGTCAGGGGTGCCCTGACCTTGTGCGTTGGCACTAGCCTGCCCGATCAGCGCAAAAGCACAAAGACCAACCGCAAGCAACGATTTGAAAACTCGAGAAAGAAACATCATGACAGCCATCAACACGGGGTTTGATCGCAGGTCGCCCGGGCAACCCACTCCAAATAAGCCGGAAGCCCGGCCGATACCGGCAGCGCCCAAAGCGCCGGCAATTCATAGGGATGCAACGCCTGTACTCTCGCCTGCAATGCGGGCCACTGGGTGGCGCTTGTCTTGATGACGAGTAAACACTCCCCATCCCGCATCACTTCACCTTGCCAGCGATAAACCGACAACAGACCCGGCACGATGTTGACGCAGGCCGCCAGTTGCTCGGTTACCAACGCCTCGGCGATACGTTCGGCACAGGCCGACTCTGGACAAGTACAGAAACAGACAAGCACGCTCATTTGCATAGGGTAGCCGCTCACGTCCGGACTTGTCTCAGCCTGATCGCTCTCGGCATCTGCCGAGCGGACTCAGGCTGGCCTCAAAAACACAAACGCCATCCGGGTGGATGGCGTTTGTATTGACGGAAACCGTGTTTGATCACTTATTCCGTTGGCTCCATGAAGCCGATCTTCTGCATGTCTGCATTCTTGGAAGCTGCCAGTACGCGCGTCAGCACCTCGTACTCAGCATTGCGGCTGACCTGGATCTGCAACTGCGGCTGATTGGTTGGATCCTTTTCCACTACCTCAACCATTCGGCCTTGCAGATCGGTCAATGCCACCACCGCGTCATTCCAGTACACCTGCCCGGCCGCATCAATTCGCAGATTGATGGGATCGGGCGGATTCGGCGGCGGATCCGGCGGATTGTCGGTCTTCTGCGGCAAATCGATCTTGATCGGATACGACTCTACCGGCATGGTCACCATGAAGATGATGAGCAACACCAACATCACGTCCACCAAGGGCGTCACGTTGATGTCAGCCATCGGGCCACCGCCACCTTGTGATGCAAATGCCATTCTGTAGTTCCTCAGTTCTTCTCAGCAATCGCCACGTAGCCGATATCCAGCATGCCTTGAGCTTGTGCCAAGCGAGTGATTTCATCAACCAGCTGCAACTTGGTAGTGCGATCGGCACGCAGGTTCAACTTGGGCTGCGGTGTTCTTTGCGCTGCAACGGACAACTCGCTTTCCAGTTTGTCACGGGTAACCGGTTGATCGTTGAAGAACAAATCCCCTTTCTCGGTCATCGAAATCGTGATCGGACTGGGGCCTGGGCCTGGTTGTTCCTTTTTGTCCTTGGCCAAATCCGCACGCGGCAGCTCGACCTGGGTTTTATGGTTCATCAGCGGTGTGGTCACCATGAAGATGATGAGCAACACCAGCATCACGTCCACCAGCGGTGTGACGTTGATGTCGGCCATTGGACCGCCACCGGAATTTCCGCCACTCATTGCCATTGTTCAACTCCTGATCGAGCTTTTGGGTTGGCCTGCCGGGAAAGGCTCGCTATCAGCGAGCCTTTTCACCCACGCGCGAACCGGTTGCAAAGAAGTCATGCAGGTCGTGCGCGAAAGCGTCGAACTTGGTCAGGATGTCAGAATTCTGGCGGTTGAAGAAGTTGAAGATGATCACCGCCGGAATTGCCACGAACAGACCGATTGCCGTCATGATGAGCGCTTCACCCACCGGACCTGCCACGGCCGAGATCGAGGCATCACCGCTCTGGCCCATGGCGATAAGGGCGTTGTAAATCCCCCACACGGTACCGAGCAGACCGATGAACGGTGCGGTGGCACCCACGGTTGCCAGGATGGTCATGCCGTTCTGCAGCTTCGAGCTTTCACGGGTCACGGCCTGACGCAGAGCACGGTCAACCAGTTCGGAACGGGTCATGCTTTCGGTCAGACGGCTGCCATCGCCCTGATGACGCTGATGGTGCGCCGCTGCACGGGCAGCATCCAGAGCAATCTTGGAGAACGGTTCGCCAGCCGGCTGTTCTTCCATGAAGCGAATGGCATCCTGCGCATTCGGGGTCTGCCAGAAGGTGCCGATGACGCGATCGGCGCTACCGCGGATCTGGGCGTATTTGACCGACTTCACGACCAGGTAATAGATCGAAAGCAGGGAGAACAGAATCAGGGTGATGAAGACGATCCAAAGGACGACACCAAACTGGTTGATGAGATCCATGAAACCCATAGCCTTGAAGGCTTCGGCATTGGAACCGGCTGCGGACGCGATAGTTGGATGCAGCATAACGCTTACCTTTGTTGTGATGGATGGACGGCTGTTACGCCGGGTAGTGGAAGTGAAAAGAAGAATTACATGGTAAAGGCAATTTCGATGTGGCCACTGCCGTTACCCGAGCCAGCACACAGCTTGGCACGACGCACGGCTTGCATGGCGGCACGATCGAGATTGCGGTTGCCGCTGCTGCGCGCAATCGACACGCTGGTGATGTTGCCCGAATCCTCGAACTGCACGGCGACACGTGCCGTCCCGGTAATGCCCGCGCGTTGTTCTTCACGCGGGTATTGCGGATTGGGGCGCACACACATGCTCGCCGTCAGGTCACCGGCAGCAACTCGCGACGGAGGTGCAGGCGGTGCCGGAGGTGCAGGCGGTGCCGGAGGTGCAGGCGGTGCCGGTTGCGGCGGCGGTGCCTGAACATCCACTGCGCGCGGCGTATCGGTAACGATCGGCGTATCGACCTGCGGCGGCGGCGGCTGTTGCGGCTGCGGGCGCGGCGGCTGCGGGCGCGGCACGATCTTGATTTCCTCCGGCGGCTCCTTCGGCGGCGGCGGGGGGGGGGGCGGCGGCGGCGGCGGCTCGATGAAGTTCACCGAAACGCGATCCTTTTTGTCTCCCGTGTCCTTGGCCGGTGGAGATACCGGCGCAAGCATAATCAGCAGCACGCCGACATGGACGGCAATGGCCACCGAAATACCCGCAATGCGGGCCCAGCTCAGGCCTTCGTCTTCCTCTTCAGGCGTGTACACGTAGCGGGCGGTGCTTTCCGTCATGCGCTGACCTTAGATTCTGTTTGGCACCAAAGTGCCAGGGTGGAGGAGGGCTCCCTCTCCCCGGGTGACAGGGAGAAGGAATTTCGTAGCTTATACCAAACTTCGGCTTTTGTACCGTAAAAAGCTGAGCTTTTTTGTCGGTTTGTGACCTTTATTTGATATTGGCAAGGCGTGTGGCTTCGTCGCGATTGGCTACACCCTTGTTCAGCGCCTCCTGCGCTGCCTCGCGCGTGCGTGCCTTGTCGCCTTGCTGGTTGTAGACCTTGGCAAGATTGAGCCAGGTCTCGCCATCTGCCGCCAAGGGTGCTGCCAAGCGGTAATAACGCGCAGCGGCATCCAGATCATCGTCGAAGTAGGCGCGGTTGGCCACCACCGACCAGGCCTTGGCAAGATCGCCATCCTGCGGCAAGAGGTTACGGCTAACCCCCTCCTCGATCACGCTGACCGCTTCTTTCCAGTTGCCGTCATTGAGAAGCCCCGAATACAACAAGCGATATTCATTGGTTTCGGTCAACAGACCGCGACTGCGTGCCTGTTGCAGCAAGGCATTGGCTTCGGCGTCCTTTTCTGCACGCTGATAGCTGGCAAAAGCGTTCATCAGAAGACGCTTGTCATCCGGACTTTGTTCAAGCAGCTGCTGGAACAGCCGCGCGGCTTCTTCATGCCGCTCCGCACCGGCGAGCAGGCTGCCCCGCATGGCCAGATACTTGCTATCCTGGCTGCGGGTTTCGGCCAGAAAGCGATCCAGCGTCGCCAAGGCTTCCGCATGTTGATCCAGCTGTGCCTGCGCCACGGCCAGGTTCACCATCGTCCGATAGTGGTTATTGTTGTCCAGGCCATTGGCATCCACGGCTTGCCGGAAATATTCCGCAGCGCGTGCCATATCGTCACTGCCATTGGCGGCAGCGGCGGCCAGCTGATAAGCAAACGCCTTTTCGTAGCTGTTGTTGGTGCTCTGGGCAAACTGCACGGCGCGTGGCAGAAGCTCGGCGTATTTGTTCTCTTCGTACAGCTTACTGAGGCTCTGGATCTCACGCACACCACGCTGACTGGGACGCGTACTCGGCTCCTCGCGGCTTGCCTCGGGAAATTCCGCCTCGGCACGTGGTGCCTGCTGCTGTTGCTCTTGCTGCTGGGCGCGGCGCTCGCTGCGCTTGCCAGCCAGCTGGGCATGAGCCGGAACCATTGCAGCCATGGAAGCGGCAACAACGATGGTGGCAGTCAAAATTCGGGGAAAACTCAACATTCTCAACTCCAACATGATTCGCCCGACAAGGCGCGGGATGGTTCGCACATTAGCAGATGCAAATGGCTGGTTGCACACTTTTTACCGAATCGTTTCGCATCGCACCTACTTCCTTCAGGGCTGCTCGCAACGGGGCCGACCACCACTGGCAATGATCCGTTCGTACTCCGGCAGCAATGCGTTGGCACGCTGCTGCATCTCGCCAAGACGCATGCGTGGATCCGGGTGCGTGGAAAGCCATTGAGGCCCCCGATTTCCGCCAATTTCGATCATGTTCTGCCAAAGGGAAACGGCTTGACGAGGGTCGAATCCGGCACGCGCCATCAGCTGTTGCCCCACCACATCCGCTTCGCTTTCCTGCGTGCGGTTATTGGGCAGCAATATGGCACCTTGCGCCAGCATTCCTCCACCTTGCGAAGCAAGGCTGCTGGCACCCTGTCCATAGGCAGCCCCCAGAAGGGAGGAAATCATGCCAACACCTATCTGTGTCCCCATCTGCCGAGTAATGCGCTCATCGTGATGATTGGAGATCACGTGACCGATTTCGTGTGCCACCACCGCAGCCAGTTGATCCTGATTGCGTGCTGCCTTGAATATCCCGGTGTAAAGCCCGACTTTGCCGCCCGGCATGGCAAACGCATTGGCGCTATCGTCCTGAAAAAGGGCGCTTTCCCATTGATAACGCTGCCATTGTGGAGGCAGCTGCCGCACGATATGGGTCACCACACAGTCTACATAGGCACGTTGCCGGGCGTTCTGGCTCAGCGGCTTCTGCGCCCGCAACTGGGAAAATGCTTGCGCCCCCATTTGATCGAGTTGCTGCTGCGATACTGCCCCCACCATCTGCTTACGCCCGGTCGGTGACGTGGTGGTGGCACAGGCCGAGATGGCAAGCACAACGGCCGCGGCAAGCCAGACAGAACGATGACGACGCATAAGCAACCTTGCAAGATGGAAATGGCGGTGTTGTAGCCTGCCCCGCCTGAACAGGCCAGGAGTGAGAAACATCAACGGCCCTTTTGCAGATCTACAGCAACAGAGCGGCCAACGCGTTGTTGACGGCATGCGCAATGATCGCCGCCCAAAGGGTTCCGCTGCGTCGATAAACTTGGGCAAACGCCATCCCCATCAAGGTGTAGAAAGCGAACAGCAACAACGCCTGCGGCCACGGGCTGGCCGTGCTGCCCGGGATTTCGTGCATCAATGCAAACAACAGACTGCTGATCCACATGCCGGCAAGCGGCCTTCCCGCTGCCCAAAGTCGTCCAAACAATACCCGGCGAAACAACAGCTCCTCAGAAAACGGCGCAAGCACTACCAGTATCAACCACAGCAATAATGGATGCCTTGCCTTCAGTACCTCCAGCAGTGCCAGATTGCTCGGCTCCACCGTCTGGCCGAAATACGAAAGCATCAGCAACAAGGCACTGCTCGCCACAAAAAGCCCGACACCTGTTGCCACTGCCATGTACCAAGTCGAAGCTTTTTTCAATGCTGCACGAGCATGAGTCCGTTCGGCAAGACTGGGCGGATGACGCAATGCACAAGTAATCAGCGCCGCCAACACCATGCCGAAGCTGCTGCTCACAACCAGCATCACTTCAAGTGCAACGATATTGCCGTTGCCTGATTGTGCTCCCAGAAGTGCCTGTATCAGTCCCAAGCCCAGTGTTCCGAAGAAAACCGTCGCCATCAGCAACAGTGCCGCCATGGCGAAATCGATCCACATCGCCATGAAGGGATGACGCTGCGACCAAGTCAGGGGCAATGCGGGAGGTGTGACTGACGTCATGCTGGCAACTCCGGGCTCAGGAAAAGCGAAAAATCCCGAGGCTCGTTGATCAAATTCAGCCTCCGGGAAACAGGCAAAAGCAGACACTTTCGAGAAGCCCGGGAGAAAGGGCGTCGGCCTCTCTCCCTTGCGTCTGTCCCCTGCCCTTACACGTCCAGATTGGCGACTTTGAGCGCGTTGTCTTCGATGAACTCGCGGCGCGGCTCCACCACGTCGCCCATCAGGGTGGTGAAGATTTGGTCGGCAGCGACCGCATCTTCGATTCGCACCTGCAACAGGCGGCGGGTTTCCGGGTTGACGGTGGTATCCCAGAGCTGCTCGGGGTTCATTTCGCCCAAACCCTTGAAGCGTTGAATCTGCCGGCCGCGCTTGGCTTCCTCCATCAGCCAGTGATGCGCCTCGGCAAACCGGGCAATGGATTGGCTGCGATTGCCCCGACTGATTTGCGCGCCTTCGCGTACCAGACCATGCAGCAATGCGGCAAGCTCGCGCAGCGGCTTGAGTTCGCCATGTTCGAGCAGGGAAAGCGGCAGAATCTGGGTCAGTTCCTCGCCCATGTGCAAGCGGTTGATGACCAACGCCGCCGGGTGGCCTTCGGTCGCGGCTTTCAGCGTCAGGCGATAACGCGGCTTGCCAAGGCCGCTCTGGTTGAGGCTCGCGGCCAGTTCGTCCAGTGCAGCCTGATCGGCATCGGCCAGAGCACGGAAGTCCATCAACGCCTCCAGCACCTGGGCATCGTAGCGATGGCTGTTGCGGGCAATGGTGCCGCGCGCATCGGCAAAGGCCAGCAGCAGCTTTTCCAGTGCGGCGCCTTCGATGGCGGGTTCACCCTGTGCCGGAATCAGCGCTGCGCCTTCCACCGCATTGGCGGCAAGATAGGCATCCAGTGCGGCATCGTCCTTCAGGTACAGCTCGTTCTTGCCCTGCTTGATCTTGTACAGCGGCGGCAGGCCGATGTACACATGGCCGCGCTCGATCAGCTCCGGCATCTGCCGATAGAAGAAGGTCAGCAGCAAGGTGCGGATGTGCGAGCCATCCACGTCGGCGTCGGTCATCAGGATGATGCGGTGATAGCGCAGCTTGTCCGGGTTGTACTCGTCCTTGCCGATGCCGGTGCCCAGCGCGGTAATCAGGGTGCCGACTTCGGCGCTGGCCAGCATGCGGTCGAAACGGGCGCGTTCGACATTGAGAATCTTGCCTTTCAACGGCAGGATGGCCTGGGTTTTGCGGTTGCGGCCCTGCTTGGCGCTGCCACCGGCCGAGTCACCCTCGACGATGAACAGTTCGGAGAGCGCCGGGTCTTTTTCCTGACAATCAGCCAGCTTGCCGGGCAAGCCAGCAATATCCAGCGCACCCTTGCGACGGGTCAAGTCGCGGGCCTTGCGGGCAGCCTCGCGGGCACGGGCAGCATCGACGATCTTGCCGGCAATGGCGCGGGCTTCGTTGGGATGTTCTTGCAGGAACTCCTCCAGACGCTGGCCGAAGGTGGATTCCACCACCGGACGCACTTCCGAGGAGACCAATTTTTCCTTGGTCTGGCTGGAAAAGCTCGGGTCCGGCACCTTCACCGACAGCACCGCGATCAAGCCTTCGCGCATGTCATCGCCGGACAGCGCCACCTTGGCCTGTTTGGCGATGCCGTTTTGCTCGATGTAGTTGCTGAGCGTGCGCGTCAGCGCAGCACGGAAGCCCTGCAAGTGCGTGCCACCATCCTTCTGCGGGATGTTGTTGGTGAAGCAGAACATGGTTTCCTGATAGGCATCGGTCCATTGCAAGGCCACGTCCACGGTGATGCCATTCTGCTCGCCGGTGACGGAAATCACGTTCGGATGCAGCGGCGTTTTCAGCTGGGCCAGATGCTCGACGAAACTGCGAATCCCGCCTTCGTACTGGAAAACCGTGCTTTCACCTTCGCCACGCTCGTCGGTCAGGGTGATTTTGACCCCGGAATTGAGGAAGGACAGCTCGCGCAGACGCCGCGCCAGAATGTCGTAATGAAACTCGATGTCGGTGAAAATGTCGGCCGAGGGCCAGAACCGCACCACGGTGCCGCGTCGCTCGCCTTGATCGCCCACACGCCGGGTTGGTGCCACGACTTCGCCCAGCTTGAACTCAACCTGGTGATGACCGCCATCCCGCCAGATGTCAAGCGTCAAGCGGTCGGAAAGTGCATTCACCACCGACACGCCGACGCCGTGCAAGCCACCGGAAACTTTGTAACTGTTGTCGTCGAACTTGCCGCCGGCATGCAGCACGGTCATGATGACCTCGGCCGCGGAAACACCCTCTTCCTTGTGGATGTCCACCGGAATACCGCGACCATTGTCGCTGACCGATACCGAGCCATCGGCGTGAATGGTCACGCGCACATCATCGGCATAACCGGCCAGCGCCTCGTCGATGGAGTTGTCCACCACCTCGAACACCATGTGGTGCAAGCCAGTGCCATCGTGC
>JBHADJ010000068.1:0-3059 GCA_041855065.1 Lysobacter sp.
ACCGACTGCGGGCATTCATGGGTATCGGCGCGGTGCGCCAGCTCGAACAGCGCCACGGCATCGGCCAGCGCGCTTTCGCCTTCGTTCTTGTTGCCGATGCGGTTGCGCATCTCCCAATGGCCGATGAACACGTCCAGCCAGGGGTTCTCCAGCGTGCGGCACAGCGCCTTGGCTTCGGGCAGCAGGGCTTCGGCGCGCTCGACGGCCTGATCGCATACCTCACTGCTCAAATCGTCAATCAGCTGTGCGCTGTGTGCCTGCCCAGCGGCGGCTAGGTCTTGTTGCAATTTTTCGATCCATTGCCAGATATTCATGCAGCGCCCTTGTCGTTGTCGGTGTGGGTGGTGAGGTGCTCGATGCTGATGGCCAACGTGCGCAGTGCCTGATGCAGTTTTTCCCGTGCCGCGGCTGCATCTTCCTGTCCCGGGGTGTTGCCGGCGAGGATGGTCTTGAACGCGCGCAGCAATTGCGCCGCTTGCAGCGCACCGGCGGGGTGATGGTCGATTGCGGCCAAGAGCGCCGTGATGGCCGGGTTGTCCAAATTCAAATACAGCCGCGCGCTGTGGCGGTCGTCGATTTTGGCGGTGAACTGCCGGGCAAGGCGCAGCGCAGCCAGCGAAACCTGCTTGTCGTTGGCATCTTCGGCCAGCCGGCGCTTCAGCTCGCTTTCGCGGTCGGGTACCACCACCAGCGGCAGCTCTTGCGGGGCAAAGCGGGCAGCCAGCAGCTCCTCGCCATCGCCCAGATGCTGCACCAGCCATGTGCGCGTGTGCTCGGCGATTTCTTCGAGGCGGAACAATTGCCGGTTGCCTTCGTCGGTGCCGAGCTCGGCCAGACGCACGCCCTTGACCTCGGCCCAGCGACGCAGGAACGGCACGACCGCATAACGGTTGCCATGCGCCACCGGAATGCCGAGGGTGCTGAACAACATGCCCTCGAAACCGGCTTTCTGATCCAGCATCACGTGCACCGCGCCGCGGGCAAGCAGGGCGCTGGCGGGCAGATCGCCCTGCGAAGTCGGCACGCGCAGGCTGTCCATCAGCAGCCCGAACAGGCGCTCGTCACACAGCGCGGCACCGAGCAGTGCCTCGTTGTGCCGCCACAGCACTCGCCGCCAGGCTTCCGGCTGCTTGCGCGCGACTTCCGCCAAGCCCTCGATCAGCGCCTCGGCCAGCGCATGGCGGGTGGCCTCGTAGGCATCGTCGCGCTGCAAATCCTCGCGGCTGGCGGTGGGGGTCATGCGCTGCGATTCGATCACCCCGCCCACGAAACCGGCCCAGTTGGGCAGGAGATCACGGGCATCGTCATCAAGCAGCATGCCGCGCAGGAATACCGAAAGATTGCGGTTGTCACTGGTGCCGTAAGTGGCGCCATCCTGCACCCACAACAGCCCGACCGCATCGCTTTCGCCATCGGGTTTGACCGGCAGGGTGCAGACCGGCTCGAAGTTGTGCTCGAAGCGGGCGGCGAAGGCATGTTCGGCCTTGCGCTGCTGCAAGGGATGCAGTGCCGGGGCATCGGCCGCACGCCGCCACGGCGGCGGCTCGGGATTGATCGCCGTGGCCTCACCGGCAATGTGAATCGGCTCCGAGAGCAGCGCGCAGTAATGGCCGAGAATCTCGTGCAGATGCGCAACTTGCGTCAGCGCCCGGTATTCCTCCTGCAACTCCAGCACGATCTCGGTGCCGACCGCACGGGCGGGCATCGCGGCCACGGTGTACTGCTCGGCATTGCTGGATACGTACACGCAGCCGCTGTCCGGGCTTTGGTACGAGGTCGTGCGCACGGTGACGCGCTTGGCCAGCACGAAGGCGGACAAAAAGCCCAGCCCGAACATGCCGATCAGGCCGCTTTCCTCGTGCCCGCCCTCGCGCAGCCGACGGGTATAGCCGACCCCGACGGTGGCGAGGTACTTGTGGATTTCCTCCTCCGTCAGCCCGGCACCGGTGTCGATGATGCGCAGGCTGTTGCCGGCGGCATCGGGCAGGATGTCGATTCTGCCGGGCGCTTGCCATTCGGGTTGTTCCAGCCGTCGCCGCAGGATCGAGTCGTGCGCGTTCTGCACCAGCTCGCGCAGCGCCACCATCGGCGTCGAATACAGATGCTTGCTGAGCACGGACATCAGGCCGGACATGTCCACCCCGGCGCGGCGGATGGAGGGCGTGGTATCGAGTTGGGTCACGGGCAACCAGAAGGCAAAGAAAGCGCGATTATCGCCGATGCGGCATCATCACTGTACCTTTGTGCCCAAGCCGCCCCGCCATGTCGCGCTCCCGCCTGCCCCTGCTTCTCCTGCTCGCCGCCTTGCCCTTCACGCTGGCCGGGCAACACGCGCGCCTGCTTGCCCCGGGCGAGTACATCGGCCTTTCCGGCAATGCGCTTTTGCAGATTCAGCCCGTCGGCGCGGATGGCCAGCCCTTTTTCCTTTCCAGCGTCGGGCCGAATGGCCATACCTGCACGCTCGAGGGCGTAATTCGTGCAGGCAAGGCCATATTGGAGAGCGATCCCGGAGAGGAGGCCTGCCAAGTAGGCTTTGACGCGCAGGCCGATGGCAGTCTGGAAGTGTCGTCCAATCTGGCCTGCCGCCACTACTGCGGCATGCGCGGGTACTTTGACGGCGATTACCGCCTCCCGGCACCCGGCTGCGATTCGGCCGCGCTGGCACAAACCCGCAAAGCCGCCAGCGAAGCCCTGGCGCGCGGCGCATTTGTCGAAACCCGAGCGGCCCTGAACCCGCTACTGACGCAGTGCGAGGCCACCCTGAGCTGGTTTGACAGCATCGAAATCCGCAACCAACTTGGCGAGGCCGCCGCCGGGCTGGGCGAGCGGGAACAATGCCGCGAGGCGCTGGGCGAGCTTTACGAGGATCTGCACGACCCGGACGCGCACATGCTGAAACAGCTACCCCCAATGGAGTACGAAATCTACCGCGACGCACTGGCCAAGGCCCGCACCACCGCCACACGCTGCGGCCTGCCTTGAGTGTTTGTTGGCGGGCAGGGCGCGGCCTCGGCTATGCTATCGCCTGTTTTGACCTGTTTGCGGATGGACGATGATTG
>JBHADJ010000069.1:0-15377 GCA_041855065.1 Lysobacter sp.
CCACCTACAGCGGCGCACTGGTACGCACCACGCATCTGTCCGGCCTGTACACCGACATCGGCATCGCCCTCGGCCATGCCCTGCGCGGCAAACCCTGGCAATTCCGCCGTATCCAGCTCTCCCTGCTGACCATCGGCGCCTTCTTCACCGGCTGCCTCGCCGGCGCCCTGCTGTTCCGCCACTTCAGCTACGATGCCCTGTACCTGCCGGCACTGTGGACTGGACTCGTCGGCACCGGCTACGCCCTTTATCACCATTACCGCTTCAGCCGCCATGACCCTTCCCGCTGATACCCGTCCCGCCGCCGTCCTCACCATCGCCGGCTCCGATTCCGGCGGCGGTGCCGGCATTCAGGCCGATCTCAAGACCTTTGCCGCGCACAAGGTGCATGGCCTCTCGGCACTGGCCGCACTTACCGCACAGAACACCCGTGGCGTGAGTGCCGTGCATGTGCCACCGGTGGCCTTTCTGCGCGCGCAAATCGATGCCTGTTTTACCGATTTCAACATCCGGGCCGTCAAACTCGGCATGCTCGCCAATGCCGACACCGTGCATGCCGTGGCCGAGGCGCTTCTCCATTACCGCCCGCCATTCATCGTGCTCGACCCGGTGATGATCGCCACCAGCGGCGCCAAACTGCTCGATGACGATGCGCAAGAAGCCCTGCGCCGACGCCTCTTGCCCCTGGCCAGCGTACTCACCCCGAACATCCCCGAGGCCGAGCAATTGCTTGGCCGCCGCATCGGCAACGCCGCCGAGGCCGAAACTGCCCTGCGCGATTTGCAGGCTCTGGGCAGCGCCGCCGTCATGCTCAAGGGCGCGCATCTGGACGAAGGTGACACCATCACCGACCGCTGGCGCGATGCCGATGGCGAGGCCTGCTTCCACCACCCGCGCCTTGCCGTGGAAGGCCACGGCACCGGCTGCACCCTGGCCTCGGCCATCGCCGCCAATCTGGCACGGGGCCTTTCCCCGCGCGAAGCCGCCCGCGCCGCCAGCGATTACGTCGCCCGCGCGCTGGAAAACGGCTATACCCCCGGCCACGCCCCCTTGCGCGTGTTGCAACACACGGCTTGATCCTGGCAAGAACATACAGCCCAAACAACTGCCGCCATGAATGACCTCCAGCTTTTTCGCCTCCATGCCGAAAGCGTGACAGCACTCTCTGCCCGCTCGGTTCATCTGGAAAGAGACTTGCAGCACTTGATCGAGAGGCATATGACAAACTTTCTGGGCGTGCATTTCCTTGCCAGTGAGTACGCCACAGGAAAAACCCACCGAGGCCGCATCGACTCCCTCGGACTGGATGAAAACGGCTGCCCGGTGATTATCGAATACAAGCGTCACAGCAACGAGAACGTCATCAATCAAGGGCTGTTCTACCTCGACTGGTTGCTGGATCACCGAAGCGAATTTCAATGGCAAGTGCTGGAGAAGTTTGGCAAGGAGGCTGCACAGAACATCAATTGGCGAGGCACCCGCCTGCTTTGCATCGCAGCAGACTTCACCCGCTACGACCTGCATGCCGTGCAGCAAATCCAGCGCAATATCGAACTGTTGCGCTACAAGCTGTTCGACGGTGATTTGCTGCTTCTTGAGCTGGTCAATTCCAACAGCGTCGATGAAATTGAGGTGGAGGTGCACGATGCAGGCACGAGCAAGCCCGCACAGGGCAAAAGCCGCGACAAAAGCTTCGACGAGCAATTCGCCAACGCCGAGGAGAGTATCCGCACCCTGTACGGCGAGCTGGAATCCATGCTGTTTTCGCTTGGCGATGATGTGCAGAAACGACCGACGAGGCTATATGTCGCCTTCCGCCGCTTGAAAAACTTTGTCTGCGCCGTGCTCTACCGCGAACGTCTGTTGCTCACGCTGAAGCTCAACCCGGACTCGCTATCACTCGAACCCGGCTTCAGCCGTGACGTGCGGGAAATCGGCCACTGGGGAACCGGCGATCTGGAGCTGACTTTGCGCAGCTTGCAGGATCTGGAAAAAGCCCGACCACTCATCGAACGCAGCTATCAGGAAAACTGAGCACTTCACCTTCAAAGTGAAGTCAGCCTTCTCCTGGCTATCCCAGGGAATCTCTGAACAATCAACTCGGCCACGCCGATTTCCCATAATTGAGTCGCCCTCGGTCCTACAGCGCGGGAAAGCGTCAACTTCCCGGCAATCCATGCACGTCAGGACGGAAATCCCGTCCTGCAGGCACAATTTCCCGCCTGCAGCCGCAACTGCCACCGCGCCATCCACAAGTTCGACAGTGCACACAACGTCAGAATTTGCTTGTGCCTGCCGGGTTGCCAATGCATGCGCTACCCGATCCGGTGCTGCCACTGCAGCTGCATTATTACGTGGTTTCAGGCGTCCGGTTGTTTCCACCCAGTGCTGACGTTCGGCCAGCAGGCGAATCAATTCGCCATCAATGCGGTCAATTTCGGCACGCACATGGTTCAAGTCCATACCGCGCATCCTTTCCGATTCACGCAGTATTGCTGCGGACCCGGTTCCGGGCAGGGGATGATATGCCCATCCAAACAATAATGGCCTGAGCCCTTTGAAAAAAGTCGGCTGCAGCGCATTTTGCGCGATCCGCCATCGTTTTTCGTTTATCGAATATTGCCAAAAATCTTAAATCTTTTGTTTATTCAACCTTGATTTGATTGTATCCACGATTTCCTGCTTTTCCTTTTTCGCCAATACGCCCAACATAATGAGCTCTTCATTCGCCTTTACAGTGGACAAAAAAATGTGCTCGCCCAGCCAATTCTTTGTTATGGAAACATTCAAAATTTCTGAAAATTCAACAAATACAAGGCTTTCCGTTTCATGAGTTAGCCACTCGTATTTGCTTCTGATATTCCCCTTGTAATAAAAACCCTTGCTGTCAATTCTGGCCCTTTCGATTTTGCGTGCATTCCTAAAATAGTGAATAATATTGCATAGCAATGCAAGTTTCACAATCAGCATCAAAAAAGAACCCACAAAGACATCAAGACCTCGAAAGTCCAAAACCATACTTTGAAAGTTTTCCCATGCCGATTGCTCTGGCATAAATCCGATAAACAAAAGAGCCAGCAAAAATAATGAAAAAAATATTCCCAAAAGAATTGATCTTGTGGCCGGCAAATAATATGATTTTGTCATTTTGGTTGTCATTGCTGTTTATTTCATGAGCACCATTCATCCTCAGGACAGGCTTCAATACGCTTGCCACGCCTACTGAATTCACTCATATTTGCCGTCTTTGAGGCAAATCATTCCCTCTCCGAAACTTGCTCAAGCTTGCTGATGCCTTTTAGGGTGCCGCTCAATCGTGTGCCTTGTATTTCATTTAATGTGCCGGTATGCGCTGCGTTGTTTCACCTTGAACGGCACCCACATCCGAGTATTGTACAAGCCCCGGCCTTGAATTGCTTAAAACAAAAACATTCGGTTGATGGGTTATAGCCCCGGGCCACCTGAAATGGTGGCTTTATTCCGCAATCTGGAATACTTGGCGCAAATAGGCCAAAAAGGTATTGTTGTCCGACATGGTCTTGTCGGGTGTGTCGGAAACTTTGGCCACCGATTGGCCGTTGCATTCCACTCGTTTCAAGACAATGTTCAGCGTGGTGTGTCCCATATCGTTGGTCAGATTGGTACCGATGCCAGAGCTGGTTTTGAAACGGTCTTTGAAATACTGGTGCAAGGCCCATGAGTGTTCGATGTCCAAACCGTCGGAAAAGTCGACATTTTGGTGCGGCTGTCGATTTTCAATTCTTGGCAGTATGCATAAGCCTTGTCGCCCCATTCATGAGGATCGCCACTGTCGTGGCGCAGGCCTGCGCACTATCGAAGCCTTGCTCGGCACCTCAATCAGATGCGCCGGCCAAAATCAGTAATGCGGTGGCGGTGGCTCGTCGGCGGCATGAGGCGTCACCCCGCTACCCCGCGCCGCTTGCAACTCCTCCAGCACACGCCGGAGCAGGCGCTCGTAACGGTCGATTTCGAGGCGAGCACTCGCCAGTTCATCACTCAGTGTGTTGAGCGCATGCTCCTGGAAGGCCACGCGTGTTTCCAACTCATCGATCCGCGCCAGGATTTCCGCATTGCTCATGCAACAAACGCCAACGAGCGCCCCCGACCAATTCCCCAATAGGCAAGGCCGGCCGCTTCGACATCAGCCGGCTCATACAGATTGCGCCCATCAAAAATCACCTTGTCCTTGAGCATGGCCGCCAATCTGGCAAAGTTCGCGCTGCGAAATTGCTTCCACTCTGTCACCACGGCCAGTGCATCGGCGCCCTCCAGAGCCTGCTCGGCACTTTCGCACAATTGCAAATCCGCGCGCGCACCAAAGATGCGGCGTGCTTCGCCGGCTGCCTCCGGGTCGAATGCCTGTACCCGCACACCGGCCTGCCAGAGTTGCTGCAAAAGACGCAGGCTGGCCGCCTCGCGCATGTCATCGGTATTGGGCTTGAAGGCCAGCCCCCAGAGTGCAACGGTTTTACCGGCCAATGCTGTTGCATCGCCGTAGTGGCGGGTCATCAGTTCAAACAAATGGCCTTTCTGAGCGGCGTTGACCGCCTCCACCGCATCCAGAATGCGCGGTATGCGGCCATGTTCACTGGCGGTACGTGCCAGCGCCTTGACATCCTTGGGAAAGCAGGAGCCCCCATAGCCGATGCCCGGATAGATGAAATGCCAGCCGATGCGCGGATCCGAACCGATCCCCTTGCGCACCATTTCCACATCCGCACCGACCGCTTCGGCAATATTGGCGATTTCGTTCATGAAGGAAATCTTGGTGGCCAGCATGGCATTGGCGGCGTATTTGGTCAGCTCGGCCGAACGCACGTCCATTGCCACCAGCCGCTCATGATTGCGATTGAATGGTGCATACAGACGACGCATGGTGTCGATCGCTGCCGTCGAACTTGCCCCCACGATGATGCGATCAGGACGCATGCAATCACTGACGGCATCCCCTTCTTTCAGGAACTCGGGATTGGATACCACTTCCACGACAAAATCCAGACCGCGTGCCTGCAGACAACGCCGGATCGTGTCGCTTACCTTGTCGGCCGTTCCCACCGGAACGGTGGACTTGTTGACTACCAGCGCTGGGCGTTCAAGATGCTGGCCGATACTCTCGGCCACCGCCAGCACATATTGCAGGTCGGCACTTCCGTCTTCATCGGGCGGGGTTCCCACCGCAATGAAAATGACCTCGCCAAACGCACAGGCGCGTGCGGCATCGGTGGTGAAGTGCAACCGTCCGGCGGCATGGTTAGCGCGCACCATCGGCTCCAGCCCCGGCTCGTAAATGGGAATTTCCCCACGCTCGAGTGCCGCCACCTTGTCGGTATCCACGTCCACACACATCACTTCGTGACCAACCTCGGCAAGGCATGTACCTGTGACCAGGCCGACATAGCCGGTTCCGAATATCGCAATGCGCATTCAAGTCTCTCCAAACGTCGACTGCCGCACAAGGCGGCAGTCGAAACCGTGTGATGCCTTAGCGGGCAGGTGCCGACGGCGCGCCGGCCTTGTTGATGTCGAGCAATTCCACCTCGAACACCAGTGTGGCATTCGGCGGAATCGGTGCCCCCGGCGGCGGCTGCTCACCATAGGCCAGCGCAGCCGGAATCCAGAACTGGTATTTGCTGCCCTTGCTCATCAGGCGCAGCCCTTCGGACCAGCCCGGGATTACCCCGGCAAGCGGAAACTCGGCCGGCTCGCCTCGATCTTTCGAGGAATCGAAGGTGGTGCCATCAAGCAGCTTGCCCGTGTAATGCACGCGCACTACGTCACTCTCGCCGGGCTTGGCGCCTTCGGCCTCCTGCAGCACCTTGTATTGCAGGCCGGATGCCGTGGTTTTCACGCCCTCGGCACGCGCATTCTCGGTCAGGAACTTCTGACCTTCTTCAGCATTCTTGCGCGCCTTGGCCATGTGCTCGGCCAACATCTTGGCCTGCATCCGCTCCATGAAGCCGCCCATGATTTCACGTGCCTGCTCCTCGTTCACCACGGCTTTGCCATTCAATTCGTCGCGCAGGCCGCGCACCACCGTGGACAAGTCGATTTCGTCCTTGATTTCGGCCAGCGGCTTGCCGAGGTTCATGCCGAGCACATAGCTGACCTGAGCCTTTTCATCCTTGAGGCCCGGAATGTCGCGGGTCGTGCTTTGCGCACCATCTGCCGGTGTGGCCGGTGCTTCGGCCTCCTTTTTGCACGCAGACAATGCCAGAGCGGCGGCCAGCGCAGTCAGCGCAAGTTTGGAACGGGATTTCATCGTGAACTCCATGATGATGTAAGCCTGAAAGGCTTTGACGGGAATCGGGAAGGTTAGCTTACTTGACTTCAAGCAGCTCGATATCGAACACCAGTGTCTGGTTCGGGCCGATGGAAGGCGGCGCACCGCGGCTGCCATAGGCCAGATCGCCGGGAACCCATAGGCGATACTTTGCACCGACAGCCATCAGGGCGACTCCTTCGGTCCAGCCCGGAATCACTTGATTGAGCGCGAATTCGGCAGGCTCGCCCCGTTCGATCGAACTGTCGAACACGGTGCCATCCAGCAAGCGGCCTTCATAATGCACCCGCACCCGGCTGCTGGGCATGGGGCGTGCACCCTGCCCTGCACTCAGCGCCTTGTACTGCAAGCCCGAGCGCGTGGTGATGACACCCGGCTCCGTGCGGTTCTTGGCAAGAAATTCCTCGCCGGCACGGCGATTTTCCTCGGCCTGCTGCTGTATCCGCTGCGCCAGCCGCTCGCTCAACCGCTGGCGCAGAGCAGTCGCCTCCTCGCCGGAAATGGCCAGCGTGCCTTTCTGCTGCGCCGCCATCAGCCCACGCACAAAGGCCGGCACATCCAGCTCCGTTCTCAGCGACTGCAACGAGTTGCCGACGCTGCTGGCAATCAATTCGGCCACCTTGCTGCGCGGGTGATTGAATGCAGGCGGCGGCGAGCCTGCACGCATGGCGTCCTGCCGTTGCAGCAATGCCTGCGAAATGACCTGGGCTTCCTCGACCGACAGCGGTGGCTTGCCGCCTGCCAGAATCTGCGCCAGCGTTTGGGCAAAGACATTGGCATCCAGCAAATCGCCGAGATCCTGCAGGCTCGGATTGCTGCCGATATCGGTGCCGATCACATAGCTGATACGTGCTTGCTCGGTGGCAAGGCGCGTCTCAGCCTGTGCCGAGGCAGCATCACTGCTCTGCGCCAGCGTCGTTGCCGACGCCAGCCCACCGGCAGCCAGAAGCAGGGCATGGGGAGAAAAACGCATCACTGGACACTCCTTCGAAACAGGACAGCCGCACATTGTCGCGGCCTTGTTTTCCCGTCGCAATCACCTGCCTGCCGACGCAGCAGTTTGCCTTCAGCTTCCACTGCATGTGCAGCTCCTCGCAGTTGCCTTAAAATCCCGCGCTCTCCCTTACTTCGACTTGATGCAATGGACGACTTGCTCATCATCACCACCGGCGGCACGATCGACAAAGTGTATTTCGATGCCAAATCGGACTATCAGGTCGGCGAACCGCAAATCGGCAAGATTCTTGCCGATCTTGGCGTGGCCTTTCGCTTCCATGTCATTCCCCTGCTGCGCAAGGATTCGCTTTTCATCGATGCGGCCGATCGCGAGCTGATGCGTGCCACCATCGCCGCTCAGAATGAGCGCCATGTGCTCGTTACTCATGGCACCGATTCGATGGTGGAAACCGCCAAAGTGCTGGCCAGCATCCCGGACAAAACCATCGTGCTCACCGGTGCACTGAACCCGGCACGCTTTGCCGGTTCGGATGCCGAATTCAATATCGGCTGTGCCGTCGGAGCCGTGCAGTCCCTGCCCGCTGGCGTCTATCTCGCCATGAACGGACGCATCTGGCACCCGGACAAGGTTCGCAAGAACGTTGAGGCCAATCGCTTCGAGGCGCTGTAAATCCGGACATCGCCTGCCCCGGCTGGCAGGCTCCCGCCAGGGCGGAAACATTTGCCCAACAGATCATTCAACCCTTGGGTTTGAGCAGCATTTCCAGCGCCTTGCCGACTGCTGCAAATGCGAAGGTTCCGGTGACATGGGTCGCCGCACCAAGCCCCGCGCCACAATCAAGTTTGAGAGCCGCATCAGCCGCCAACTTCGGGCGTATTCCGCAAACGCGCCCGTCGGCCTGCGGATAGCGCACGTTTTCCAGCGAATACACGGCCGGGACACCGAAGTAGCGATCATGGTTCTTCGGAAAATTGAACTCGCCCCGCAATTTCTTGCGAATCAGCGACAGCATCGCATCGTGCTCGGTGCGCGACAGGTCACGCACCCGAATCTGGGTCACATCGGTGCGCCCGCCGGCAGCGCCGACGGTGATGATTGGCTGCTTGCGGCGGCGGCACCAGGCAATCAGTTCGACCTTTGCCCGGAAGCTGTCGCAGGCATCCAGCACCAGATCAAAACCCTGCCCGAGAAGCGATGCCATGTTGCCGGGCGTCAGGAAATCCGGTACTTCCCGCACCGTCATGCCCGGGTTGATGGCGCGGCAGCGTGCCGCCATCAAAGCCACCTTGCCATGTCCATACGCCCCTTCCAGCGCCGGCAATTGCCGATTGGTATTGGAAATGCACACATCGTCAGCATCGATCAGGGTAAGCGTGCCGATGCCGCTGCGTGCCAAGGCTTCCACCGCCCATGAGCCAACCCCGCCAATGCCGATGACCGCCACGTGCATTTCCGCCAAACGTACCAGCGCACCGGCGCCATACAGCCGATCGATGCCGGCAAACCGTTCAAATGAAACATTCATCGGGCTATTTTATCGGCAGGCAGGCCTCATGCTATCGTTATCGGCTTGAATCTGAGGAGATAACCCAATGTCGCAAGCACCGGTAGGCACTGAAACCGAACAGAAACCCTCGGCCGCGCGCCGCTATTTCATCGTACTTCTCGTCGGCCTAGTGCTCGGCATGGCAGCCGGGATTTTCGCTTGGCGCGAATTTACCAAGAAGACGCTACTGGAAGCGTGGCCCGATGCCACGATGACCGTCATCGCCATCCACAATGGCGAACTGAAGAAAAAGCTCGACAGCAACATGTGTTCCAGCTCCGATGTCCTGCCGCATCTGAAGACATTGCGCCAGATGGCAAGCGATTTGGAGCCGGGCTTTACCGAATTTTCCGGCGACGCGTCTTTTGCTCGACATGCTGCCAACTTCCGCGGCGTGCTGGACAGCGCCCTGTCCGTGCCGCCGGCAAGCTGCGAAAGCCTGAAGCAGGTCACCAGCGAAATCGGCGGCCAGTGCAAGGCCTGCCATGACGACTTCAAGTCCTGAGCATCGTCGACATACTCTGTCGATACCTGAACCAACTGCACAATGCCCGGCTTTGCCGGGCATTGTCGCTTTCACGCGGGCAATACTTTTCGCGCAACACGATTCCTCTTGCGACAAGGCAAGGCAGACGAACGCCCGCGGTGAATCGTCGCTTAGGAAAGATCGCGAATCGTCTCGCATTGCGACAGGATTCAGTCGCCCCATCCGAGCATCGGAATACCTTCCCCCTGCTTTGGAGATTCCCATGATGCCTCGCTCGCTTGCAGTTATCGGCACGCTTTCCCTGTTTGCCCTGAGCGCCTGCGCCAGCATGCCCAACACCGGCTACAGCGGCCAATCGGGTGCTTATGGTGGCAGTTATGGAAATGGCTACGGCAACAGTCCGCAGCAATGTTTCGACTGCGGCACGGTTCGCCGGATTGAAGTCCTGCATGGCCAGACCGCAGTCCCGGCAGCAACCGGTGCCGTGGTCGGCGGAATCGTCGGTGCCGTGGCCGCCCGTGAAATCGCACGCCATCAAACCGACAGCGAAGGACGCCGCAATGCCGCCACCATCGCTGGCGCTGCCGGTGGTGCCGCCGCCGGGCAAGCCATTCAGAATCGACTTGCCAATCAATACAACCTGTACATCCGCATGGACAACGGGCAAGAAACCACGGTGACGCAAAACAGCCTCGATGGCATCGAGGAAGGCAGCCGCGTACGCATACAGAATGGCCGCGCTTGGCGTTATTGAGACACTTGCCCACCTCCCGACAAACTTTGTCCCGACAAAGAGCGACTCAGACGAGTCGCTCTTTGTCGGGACAAGCTTTTTCTGCTGTCAAGCCTTGTCCGGGCGGCCAATGCCCCCTAACCTGCCCGCTTCCCGCCTGCTGCACCGCGCATGTCCCGACGCTTCGCCCATCTGCAATTGCACAGCGAGTATTCGCTGGCCGACTCCACCATCCGCATCAAGGAACTGGTCGCTGCCGCGGCCAAACGCGGCATTCCGGCGCTGGCGCTGACCGATCGCAACAACATGTTCGCGCTGGTGCGCTTCTTCAAGGCTGCCGAAGCTGCCGGCATCAAGCCGATTGCCGGGGCGGACGTGGCCATCGCCCTGCCCGGCGAGCCGCTCGGCTGGCTGACCCTGCTGTGCCGCAATGATGCCGGTTACCGGGCGCTTTCTCGGCTGATTTCGCGTGCCTGGATGGAGGGCCATCGGCAGGAGGGTGTGGCGCTGGCGCCGGCGTGGCTCGGGCAGGAGGATTTGAGCGGGCTGATCGCCATCGCCGGACAAGCATCGCAGGCAGGCCTTTTGCTTGCGCAAAACCGTAGTGACCATGCCAGCGCCGCACTGCGTGATTTGCAGGGGCTGTTCGGCGAGCGGCTTTGCCTTGCCATCAGCCGGGTCGGCCATGCCGACGAGGACAGCTTCAACCATTTCGCGCTTTCGGCCTCGGCCGATCTCGGCATCCCGGTGGTGGCGAGCAATCAGGTGCGCTTTCTTGACGAAAGCGGTTTCGAGGCACACGAGGCGCGGGTGTGCATCGCCTCGGGGCGAGTGCTGGATGACCCCAAACGCCCGCGCGATTACAGCGCCGCGCAATACCTCAAGTCCGCCGAGGAAATGGCCGAATTGTTTGCCGATGTGCCCGATGCCATCGACAACAGCCTGCGTCTGGCCGAACGCTGCAACCTGACGCTGAGCCTTGGCACCTATTACCTGCCGGACTTCCCGGTGCCCAGTGAGCACACGCTGGAGAGCTGGATTCGCCAGGAGGCCCATGCCGGGCTTGCCGCCCGCCTCGAAAAGCAGCCGCTGGCCGCAGGCAAGCGCCGCGAGGACTACCTCGAACGCCTTGACCGCGAGCTGGACGTGATCGTGCGCATGGGCTTCCCCGGTTACTTCCTGATCGTGGCCGACTTCATCAACTGGGGCAAAGCACACGGCATTCCGGTGGGGCCCGGACGCGGTTCCGGTGCCGGCTCGCTGGTGGCCTGGGCACTGGGCATCACCGATCTGGATCCGCTGCCGTATGACCTTCTGTTCGAGCGCTTTCTGAACCCCGAGCGCGTGTCGATGCCCGACTTCGACATCGACTTCTGCATGGATCGGCGCGATGAAGTCATCGACTACGTGGCACGCAAGTATGGCCGCGAGCGGGTCAGCCAGATCATCACCTACGGCACCATGGCGGCCAAGGCAGTGGTGCGCGATGCCGGTCGCGTGCTCGGTCATCCGTACGGTCTGGTGGACGGGGTTGCCAAGCTGATTCCGATGACCCTCGGCATCGGCCTTGAGGATGCGCTCGGACGCACGGAAAAATCGCAGAAAGACGATGCCTGGCGCAGCGACGAACTAATCGCGCGCTATCGCGACGACGAGGAAGTGCGCGAGCTGCTCGATCTTGCCCTGCAACTGGAAGACCTCACCCGCAACGCCGGCAAACACGCCGGCGGCGTGGTGATCGCGCCCAAGCCCCTGGCCGAGTTCTGCCCGCTGTTTGCCGAACATGACGAGGGCAACCGCGGCAAGAACCCGGTCACCCAATTCGACAAGGACGATGTGGAAGCCATTGGTCTTGTCAAGTTCGACTTCCTCGGCCTGCGCACCCTCACCATCATCGACTGGGCGGTGAAGGCGGTGAACAGCCGAGGCCAGAGGTCGGAAGCCCATGTCCCCGACACTCCCGCACTGGACATCGCCGCCATCCCGCTCGATGACAAGGCCACTTACGACTTGTTCGCACGGGGCGATACGGTGGCGGTCTTCCAGTTCGAATCGCGCGGCATGCGCGATCTTCTGAAGAAGGCGATGCCCGACCGCTTCGAGGATTTGATCGCACTCGTGTCGCTGTACCGGCCGGGGCCGATGGATCTCATCCCGGACTTCATCGACCGCAAGCATGGCCGTGCCGAGGTGGTGTATCCGCATCCCCTGCTGGAACCAGTGCTCTCGCCCACCTACGGCGTGGTGGTGTACCAGGAACAGGTGATGCAGACCGCGCAGATTCTGGCCGGCTACTCGCTGGGCGGTGCCGATCTCTTGCGCCGCGCCATGGGCAAGAAAAAAGTCGAGGAAATGGCCAAGGAGCGCGCCAAATTCGAGGCCGGCGCCGAAGCCACCCACGGTATCGAGCCGCGCATTTCCGGGCCGATCTTCGACCTTCTGGAAAAGTTCGCCGGTTACGGCTTCAACAAATCGCACGCCGCCGCCTACGCGCTGGTGAGCTACCAGACCGCCTGGCTAAAGGCGCACTACCCGGCCGAGTTCATGGCCGCGGTGCTCTCCAGCGACATGGACAATACCGACAAGGTGGTCGGCTTTCTCGACGAAGCACGCGCCATGGGGCTTGAAGTGCTACCGCCGGATGTCAACGCCTCGGCCTACATGTTCGAGGCGGTGGCCGAAGACACCCTGCGCTATGGGTTGGGGGCGGTGAAAGGCGTCGGGCGCGGCGTTTGCGAAGCGATTGTCGCTGCCCGCAACGAAGGCGGCGCCTTCACCGACCTGCTCGATTTCTGCCGCCGCACCGCCTCGGCCAAACTCAACCGCCGCGTGCTCGAATCGCTGATCCATGCCGGCACCCTCGATGGCCTCGGCCCGAACCGCCCCAGCCTGCTGCTGCAAGTGCCCGAAGCGATGCGCGCCACCGATCAGCTTGCCCGCGAGCGCGAAGCCGGCCAGGTTTCGCTGTTCGGAGCGCTGGAATCGCCCGCCCCGGCGCTGGAAATCCATCTGCCCACCACTCACGACTGGCCGCTGGCGGAAAAACTCAAGCACGAGCGCGAAACCCTCGGCCTGTACCTCTCCGGCCACCCGATGGACCCGTACCGGGAAGACCTGCTGGGACTGGTCGGCTTTGATCTTGGCCAGCTGGAAAAAATCTGGAACGAGCGCCCGGACGACAAAAAAGGCGGCTGGCGCGCGGAGAAAACCGTGATTCTCGCCGGGCAAGTCACCGCCCAGCGTCGCAAGGGCGAATCTCAGGCCTTCGTCACGCTGGAAGATGGCCGGGGCCGCATCGAATGCGCATTCTTTGCCGAAACCTTCACCGAATACGCCCCGCTGCTCAGCCGCGACCGCATTCTGGTGGTGGAAGGCGGCCTGCGCGAGGACGAGTTTTCCGGCGGTTTCAGCCTGCGTGCCCGGCGCTGCTGGGATTTCGATGCGGTCTGCACGCACAATACATTGCGACTGGAAGCACAGTTGGACATGCAGCTGGACAATGCCCGGCAAGCCCTGGAGTCCCTGCTGGGCGAGCACCGCCCCGGCACCACGCCCTGGCGCATTGAGCTGTTGTGCGAGGGCTGCAGCGGCTGGCTAGAATTCGAAGGGGCCCACAGCCTGCGCGTCGACCAATCCCTGGCACCCAAACTGCGTGCACTTCCCGCGATCCGGGCAGTTCGCCTTCTGCTCGCCAAACCCTGGACACCTGCCTCGTGAAAATCCGACTCTCCACACTTTCCGCCGTACTCCTTCTCGTCACAGCCTGCACGGCCAGCGAAGATCCGCCTGCAACCACCACCACGAGCCAGCCCCCGGCCGCCCCAGCGGCAGCCGATGCCAACTGCGTGCCGGTATTGAACGATGGCTGGCTTCGCCTGCTGCCCGGGGACAGTCCGATGCACGGCGGGTTTGGTCACATCAAGAATCCCTGTGCAACGGGGCAATCCATCACGGCAGCCGAAAGCGCGGCCTATGCCCATGTGGAGCTCCATGAAACCACCCTCGAAAATGGCGTCAGCAAGATGCGGCAGATTCCCCGGCTGGAACTCGGTGCCAATGGCGGTGAAGCCCTGCTCGCTCCGGGTGGGCTGCATTTGATGCTGATGCATCCAACGCGCAGCATTGCTGCCGGTGAGAGCATCCCGATTCGCTTCACTCTCGCCGATGGCCGTCATTTCGAAGCCGTTCTGCAGGCTCGCAACCCATGAGCCGCGTCATGCCGTATCGTCCGATCATCGGTACCCTCGCCTACATTCTGTCGCCTGATGGAAAAAAGGTTCTGATGATCCATCGCAATGCGCGTGCCGATGATGAGCATCTGGGCAAGTACAACGGCCTGGGTGGCAAGCTCGAAGCCCACGAAGATGTCATGGCCGGGATGCTGCGAGAAATCCGCGAAGAAGCCGGCATCGAATGCACCGCACTGACCCTGCGCGGCACCATCAGTTGGCCCGGATTCGGCAAGAATGGGGAAGACTGGCTCGGCTTTGTCTTTCTGGTGACCGCCTTCGAGGGTGAGCCTTGCCGGGAAAATCCCGAAGGAGAACTCGCCTGGGTGGCACTGGAAAAGCTGCACGAGCTACCCATGTGGGAAGGGGATCGTCACTTCCTGCCACTGGTGTTCGATGGTGATCCGCGGATTTTCCATGGCGTCATGCCCTATCGGGATGGCCGGCCACAAAGTTGGCACTACACGCGACTGGGCTGAGGCTTGGCACCGATGCCGCCCCGTCCGGGGCGGCATATTCTGTCCTGCAGGCCAATCCCTGCTCACATGACATTGTCAAACGGCAACCTCGCGCCTGCTGGCGATGCTGGAACGAGGCCCCGAGGGTGGTGGTGCCCGCCGGGATTTCGTCCCGATCTCAGTCCAGCGCCTGACGCAGGGGCGCAAGGAAGCTGCGGGCGACGCTGGCGGCCGCTTCGGCATTGGCCGCATCGGCAAGTGCCGCGACCAGTGCGCTGCCGACCACGACGCCATCGGCATGGCGCGCCATCGCTGCGGCGCTTTGCGCATCCTTGATGCCGAAGCCGGCCACCACCGGCACCGGGCAGTCGCGGCGGATCTCGGCAAGGCGCTGGGCGGCATCCTCGGTGCGCAGATGGTTGGCACCGGTCACCCCGGCATAGCTGACGTAGTACAGATAGCCTTCGGCCTGCGCGTGGATATGGGCAAGACGCTCGGCATCGGTGGTGGGTGAAGCCAGCCAGATCAAGGCGATGCCGTGCGGCTTGAAGGCCGCTTGCAGCGGTGCGGCCTCTTCCGGCGGCAAATCCACCAGCAGCACGCCATCCACCCCGGCCTCGGCCGCTTCGCGGGCAAACCCTTCGGCACCGAGGATTTCCACCGGG
>JBHADJ010000070.1:0-15432 GCA_041855065.1 Lysobacter sp.
CGGGCTTGAAGTGACGCTGCTTGAGGCGCAGCGCGTGCCGCAGTGGCAGGCGGATACACCGGACTTGCGTGTGTACGCCATTGCACCGGACAACGTGGCCCTGCTGGAGCGGCTGGGCGTGTGGCCAGCTATCCGTGCCCGCCGAGCGCAACCATATCGGCAGATGCGGGTTTGGGATGCGGCAGGCGGTGATGCACTGCATTTCGATGCCGATCCGTTGGCGCGTCGTGAGTTGGGCTGGATCGTGGAAAACGCGTTGCTCGCCGAACAGCTCTGGCAGGCGGCCGAACGTGCCGGCGTGGAGTGCCGACAGCCGGCCAAAGTGGTGGCCCTGCAGGCCGGGACAGAGCCAGCACGACTGCAACTGGACGATGGTGAGAGCCTGAGTGCTCGCCTGGTGCTGGCTGTTGACGGGGCGAACTCGGCATTGCGCACGCTCGCCGGCATTGCCGTATCCGCCCATGACTATGCCCAGCGTGGACTGGTGGCATATGTCGAGACTGAAGAACCGCACCAGCAGACCGCTTGGCAGCGATTCCTGCCGACCGGGCCGCTGGCGTTTCTGCCAACGGATGATGGCCATCGCTGCTCGATCGTCTGGAGCCTGCCCGATGCCGAAGCCGAACGATTGACGGCAATCGAGTCCCCGGCATTCGAGCGCGAGCTTGAGCAGGCGTTGGCGGGACGGCTTGGCGCAGTGCGATTGGTCTCGGCGCGGGCAAGTTTTCCGTTGCGCCGGCAGCTTGCCGCAACCCAGCATCAGGGACGGTTGCTGCTGCTGGGTGATGCCGCCCACGCGGTGCATCCGCTGGCCGGGCAAGGCGTCAACCTGGGATTGCGTGACGTGGCGGCGCTGGCCAGCAGTGTGCAGGATGCCAGGGCGCGTGGCGGGGATTTTGCAAGCGAGCATCGTCTGAAGCGCTGGGCTCGGCAGCGACGCAGCGACAACGTGCTGTCTGCCCATGCGTTTGAGGCCATCAACCGGCTGTACTCCAACGACCGGCTGTTGCCGACATTGCTGCGCGGGCATCTGCTGGGGCTGGCCGGGCGCATCTCACCCCTGCGCAATGCCCTGTGGCGGCATGCGGCAGGCACATGAGCATTTCCGGAGCTGGGATGGACGCGAAGAATTCTCCGTTGCGGCTGTTGATCCACGGTGCCACCGGCCGGATGGGGCAGGCACTATTGCGCTTGGCTGGCGATGAGGCCGGCATGCAGGTGGTGGCCGCCGTGGCACGTCGCCCGCCGACGCAGTCGCTGCTGGGTTCGGTACCGTTTTTCCCTTCCGAAGCATTGGCCGAGGTGCCGGAGTTCGACGTACTGGTTGACTTCAGTTTGCCGGAAGCCTTTGATGCGGCCTTGGCATTGGCGCTTGCGCGCGGGCGAGCGCTGGTTTCCGGCACGACCGGACTGGCAGCGACGGCGATGCAGGCGCTGGATGCGGCAGGGCGCGAGATTCCTGTGCTCTGGGCGAGCAATTTCAGCCTGGGTGTGGCCTTGTTGCATCAATTGGTTGCCGAAGCGGCCAGGGCCGTGCCCGGCTGGGATTGCGACATCATCGAAATGCACCATGCCCGCAAGCTGGATGCGCCAAGCGGCACGGCGCTGACCTTGGGTAAAGCGGTCGAGGCGGCCGGTGGCGCGCTGCCGCATTATGCTGCCATCCGCGCCGGCGACATCGTTGGCGAGCACTGCGTGCAATTTGCCGGCTTCGGTGAGCGCATCGAGCTTGTCCATCGGGCAGTCAATCGCGATATCTTTGCCCGCGGTGCGCTGCATGCCGCGCGCTGGCTGGCCACGCGCCCGGCGGGTCGTCATGCCATCGCCGACATATTGCGGCCATGATGAAAGGCGACGGGATGGAGTAATTCAGAATGCATAGACGCGATTGCCTGCAATGGCTGATATCGACGCTGCTGGCCGGCATGTTGGCCGCGTGCTGTGCTGCCGATACCGAGCGCAGCTCGGCCGATGTGCGTGCTCTGCCGGGCAGCCCGACTCCGCAGGCAGCCGTGACCGATCTTCTGGCGCATTTGCGCCGCAACGAGTTGGCGCAGGTGGTGGATGTGGCCTTGCCACCGGATCTGCATCGGCAGGTGGATGAGGCATGGCGCGCCGGACACAGTCGCTGGCCGCTGACTGAGCTGCCACTGGATGACAACATCCCCAAGTTGCTGGAGACATTGAACCGGCCATTGGCCGAGCAGGCCTTGCAGAGTGCTTTTGAGCGGCAATTGGCGGGGCAAACCCCGGCGCTGCAGGAGGCGGCCCATGCAATGGGCCTGTTCGGCAAGGAGTATCTGCGCCGTGATGGCGATTACAGCCTGCAGGATCGGCAGCACTATGTACAGGTGGTGGACGTGGTGTCGAGCTGGGCGCGCACCGCGCCGCTGGGCGAGCGTGAACGGGGGCGGCAGACCATTCATCTGCTGGTGAATGCGGCCGAACAGAGCGGCGTTCGCAGTGACGAGGATTTCAGTCGTCTTGGCATGCGCGAAAGTCTGGATGCACTGGTGCCGCTCTACATCGCCATCAAGCAAGTCCTGGCGCTGTATGGGCTCGGGATTGATGCGGCGCTGGCCAGCGTGCGTGCGGAGGTGGTGAGCCAGGCAGGCGACAAGGCGGATGTGCAGGTGCGCTATCAATTGGCCGGGCGGGAAATCGTCACCGTGATCCAGACGCAGCAGGTGGCTGGACGCTGGTATCTGCTCGATTATCTGGACGCGGCTCGTGATTCGTCGTTGGCGCGTTTGACGGAGGAAACGACGGGGGACGGCGGGGCAGCGGCGGATGCAGCCAATGCGGTGCCGACCGGACAGGCACAAAAGCCGGCAGTGGCTGAGTGATAATCTGCATCTATGTCGAATTCGCCTTCTCATGAGCCTGCCCCGTCGGCAGCCGATGGAACCACTGTCCAAAACGATGCTGCCAAGTCTGTCAAAGGTATGGTGCGCAAGCCTGCTGCCCGTCCGCTGTGGGCGCGTATCCTGGGCAAATTGCTGGAGCCGTGGATCGAGCTTCGTCTTGAGCCGGAGCGTCCGGTCGAGCACGCGGACGAGCGTCCGATTTGCTATGTGCTGGAAGACTACGGTATCAGCAATGCGCTGATTCTCGAACGCGCCTGCCGCGAAGCCGGGCTGCCTTCGCCACTGACGCCACTGGAAGGCGATCTGCTCGGGCGCAAACGCGCCTATGTGGCGCTTTCGCGCCGACACGGCAGTGCACTCGGGCTGACCCCGGGCGCCGAGCACAAGACCCATTCCGGTTCGCTGGCACGCCTGTTGCAGGCGCACAGCGACGATCCGACGCTGGATGTGCAGCTGGTGCCGGTATCGATTTTCGTCGGGCGCGCACCGGATCGGCAGAGCGGCTGGTTCTCGGTGCTGTTTTCGGAAAACTGGGTGCTGGTGGGACGCTTCCGGCGTTTGCTGTCCATCTTGCTCAACGGGCGTGGCACGCTGGTGCGTTTCTCATCGCCGGTGGCGTTGCGCGACATCGTGGCCGAAGGTCTGCCGCCCGAGCGTACCGTGCGCAAGCTCTCGCGCATCCTGCGCACGCACTTCCGCCGCATTCGCAGTGCCGTCATCGGTCCGGATCTGTCTACCCGCCGGATGCTGATCGACCGCGTGCTGGCGGCCGATTCGGTCAAGCAGGCGATTGCCGATCAGGCACGTCGTGACGGTGGCAAGACGCGCGAGGCATGGAAGAAGGCGCATGCCTATGCCTGGGAAATCGCGGCCGACTATTCGCATCCGGTGGTGCGCTCGGCGAGCTTTTTGCTAACGCCGGTCTGGAATCGCATCTATCGCGGGGTGCGGGTGCACCATCTGGATGCCTTCAAGGCGGCGGCGCCCGGACACGAAATCATCTATGTGCCGAGCCACCGCAGCCACATGGACTATCTGCTGCTGTCCTACATGCTGTACACGCAGGGTATCGTGCCGCCGCACATCTTTGCCGGCATCAATCTCAACTTGCCGGTGGTCGGCACCCTGCTGCGCAAGGGCGGTGCGTTTTTTGCAAGGCGCAGCTTCCGCGGCAATGCGCTGTACACGGCGGTGTTCCGTGAATACATGGCGCTGCTGGTTTCCGGCGGCTATTCCATCGAGTACTTCATTGAGGGCGGGCGCTCGCGCACGGGGCGGCTGTTGCAGCCCAAGGGCGGCACGCTGGCAATGACCGTGCGTGCCTATCTGCGCCAGCCGAGCCGCCCGGTACTGTTCCAGCCGGTCTACATCGGCTACGAAAAGCTGATGGAAGGGCGCAGCTATCTGGATGAACTGTCCGGCAAGCCGAAGGAAAAGGAGTCAATTTGGCAGCTTCTGAGCAGTTTGCCGCGGGTTCTGCGCAGCAACTATGGCCGGGTAGTGGTGAATTTCGGTGAGCCGATCCGGTTGGGACAGGTGCTGAGCGAAAAAGCCGAAGGTTGGGATGGCCAGCCGATTGGCGAGGATGAAAAGCCGCTGTGGTTTTCCAACACCATCGACAGCCTGGCCGAGCAAATCCAGATCAACATCAACCGTGCGGCGGATGTCAATCCAATCAACTTGCTGGCGCTGGCTTTGCTTTCCACGCCGAAGAATGCCATGGGCGAGGCTGATTTGCTGGCACAGATCGCGCTGTCAAAGCGGCTGTTGCAGGAAGTGCCCTATTCGGACTGGGTGACGGTCACGCCACGCAGCCCGGAGGAAGTGGTGGCGCTGGGCGAGGAAATCAGCGTGCTCAAGCGCATCCGCCATCCGCTTGGCGATGTGCTGGAAGTCGATGCCGAGAATGCCGTGTTGCTCAGCTATTTCCGCAACAACGTCTTACACCTGTTCACTTCGGCGGCATGGATTGCCGTATGTTTCCAGCAGAATCGGCGCATGAGCCGGCAGGCATTGATGCAGCTGGGGCAGAACGTGTACCCCTTCCTGCAGGCCGAGTTGTTCCTGCCATGGACGCCGGAAGGTTTTGCCGAGCGCATCTCGCTGACGGCCGACGTGTTCGTTCGCGAAGGCTTGCTGGAGGTGGCTGGAGAGGAAGGGGAATATCTGGTGCGCAACAGCGGGCATAGCGACGAAGTATTCCGGCTGCGCGGCATTGGTCATCCGCTGCAGCAGGCATTCGAGCGCTACTACATCGCCATCAGCGTGCTGGCGAAAAACGGCTCGGGCACGCTCAGCGCCGGCGAGCTGGAAACCCTGTGCCAGCTTGCGGCGCAACGTCTGTCCCTGCTGTATGCGCAAACGGCACCGGAGTTCTTCGACAAGTCGCTGTTCCGCGGCTTCATCCAGGAGTTGCGTGAAATGCGTCTGGTGTGGACGGACGAAAATGCCAAACTGGTTTTTGACGAACGTTTGAACCAATGGGCACGCGATGCCCGTGTCATTCTGGGGCGCGAACTGCGTCACAGCATCGAAAAAGTCAGCCCGGAGGCGGCAAAAGCCTGAAATGCGAGACAAAACGGGAATGTCGCAAACATGTGAGTAAGTCATGCACCCGCAAAACGATTGGCAGGCTGATGCAGCCGAAATGCAGGCGTTTTCGCGCCGGATTCATGCGCAACTGAAGGCGCATTTCGGCAATCGGCGTCTGTGGAAGTTGCTGAAGCCGATGAAAAGCCACATGGAGACCTCGCAGGAGGTGTCGATGACCTTGTCCAAGCGCAGCATGCTCGGGGCAGTGCTGATTGGCTGGTTGGCTGTCAGCGGTTGTGCCATCGTTTTGGGGGAAGTGTCCTCGGTGTTTGCCATCAGCCTGTTTGTACCTGTCGCAGCAGTGGCGCTGGTTTTGCTTGAATGGGTGATTTTTCCCAAGCTCTGGCTGTTCAAATGCCGTTTCATTCTGATGCGGCTTGAGCGAATCGGCGAGAAGGAAAACGTGACTTTCGGCATTTACGTCTATGCGGTGGCGGCCGGTTCCATCAGCGGTTTCGACCTCGCTGATTGGCGGCTTGGGCGGGATCTGGAGGAGGGCGACATCGTGGTGGGTGTCATCCGCGGGAACGATGGACTTGCACAAATTCCGCTGCGAGTCGAGGGCAGGCTGTCGGTGCTGGCCTGGACAAGGCAGTTGTATCAACGGAATGTTTTTGCACCCTTGCCCGAATCGCTCCGGCAATTGGCGATGGAATTCGACCAATATGCCAGCCACTTCATGCGCATGGGGGAGATGGGCAGGCAGGCCGAGCAGGCCGGAAAGCTCAAAAGCAACCGGCCGGCCAAGGAGCCAGAGCAGGCATGGCAGGGCGTGGTGCTGGAAGATGGCCTCAAACAGCGCTTGATACAAATGGGGCAGGACTTTGTCCAGGGCAAACCGAGCGCGCCCCGCGGTCTTTTGCTGTATGGCCCGCCCGGCACTGGCAAAACCCTGATTGCCAGGGCGCTGGCCGAAAGCATGGACTGTGCGTTCTTTCCGTTGTCATTGCCGGATTTGAAATCGCAGTACATCGGTGAGAGCGGTGAGCGTGTCAAGCAGCTGTGGGACAAGGCGCTGGCCAAGCCACGTGCGGTGATTTTCGTGGACGAATGTGAAGGCGTGTTTTCGCGGCGGGGGGCAGTCAATACCGACAATTTCAGTGCCGATATCGTCAATGCCTTCATTGCCCGCTGGGATGGTTTTGGCAAACAAAGCAGCGTTTTGGTGGTCGGGGCAAGCAATCGCCAGGAGTTGCTTGACCCGGCGGTGAAGTCGCGTTTTGACGAGCAACTGCATATCGGCTTGCCTGATGGCCGGGCGCGTATGGCGATTCTGCGCAATGCGCTTGATGTGCTCGGTATCCACACGCCGCTGCCCGAGAGTGCGGTGCCGCTCAGCGAAGGATTTTCCGGACGCGATTTGACCGTCATTGCCAAACGCATTGCTCGTGAGATCGACCAGGGCAGTGTGCTTGATGACGCGTTGCTTGAGGCGATCTGCGGCCAGTTGCGCAGCAATGGCTCTACCGTAGTCGGCAAGGAGGCAAGCTGGGACACGCTGGTGTTGTCCGAGCAAACGTTGAGGGAGCTGAAAGCCGTGGCCGGCATGCTCAAACATGCCGGCGAGTTTCAGGCGCGAGGCGTTTCCATTCCGCGTGGTCTTCTGTTGTATGGCCCGCCAGGTACCGGTAAAACCCAGATTGCCCGGACGCTTGCGAACGAAACCGGTTTGCACTTCATCGCCGCGACTACTGCCGAGCTGAAGCAAGGCTTTGTTGGACAGAGCGGGCAAAAAGTGCGCGAATTGTTCGCGCGGGCCCGCGAAAATGCGCCGACGCTGTTGTTTCTTGACGAAATCGACAGCATCGCCGGGATGCGTGATGAGGGGGGCGACAGTTTCGAACGGGAAATCCTTGGCCAGCTTTTGCAGGAAATGGAGGGTGTGCGTGCCAGCCCGGGGCATGTGTTCGTATTGGCGGCAACCAATCGCATGGATCGGATTGATCCGGCGATATTGTCCCGGCTGCCCAAACAGATCGAGGTGCCGTTGCCGACGGATGAAGAAGCGCAGCGCCTGTGGCAGGTGATGTTGCGTGACAAGCCGTTGGGCTTCGAGATCGTTGAAACGGCCGCCTGGCTTGTCGAGCAATATCCCGGGCTTGCCGGGCGCGATATTCGCAACCGGATCGAGCAGGCCGAACAAAATGCCGTTATCCGGGCATTGGAAAATGGCGATCCTGCCAGCATTCGTTTGTTGCCGGAGGATTTTGCGCCCCGATAAGGCAGGCACACTGCCATTGCTGGTGTCGGGCAGTGCCGACCGGCTGGCATGGGGCTTGTGTGCGGGGGTGCCTGCGGCGCGTGTCAGGAGTGTTCCGTCACCGGCAGGCGAGTGCTGAAGAGGCTGCCTTTGCCGGGAGTGCTTTCGATATCGAGCGTGGTGCCGTGCCGGGCAAGTGCATGCTTGGTGATGGCAAGGCCGAGCCCGGTGCCGCCGCTCTGCCGCGAGCGTGCCGGATCCACACGGTAGAAGCGTTCAGTCAGGCGCGGCAGATGCTCGGCAGCGATGCCGGGGCCGGTGTCGCTGACGGAAAACGTCGCCTGCCGCGCGTTTGTGCGATGCAGTTCGATACGGATTCGGCCACCGGGCTGGGTATAGCGCACGGCATTGAAGGCGATATTGCTGAGGGCGGCATACATGTCTTGTTCAAGACCTTGCATGTGGATGCCATCCTCGATGTCGATTTCCAGGGAATGACGGCCTTGCGATAGACGTTGACAGGCTTCGGCGATTTGCTGGCAAAGCGCGGAAAGATCGATGCGCGGTGGCGGGCTGGTATCGCTGGAGCGGGATTCCAGCCGGGAAAGCGTCAACAGGTCGGCCAACAGGCTTTGCATGCGGCTGCCTTCCTGCTGCATCAGGGCGATGAATGCCTGCTGTTGTTCGACGGGCAGATCAGGTTGTGCTGAAAAGGCTTCCAGAAAGCCGTTGATGACCGTCAGAGGGGTGCGCAGCTCGTGCGAGACGTTGGCGACAAAGGCAGTGCGGGTGATTTCCAACTGCTCGATGGTGCTGATGTCCTGGCTGGTCAACAATTGCGCATCTTTGTCGAAGGCGGTGCGAGTCAGCAGCAGGGTACGTGGCAAGGTGCCGATGCTGCCGGGGAGGGTGATTTTCATGGGTTCGCTGTGAGCGAGCGGTTGCTGCATGAAGCGGTGGAAGTCCGGCATGCGCAGCAGATTGACCAGGATGCCGCCCCGATCCTTATCGCTCAAGCCAAGATGCTCACTGGCCGGTGGATTCATCCACTCCATGCGTCCGTCCTTGTCCAGCACGATGACGCCATTGGGAACGGCGTTGGCGGCCAGGTTGAAGCGGTGCAGGGCCGCACGAAGCTTTTTCTTGCGTTTTTTGCGGCTTTTCTCGCGACGCAGGAGCGTATCGAAGACGAATTGCCAGCGACCGTAACCTTCCGGCATCAATTGCGGGCGCGGGTTTTTGAGCCAGTTGCGCAGTCGATTGAGGTGAACGGTGTGCCAGACCACCATGGCAAAAAGCACAAAACTTGCAAGAGCCAGCGCGATGACAAGCGCAAGAAGTTGGTTGTGGCTCATGCAGATGGGCTCAAGCGGCGGTTCGGGTGGAGAAACGATAGCCTACGCCGCGCACGGTTTGCACATAGCCTTCGCAGTCACCGGGAGCCAGCGCCAGACGCAGGCGACGGATATGCACATCCACGGTACGCTCTTCGACGAATACATGGTCGCCCCACACCTTGTCGAGCAGTTGGCTGCGGCTGTAGACCCGCTCCGGATGGGTCATGAAAAAGTGCAGCAGCTTGAATTCGGTCGGACCAAGGCTCAGGATTTTGTCGTCGCTGCTGACGCGTTGCTCACCGGGGTCGAGCAATAGATGACCAAGCCGGATTTGCAGATCGGTCTTCTGCGGTGCACGGCGGCGCAACAGGGCATTGATGCGCGCCACCAGCTCGCGCGGGGAAAACGGCTTGGTGATGTAGTCATCGGCGCCGATGTTGAGGCCATGCTCCTTGTCATCATCTTCGCCGCGTGCCGTCAGCAAGATGATGGGCAACTCGCGGGTGCGTGGCTCCTCGCGCAACTGGCGTGCGAACTGGACGCCGGAGGTGCCCGGCAACATCCAGTCCAGCAGTACCACATCCGGCAGTTGGGCATTCAGATGCGGGCGGGCTTCGGCCACGCTTTCGGTGCAGGTCACGTCGAAGCCGGCACTTTCCAGCGTGAAGCGCAGCAAGGTGGCGATGGCGTGCTCGTCTTCGACCACGAGGACATGGGCATTGGGCATAGAAAGCCTCCGGGAATCAGCCGAATTTGCCGGTGATGTAGTCTTCGGTTTCGCGGCGGGTGGGTTTTGTGAAGATCTGCTTGGTTTCGCCCACTTCGATCAGCTCGCCCAGGTACATGTAGGCGGTCACGTCCGAAACGCGGGCAGCCTGCTGCATGTTGTGGGTGACAATGGCGATGGTGTAATCGTTCTTCAGCTCGCTGACCAGCTCCTCGATATGAGCGGTGGAGATCGGGTCGAGCGCCGAGGTCGGCTCGTCCAGCAGCAGCACTTCGGGCTTGCAGGCCACCGCGCGGGCGATGCACAGGCGTTGCTGCTGGCCGCCGGAGAGCGAATTGCCGGATTTCTTCAATTTGTCCTTCACTTCACCCCACAGCGCCGCCTTCTTGAGCGCCCACTCCACCCGGTCATCCATATCGCTCTTGCTGAGGCGCTCGTAGAGCTTCACGCCGAAGGCCACGTTGTCGTAGATCGACATCGGGAACGGCGTGGGCTTCTGGAACACCATGCCCACCTTGGCGCGCAGGAGATTGAGGTCCACGCCCTTGTCGAGAATATTACGGCCATCCAGCAGCAGTTCGCCTTCGGCACGCATGTCCGGATACAGGTCATACATGCGGTTGAAGGTGCGCAGCAGGGTGGATTTGCCGCAGCCCGAGGGGCCGATGAAGGCCGTTACCTGATGGCTTGGAATATCGAGATTGATGTTTTTCAACGCATGGAACGCGCCATAGTAGAAATGGAAGTTGCGGACGCTGATTTTGGCTTGCATGGGATGTCCTTGAATGAGGGTTGCGCGCATTCAGTGTTGCTTGCGGGCGAGGGCGCGTGCGGCGATGTTGGCGGCCAGAACGGTCAGGGCGATGAGCAGCGCAGCCGCCCAGGCCAGTGCGTGCCAGTCGTCGTAAGGTGACATCGCGAATTGGTAGATCACATTGGGCAGATTGGCAATCGGCTGTCCCATGTTGGTGCTGAAGAATTGGTTGTTGAGCGCCGTGAACAGCAACGGTGCGGTTTCCCCCGAGATGCGGGCAAAGGCGAGCAGAACACCGGTCAGCACACCGGCTTTGGCAGCGCGCAGGGTGACCATGTTGACCAGCTTCCATTTGGGCGTGCCCAGCGCGTAGGCAGCCTCGCGCAACGAGTCGGGCACCAGTCGCAGCATGTTTTCGGTGGTGCGCACCACGACCGGGATGACCAGCAGCGATAGCGCCAGCGCGCCTGCCCAGCCGGAAAAGTGCTTTTGCGGAACCACCACCAGGCCGTAGATGAACAGGCCGATGACGATGGAGGGGGCGGAAAGCAGAATATCGTTCATGAAGCGCGTGGCTGCCGCCAGCTTGCTTTGCCGTCCGAATTCGGCCAGGAAAATGCCGCACAGGATGCCGACCGGTGTACCGATGAGCAGCCCGAAGAAGGTGATCATTGCGCTGCCGAGAATCGCGTTGCGCAGCCCGCCTTCCACGCCATGCGGTGGCGTGTCCAGCGTGAAGGTATTGAGCCCGAGACCGCTGAAACCCTCGTAGAACAGCGTGTAGAAGATCCAGCCGAGCCAGAACAGGCCAAATGCCATGGTGAGCCAGGCCATGCCGAGATTGAATCGGTTGAGCAGGCGGCGGCGCAGATAAATGGGGTTGTTGGGAGACTTTTGCATGGGAGCCGGACCGATCAATGTTTGCTGCCTTCACCACGCTGCATGCCGAGCAGCATCAGCTTGGAAATGCACAGCACCACGAACGTGATGAGGAACAGGATGAGACCCAGATACAGCAGCGAGGAAAGGTGCAGCGGATCGACGGCTTCGGCAAATTCGTTGGCCAGTGCCGAGGTGATCGATACGCCGGAGTTGTACAGGCTGGGGCTGATGTTGAAGGTGTTGCCGATCACGAAGGTGATGGCCATGGTTTCGCCCAGTGCGCGGCCGAGGCCGAGGATGATGCCGCCGACCACGCCGGTCTTGGTATAGGGCAGCACCACGTAGCGGACCACCTCCCAGCGAGTGCTGCCAAGCCCGTAGGCCGACTCCTTCAGCATCACCGGCGTGATTTCGAACACATCGCGCATCACCGAGGCGATGAAGGGAATGATCATGATGGCAAGAATCAGACCTGCAGCGAACAGGCCGATGCCCATGGGCGCCCCCTGAAACAGCAGGCCAATGTAGGGAATGTCGCCGAGATACTTGATGAAAAGCGGCTGGATGTATTTGGCAAATACCGGGGCAAACACGAACAGCCCCCACATGCCGTAGATGATCGAGGGAATCCCGGCCAGAAGTTCCACGCAGATGCCGAGCGGGCGACGCAACCAGGCCGGGCACAACTCGGTCAGGAACAGGGCGATGCCGAAGCTGACCGGTACCGCGATGATGAGCGCGATGGCCGAGGTGACCAGCGTGCCGTAGATCGGTGCCAGTGCCCCGTAGTTGCCCTGCACCGTGTCCCAGTCCGAGGAGGTCAGGAAGCCAAGCCCGAACTGGCGGATGCTGGGCATTGCACCGATGACGAGAGAAACCAGAATGCCGCCGAGGCTCGCCAATACCAGAAAGGCAAACAGACGAGTGGTGCCGACAAACAGGGTATCAAGCAGTTGCTGGCGTTTGAGTCTGGCAGAAAGCGTGCTCATGAGGGAGAGAGGTCACAGGGCGTGGGGGAGCGGCAAGATGGATGTGCAAGCGCCTCCCCGTAACGGGGACGGGGAGGCTTTGCAGATTTGGACAGGTTGGAATCAGAGAACCGGATTGCCGCTGGCATCCACGACTTTCTTCCATTCCGCACGCACCAGATCCTTGACGTTGGCCGGCAGCGGCACGTAATCAAGGTTGATGGCGGCCTCGTCGCCATTCTTGTAAGCCCAGTCGAAGAAGCTCAGCACCGCACGGGATTTCTCGACATCGTCAGCCTGCTTGTGCACCAGAATGAAGGTGGCAGCGGCCAGCGGCCAGGCGTTGGCGGCATCCTGATTGGTCAGCACCAGGCTGAAACCGGGCACGCTCTGCCAATCGACATTGGCCGCAGCGGCAAAGGTCTCCTGCGAAGGCTGCACGAAGTTGCCGGCCTTGTTCTGGATTTGCACGTGCGACATGTTGTTTTGCTTGGCGTAGGCATATTCCACGTAGCCGATCGAGTTCTGCACGCGATTGACGTAGGTGGCAACGCCCTCATTGCCCTTGCCGGCGGCACCGGAAGCGGCGGTCGGCCATTTCACCGTGTTGGCAGCGCCCACATCGCTTTGCCACTGCGGGGACACCTGGCTGAGATAGGTGGTGAAGATGAAGCTGGTGCCCGAGCCGTCGGAACGGAACACGGTGGTGATCGGCGCATCCGGCAGGGCAAGGCCGGGATTGAGTTCGGCCAGCTTGGGATCGTTCCACTTGCTGATGCGGCCCAGGTAGATTTCCGCCAGCAGCGGGCCGGTGAGCTTCATTTCACCCGGCTTGATGCCTTCCACATTGATCACCGGCACCACACCGCCGATGACCGTCGGGAACTGGATGAGGCCTTGCTGTTCGAGTTCCTCGGCCTTCAGCGGCGAGTCGGAAGCCCCGAACTGCACGGTCTTGGAAGTGATCTGCTTGACGCCGCCGGAGGAACCGATCGACTGGTAGTTGACCTGGCCGCCGGTGGCAGACTGGAACGCGTGTGCCCACTGAGCGTAGATGGGCTGCGGGAAGGAGGCACCGGCGCCGGTGATGGAAATGCCGGACTGTGCCGCATTGGCGTTGCTGCCGACCTGCTCCGGGGTGTTGCCACCGCAGGCAGACAGGGCAGAGGCGGCCACAAGCGCCGTGGCGAGAAGACGAATATTCATGAGTTCTCCAGAGGGAAAGCGTCAGGGAAAGAAAATGCGGGGTGGAAACCGAATCACTGCTCGGGCGTCATGTCGGCAAGGATTTGCTCGACCGGGGTGTGCCGCACATCGATGCCGCGCACCAGATACACCACATGCTCGGCAATGTTCTTGGCGTGATCGCCAATGCGCTCGATCGCCTTGTTCATCATCATCACTTCCATCAGTGCACCGATCTGGCGGGGGTCTTCCATCATGTAGCTGACCAGAAGGCGAGCCTGATTGCGGTAGTCGATGTCCAGATGGCGATCCGCCTCGGCCAGTTCCAGCAGCGCGTTGTCGTCGAGCCGGGCAAAGGCATCCAGCGCCCGCCGCACCATCGGTACGGTCATCAGGGCAAGGCGCTGGGTGTCGTACAGCTGGTTGATCGTGATGCGGCTTTCGCCGAGCAGATCGCGTGCGGTCAACGCGATTTTTTTCAGCTCATCCCCCATGCGCTCCAGATCGACGATGATGCGGCTGACGGTCAGCACGAAACGCAGGTCGCCGGCTGCCGGCTGTCGGCGGGCGATGATGGTTTGGCAATTGTCGTCGATGCGCACTTCCAGATCGTTGATAGTGCGGTCATCCTCGATGACCACTTTCAGATCGTTGCCTTCCTTGCCGAGCAGCGCGGCACAGACAATCTGCAGCTGATGTTCCACCAGGCCACCCATCTGCATGACTTGCGTGCGGACGGCTTCAAGTTCCTGGTTGAAGTGGGATGAAATATGCTCGGCCATTGGGGGTTCCTGAATTGGGCCTGCGCATCCTATCGAGCTTGTATGACAGGCATTTGACAGTGCCCGCTTGAGCCTCGGCAAAAAGCCGCGCATCATGCCGGAATGAGAACGCACGACCAGTCCTGTACCAGTCCCGAACACCATGTTCATGACGTGGAGAGCTTCATTGCGGCCGTCGAGCATGCCTGCACTGAACGCGGCATCCGGCTGACCCCGATCCGTGCCCATGTATTGCGCCTGATTGCCGAAGAGGGGCAGCCGATCAAGGCCTACGATCTTCTGGATCGGGTGCGCATGGGGGATGGCCCGGGGGCTGCCGCGCCGCCGACGATCTATCGTGCACTGGATTTCCTGATGGAAAACGGCTTCGTGCACAAGCTCGAATCGATCAATGCCTATCTGGCCTGCCATCATCCGAAGGCGGCGCTGCACTCGGTTCCATTCCTGATTTGCGATGCTTGTCAGAGCACGCTGGAGCTGGAAGATGCCGATATCGTGCGGGCACTCGATGCACGCGCACAGGCGCTGGGATTCACGCCGACCCGACAGATACTGGAAGTGCACGGCCTGTGTTCGCAATGCAGCGGAAAATCGGGCTGAAAACGGCCGCATCAGCGGAAATGGCGCGGCCTTCCCGGGCACTGCCGGGCTCGCTTGCCTTCCTCGGCGGGGCGAAGTAGGGTGAGCGGATTGCCAACCGACTCGCTCAAGGAGAGCCCATGTCCCGTCCCGTTCCCGCCGTGTTCGGCAGCGTCTTCCATGCACAGATGCCGGTGCTGTCTTACGAGAATGGTGCCTGGCAGCCGCTGCGCTGGCAGTCATCGAAAGAGCTGACCCTGCCCTCCGGGGCGCATGGCCTGCACTATGGCAGCGAATGCTTCGAGGGTTTGAAAGCCTTTCGGCAGGCCGATGGCCGCATCGTGCTGTTCCGGCCACAGGCCAATATCGCCCGCATGCAGCAAAGTGCCCGCCTGCTGTTCCTGCCGGTGCCGGAAACCGAAAGCTACATGCAGGCGCTCATCGAGCTGGTGGCGCGTGCGGCCGAGGAAATCCCCGATGCCCCGGCCTCGCTGTACCTGCGTCCGACGCTGGTCGGCACTGATCCGGTGATCGGCAAGGCCGGTGCGCCTTCGGAAAG
>JBHADJ010000071.1:0-14955 GCA_041855065.1 Lysobacter sp.
CGGCTTCATGGCCGAGCGCTTCCGCAAGCTGCCGGGGATGGACCCGATCATGGACTCGGCGCTGTCCTTTGCCGCCAGTGCCGAAGACCCGGCCAGCGGCGGTCGGCACAAGGTGTGGGGCAGCAAGCCGTTGTGGGTGCTGCCGCAGACCTCCACGATTGCCTCGCATCTGCCCAAGGCACTGGGCACGGCGGTGGCGATCGAGGCGGCCAAGCGTTTGGGACATGCCTTGCCGATCCCTGAGGACAGCATCGCCATTTGCAGCTTCGGTGATGCCAGCGCCAACCACGCCACCGCGCAAACCGCCTTCAATGCCGCCAGCTGGACGGCGTATCAGAAGCTGCCCGCGCCGGTGCTGTACGTGTGCGAAGACAACGGCATCGGCATCTCGGTGAAAACCCCGAATGGCTGGATTGCCGAGAGCTTCCGCAACCGGCCGGATCTTGATTACTTCTTTGCCGATGGTTTGGACTTGGCCAACGGCTATGGCGATGTGCTACGCGCGGTCGAACACTGCCGCCGTACTCGCCGCCCGACCTTCCTGCACCTGCGCACCACTCGCATCATGGGGCATGCGGGGACGGATTTTGAAATCGAATGGCGCTCGATCGAGGAGCTGTGTCAGGTGGAAGCCACCGACCCGCTGCTGCGCAGTGCCGCCATCGCGCTGGAATCGGGGTTGATGAGCAAGCTGGAAATCCTCGCCCTGTACGAGGAAATCCGCGGCAAATGCTTTGCCGCCGCCGAGGATGCCGACCGCCGTCCACGCCTTGAAACCCTGCGCGATGTGATGGCGCCCCTGGCACCGTACAGCGCCGACAAGGTGGCTGCCGAAGCGACCCGCGCACCGGCGCACGAGGCGCGTGTCAAAGCCTTTGGCGGGGAAGCCAAACTGCCGGAAAAACAAGCCCCGCGCCATCTGGCCATCCAGATCAACAACGCCCTGCACGATCTGTTTGCCAAATACCCCGAAACCCTGCTGTTCGGCGAGGACGTGGCGCAAAAAGGCGGCGTGTACACCGTCACCAAGGGGCTGCACAAAGCCTTTGGTGCCAAGCGCGTGTTCAACACTTTGCTTGATGAAACCATGATTCTCGGCATGGCGCAGGGCTTTGCCAACGTCGGCCTGCTGCCGGTGCCGGAAATCCAGTATCTGGCCTATCTGCACAACGCCATCGACCAAATCCGCGGCGAAGCCTGCAGCCTGCAATTCTTCAGCAACAACCAGTACCAGAACCCGATGCTGGTGCGCATTGCCGGCCTTGGCTATCAGCGCGGCTTTGGCGGGCACTTCCACAACGACAACTCGGTGACCGCCCTGCGCGACATTCCCGGCCTCGTGGTTGGCTGCCCGAGCCGTGGCGACGATGCGGCCATGATGCTGCGCACGCTGGCGGCACTGGCCAAGGTCGATGGCCGTGTCTGCGCATTTCTGGAACCCATCGCCCTGTACATGACCAAAGACCTGTACGAAGCCGGTGATGGCCTGTGGCAGACCGACTATCCGGCGCCGAATCAGGCACTGGTGCTGGGCGAGCCGCGCGTTTACAACCCCGACGCCCGCGACTGCGTGATTTTCACCTTCGGCAACGGCGTGCCGATGAGCCTGCGTGCCGCCCGTGCCATCGAAGCCAAGCACGGCTGGCAATGCCGCGTGGTGGATTTGCGCTGGCTGGTGCCGCTCAATGCCGATGCCATCGCCCTGCACGCCGATGATTGCCAGCGCATTCTGGTGGTGGACGAAGGCCGCTTCAGCGCCGGGATTGGCGAGGGCGTCATCACTGCACTGGCCGAAGCCGGGCAGGGCGGCAAACCGATGCGCCGCGTGGTCGGTGCCGATACCTACACCCCGCTGGCCGGTGCCGCCTTTCTGGTCATCCCCAAGGACGAGGACATCGTTGCCGCCGCGGACGAGTTGGCCGAGTAAGGCAAGTGGCGGTGTCGTGCGCATTTTTGCACGCGACACCGCAGCGGCCAGCGTCGGCTTTTTCCGGTCGGCCGACATCTGCGGCTGACACTGCCATTCCGGCCAGGCGAACGTGCCGCAAGACTTTCCAGCGCAGCTGCGATGCGTGCTTTTTTTGCTTTTCTCGCCTGGCGCAAACGCCTGATCGGCGGGGTTTTGCTCGGCTTGCTGACATGGTGGCTGCTCTCCCCGATGCCACTTGCGCCCGTGACGCGGGCATTGCTGGCCTTCGATGTGGGCTGCACCAGCTATCTTGTGCTGGTGTTCCTGCTGATGTGGCAGAGCGGACGGCGAGGACAACGGCCGCGTGCCTTGCAGGAAGATGAAGGCGCATATATCACCTTGCTGTTGACCATTTTGGCCGCCTTGGTGGCACTTGCCGCCATCATGCTGGAAATGGCACAGGCCGGGACAACGCCAGGCATCGACCAATGGAAGCGGCCGGCGCTGGCTGTCCTGACCATCGTGCTGGCCTGGCTGCTCACCCATGTCATGTTCGCGCTGCACTATGCGCACCTTTATTATCAGGATGTGGCCGAGGGGCGGCCTGTCGGCCTGATTTTCCCGGAACCGCAGCCGTGCCCGGATTATTGGGATTTCGTCTATTTTGCTTTCGTCATCGGTACCTCGGCGCAAACGGCTGACGTTGCCTTCGGTTCGGCGCGGATGCGTCGGCTGGGTACCTTGCACTGCATTCTGGCTTTCTTCTACAACGTCAGCGTACTGGCCTTGATGATCAACATCGCTGCCGGCTTGCTTGGTGGGTAAACGGTATCGGTATGCGTTGGGCAGGCGTTCTGGCTATCATGCCGGCATGAACTCTGCCGCTTGGCTGTGTCTGTTGCCGTTGAAAAGGCGGTGGACACGTGCTGACGGGTGTTTGAACTTTTGTCCCCGGCGCAGGCCGGTGTGTGGAGGCACCATCGTGAAATCAGCGACATTTTTCAGTGTTTGTTCCCTGTTGCTGGCAGCGATGCTGCTGTGGGCGGTGACTCTTCCGCAGGCACAGGCGCAGAGCGGGCAAGAGCGGGTCAATCGCGAAGCGGCGCATCATGCGATCATGAATGACCCACGCTTTTGCTCCTATGGCTACAACCCCAACTGCCAGTCCGGTGGTGGCGAGATATCCGATGCCGATCAGAGGCATATGGCGATGGCTTTCAGCCCCTCCACTGGCCATTGGGGGAGCAGCAGCGTGACTTATCCCGTGCGTGGCAGCAGTGGCAGCGAAAAGGCGCTGGAACGCGCTCAAAACGAGGCGGTGGCGGTATACCAATGCGGCCAAGGTGGCAGGGTTCGCGATTGCACGCTGGGTTTTAGCGAAGAAGCATTCGTGATGAGTGCCGTCATCGGATTGGGGGCTGATGGTCGTTATCAATTGTTTGCCGACAAGCCGCGCGATGACGGTATCAGTCGCTTGTCGAGGGGGCTGCGCATTAATCTCGGCGGTTTGCGCCGCGATAAACGCGAGACTTATCAGGTGCTGCTCGATCGTTGCCGGGAAGTCGCACAGGAATGCCGGGTGGTCATGAGAAGCTGGGTCGGGCAGGGCTCGCCGATCAGTGTCATCAATACCCAGGATGCCTATGGCGCGGTGTATATGGATGAAGCCGACAACAGCAAGGTTTTTGCCGCGGCCAGCCACGCCACCCCGCAACAGGCCGAAGCCAGTGCGCGAGCGCTGTGCCAAGCCGGTGGCGGGCAGCAGTGCAGCCGCTGGTACGGTTTTGCCAATATGTGCACTGCCGTGGCAGTCGGGCAGGCGCGGGGCGAGTCGATTCACGTCGGTGCGGAAGGGATGAGCCGGGCGCAGGTGGCGCAATCGGCATTGCAGCAGTGCAACGATCGTGGTGCCGGCCAATGCCGGGTCTTGCTCGCCAGTTGCTCGATGGAATGCGACCCCGGCCAAATGGGCTGCGACCTGCCGCGCCCGCATAAAAACTGAAAATCTTGCTGCATTCGCGGATGGCGGATGTGGCTGCGATGCGTGTGCAGCTGGTGGCGTGACTGACACCCCGACCGGTTTGAAGCCCGACTGAATCCGGCGGTGGCGCAGCAATCGGCATGCAGGCGCTCTGGCTATCATGCCAGCATGAGTTCTGTCGTTTGGGCGTGCCTGTTTCTGTCGAAAGGCAGCAGGTACGCGCTGGCAGGTGTTTGATGAACCCTTGTTCCCGGTGCAGGCCGGTGTGTGGAGGCTCCCTCATGAAATCAGCGGCATTCTTCCGGCGTTGTTCCCCTTTGCTGGCGGTGATGGTGCTGTGGGCGGTGTTTGTTCCGCAGGCACAGGCACAGCAGGGGCTGCCGCAGGGAACTGTGAATGCGCTGCTGAATGACCCGCGTTATTGCGCGTATGGCTTCAACAACCGCTGTCTGCCGCCGAACAGCAGCAACGATGGGACGGATGCCAATCTGTGGCATATCGCCATGGCCTTCAGCCCCTCCACCGGCCGCTGGAGTGCCAACCGCACGTCCTATTCAAGGCGTGGCACCAGCCGCAGCGAGAAAGCCCAGCAGCGCAGCAACAATGAAATACTGGCGTTGTACCAATGTAGCCAGGAGGGCGAGATTCGGGACTGCACGCTGGTCTTCAGCGAAGAGATGGGCTTTGTGACTGCGGTGCAGGGGGTGCTGCCCGATGGCAGGCATCAATTGTTTGCCGCCGGGCCGGGCGATGACTCGCTCAACCGCCTGCAGCGGGTTCTGGGTTTCAGCCTGGATCGCTTTCGCCGCGATCAACGCAAACTGCACCAGGTGTTGCTTGATGGCTGCCGGCAAGTCGCGCAGGAATGCCATGTGGTCATGAAAGGCTGGGCCGGGCAAAGCACGCCACTTGATCTGATCAGGCCGGCGGATGCCTATGGTGCGGTGTTCATCGACGAAGCCGACAACAACAAAATCTTTGCCGCGGCCAGCCACGCCACCCCGCAGCAGGCCGAAGCCAGTGCACTGGGCTTGTGTCAGGCTGGTGGCGGGCAGCAGTGCAGCCGCTGGTACGGCTTTGCCAATATGTGCACCGCCGTGGCAGTCGGGCAGGCGCACGGTGAACCGGTTCATGTCGGTGTGGAAGGCCGGAATCGCGAAAATGTTGCCCTTTTGGCCTTGGGGCAGTGCAACAGGCGTGGTGCCAGTCAATGCCGGGTCTTGCTCGCCAGTTGCTCGATGGAATGCGACCCCGGCCAAATGGGCTGCGAGCTGCCGCGTCCACAGAAAAACTGAAAGCTCGAGCGCGGCTACCGAAGCGCGCCATCCATCGCGGAGGGAGGATGTGGCCGTGATGTGTGCGTGGGTGTGACTTGCATCTTGAACAGCAGTGATGCAATGAGGGGCTGTGGCATCGGTGGTCACGCCGATGTCCGGGTTCAATACCGGCTGTTTCGGCGGGTGTTTTGTCCGGTGGCAGATGTGGGGCGGCTGCCATCGGGGTGGGAGTCATGGCCGATAGTGGCGCAGGCGTTGCAGCAGCTGCCGGTATTCGTTCTGGCTCAGCGCAGAGTCGCGGTAGCGCGCCATGTCGAAAGCGGTGGCAAGGGCGCGGATTTCATCGGCCTTGTGCGGTTGGGCGGCGGCGATGCGCTCGCTCCAGTCGCGGGCGCTCTCGTGCGCTTGCCGGGCAAGGCCAAGACGGGCGTGGCGGTGCGAGAGCTGGTGCCAGGCGCGCAGCAACGGGTCACGCTCGCGTTCGCCACGGGCAAGCCACCAGGCCATGCCGGCCACGGTCAGCAGCACGCAAACGGCCAGCAGCAGCATCAACTGCTCGGGATGGATACGTGCGATACCAAGGTGCTGGAACATGCGTGTTTGCCGTTCGGCATTGAAGCCGAGGACAAAGTCATTCCAGCCGCTGCGCAGGAAGTCGGTCAGATTCCACATGGCATTGAGGTTGACGCCAGCGCCCAGGTTGCCGGGCATGCGATCGGCCACGGTGTCGTAGATGCGCTCGGGGGCGACTGCCGCAGTCGGGTCGAAGCGCACCCAGCCACGCCCTTCCAGCCAAACTTCGGCCCAGGCGTGGGCATCGGAGTTGCGAACGATGAAGTAGCCGCCGACTGGATTGCGATAGCCGCCGGTATAGCCGGTGACGACCCGTGCCGGTACACCGGCGCTGCGCATCAGAAACACGAAGGCGGAGCTGAAGTGTTCGCAATAGCCGACTTTCTTCTCGAACAGGAATTCGTCTACGGTGTCACGGCCGAGCATGGGCGCATCCAGTGAATAGGCAAGTTCTGCATTCACCAGCGCCATGGCTTTTTGCACGATGGCCTCGGCATCGCCCGGCGTCTCGGTTTGCCAGCGGCGAGCCAGTTGTTGTGCACGCGGGTTGAACTGGCGCGGAAAGCGCAGTGCGCGCGCACGTTCTGCGTCCGAAAGGGTGGGCTGGAAGGCTTGGACAGGTGCGGATTCGACTTGCCAGCGGCTCAGCGATTGCAGTTTTTGAGGCGAGAGCAGATTGCCATCGGGGCTTTGCAGGCTGCCGGCAGGGGCAGCCAGCGGCAAATCGAGTGCCGTGATGTAGGTGCGTTCACTTGGCTCCACCTCCATTTGATAGCGCCAGCGGACAGCGCCCGGTGTGAGGCTTGGTGGCGAGGCGCTGAATGGCTCGCGCGAGCCGCGCCAGGTGCGGCCATCGAAATCCCAAAGTACCGGGCCGCGCCAGTAAAGCTGCGAATTGGGCGGAATCTCGCCGGCAAAGCGCACGCGCAGGGCGGGGGTATCGTCGTTCATCAGATCCAGCCAATCACCGGGCGACATGCTGTCGGACAGCCCGATTTTGCCGCTGGCCCGATCCGGCAGGCCCCAAAGCGGATTGGGCAGGCGCGGTAGCAGCCAGAAGGCGACAAGGGTCAATGGCAGTGCCAGTGCAACCAGTTTGCCGGTATTGGCGAGGCTGCCGGTTGTCGGCAGCGGTACGATGCCCGCCTCCACATCGGCCAGCCGTTGCAGACTGACCAGCGCAGACAGGGTGGCGGCAAGGCCAAGCAAGAGCGAGAGTGGGCCCTGATCGAGCAGGAAGGTGGCAAACGGCGCGAACAGGGCAAAGCCGATCAGGCTGCGGGCATCGCGCAGGCTGTAGGTTTCCAGCGGCTTGAGTGCCAGCATTACCGCCAGCAAGGCGCAGCCGGTATCGCGGCCGAGGCGAAAATTGAACATCGCCATCACCAGCATCACCGTGAAGAAGGTGAGTGCGGCCTTGATGATGGCCGGGACGTGCCAGCGTTGACGCAGCCACAGCATGACAAGGGCAAGCACCGGTGTGGCAATTGCCAGTGGCAGCGGTAGTTGCGGCAGCAAGGGAGCCAGTGCCAGTGCCAGGGTCAGAAACAGACTGCGACGGATGGCCGGCTCAAGCATGGCCATTCTCCGGCAACAGGGCGAGGGCGCGCAGGCAGGCATGGCGGTGCGCGGCGCCACCATCGGGGCCGATGGCCGGGTGACCTGGCAGTTGCAATCGCCAATGACGACCCTCGCGTTCGGCAGCCATCACCCAATGTGTCAGGCGGCGGATACGAGCCTCGTACGGGAGTTGCAGGGTGTGCCAGTCCAGTTCCAGATCGTCGCCGTGCGATGCCTCCCATGTGCGCGAAAGCAGCTGATCGCGACGGGCGCTGGCTTTCCAGGCGATGCTGCGCAGCGGGTCGCCGGCCTGATAGTTGCGCAGAAGATGCAGATCATCCCCGGCAAAATGCGGCCGGCGCAGATTGCCGTCGCGGGCATCCACCGGCAGCGGTGGGCCGTCCTCTTCCGGCTCGGGATAGACCAGCAGCCACTCATCGGGGCGCAGCCATGCCCAGGCGCGTGCCAGTCCGAGCGGGCGTGTGGTGAAAATTTCGATGCGTTCAAGCGGCATCAGTCCGCGCTTTTGCGTGGGCAGGTGGATATGTGCCACGCCACCGCCCTGGGCGGGCAGGGAGAAATGGCTGGTTTGTCCGTGAGTACGCAGGTTGAGGCCTGGGCGGGCGCGGTTGTCAAGGCTGGAAAAACTGATGGCCAGCGGCATCGGCTGGCCGGCCGTGACAGGTTCGGCGGCAATCAGTTCGGCGCGCAGGCCGGCCAGTTGCAGATGGCTGGAAAGCAGGCTGGCAAGTCCGGCCCCCCCCAGCAATAGCCCGAGCAGGAGCGCCGGATTGTTGTTGTAGTTGAGGGCACCGATGCCCATCACCAGCACCAGCAGCAGATAGAACAGGCCGAACCGGCTGGGCAGCACATAGACCCGGCGGCGGTCGAGTGTGATCGGCAGTGTTTCGCTCTGGCGCGGGCGTGCAAAGCGGGCAATCAACGACATCCACCACGGTGCTTTTGACATGCTCAATCCAGTGGCACGGCAAGCAGAATCGATTTGGCGAGAGCACTGCCGTCGCCTTCGCCAACCAGACGGTGGGAGGCCAGTGCGACAAACAGCGCCTGGACGTCTTCGGGCAGCACATGACTGCGTCCAAGCAGGAGCGCATGGGCGCGGGCAGCGCGCAGCAATGCCAGCCCGGCACGCGGCGACAGCCCGACGCGCACCCCCGGATGCTGCCGGCTGCGCGCCAGCAGGGCTTGCACATAAGTCACCAATGCTTCACTGGCATGTACCTCCAGCACCGCCTGCTGCAATGCCAGCAAATCGGTTTCGGACAGCGAGGCAGGGGTCTTGGCAATCAGTTGACGACGATCTTCGCCAAGCAGCAGGGCGCGTTCGGTCTTTTCATCCGGATAGCCCATCGACAGACGCAGCAGAAAGCGATCGAGCTGGGAGTCGGGCAATGGATAGGTGCCGGAGAAATCCACCGGGTTTTGCGTGGCGATGACGAAGAACGGTGCCGGCAGCTTGCGGGTGGTGCCATCCACGGTCACTTGCTGTTCGGCCATCGCTTCGAGCAGGGCACTTTGCGTGCGCGGCGGTGCGCGGTTGATTTCGTCGGCCAACAGGATGTGGCTGAATACCGGGCCGGGGTGGAATTCAAACCGTTGTGCGGCACTGTCGTAGATCGATACTCCGACCACATCGGCCGGCAGCAGATCGGATGTGAACTGCACGCGCTGGAATTCCAGCCCGAGCACGGCGGCCAGTGCGTGTGCCAGCGTGGTCTTGCCAAGACCGGGTAGATCTTCGATCAGCACATGGCCGCCGGCAAGCAGCGCGACAAAGGCCAGCCGCACCTCCAGCGGTTTACCCAGTACCAGCGTGTTGACGCTGGCCAGTGCTTGTTGCAATCGGGCTTTCAGTTCATCGTTCACTGGATTCAACTCGGTTAACCTTGGCGGTCTTTCGGAAAATTCAGCTCAGTCTAATGGGTGATTCGCAGCAGACGGCGCTTTGGCGACGCATTTTTTTCGGGGTATGGGGCGAGTTGCTGCTGGTCAAGTGGCTGGTCGTGCTGCGGCTGCCGCTGTTCGTGGACGAGGCGTTCTATTGGCAGGAAGGTCAGCATCTGGCCTTGGCATATTCGGATTTGCCGGGTTTGACCGCGTGGCTGACGCGGCTTGGCGTTGAAATCGGCGGGCATACCCTGTGGGGGCTGCGGCTGCCGTTCTTTTTGCTCGGCGCGGCGCTGCCGTGGCTGGTGATCGCCACTGCCCGCCAGCTTGCCGATGCACGTGCCGCCTGGCAGGCCGGGCTGTTGGCTTGCCTGATGCCGCTGTCGGCATCGCTTGGACTCATGGCCTTGCCGGATGTGCCGATGGCCTTTGCGGCCGCGTTGTGCCTGCATGCCGGAGCGCGCTTGTTGCGCGAGGCGAGTGCAGGTGCGGCTTCCGAACTGGCGCTGGGACTGGCGCTCGGGGCGCTCAGCCATTACCGCTTCGCGGCGGTGATCGTGGTGGGATTCGTGGTGTTTTTGATGTTGTCCGAAGGGCGTCGCCTGCTGCGCGATTGGCGGGTGATTGCCGCATTGCTGTTCGGAGCGGCGGCATGGCTGCCGTTGTTGCTGTGGAATCTGGAAAATGCCGATGCCGGGTTGCGCTTCCAGCTGGTCGATCGCCATCCGTGGGCATTCCACTGGGGCGGCTTGGCATTCGTGCCGATTCAGCTGGTTCTGGCAACGCCGCTCTTGGCCATCGTGTTCTTCCAGATGGCGCGCCGGGCGCTGCGCGGCGCGGACGAAAATAGCGATGTGCAATGGCGCTATCTGGCACTTTCCGGGGCGATTTCCACCTTGCTGTTCTTCGTGCTCGGCTTCTTCGCCGACAGTGAGCGGGTCAGCTTCCACTGGACCATGCCCGGCTATCTGGCGTTGCTTGCCATCGCACCGGGATGGCTGGCGAGCTGGTCGCCGCGTTGGCAGCGCCTCAACTGGGGGGCGCTGGGGTTGGGCGGTGTGCTTCTTCTGGGCAGTTATCTGGCCATCGCCAGCCCGGTGGTACGTGCGCAACTGGCTGGCAGCAAGCTGTATCCGGCCAACTTTGCCGGCTGGCATGAGCTGGATGTGGCGGTGCGCGAGCGGCTTGCCGAGTTGCCGGCGGGGACACCGCTTTGGGCCGACAACTTCAAAGTCGGCGCGCAGCTTGGCTTTGCCCGCGGCAATCCGGATATTCCGGTGCTTGATCATCCCCTCAACCACAAGCATGGCCGCGCGGTGCAACTTGAATTGTGGGGGCTGACACGCAATACGCCGCCGGCTGGCACGTTGCTGGTACTCGATACCGATGATGTGCGCTTTCGCGAGCTGTTGCAGCACTACCAGCAGCGTTGTCGACAATTGGGCGGCCTGCCGCCGGAGCAGGAAGTGCGTGTCGATCATGGTGCACGTCGCTTCATCCTGACTCGCCCGCAGGCAGGGGCAGCATGCGATATTCCGGCATTGGCCTGGCTGGACAGTCCGGAAGGCGGGGACAGGCTGCCGGCCAGATTCGACGTGAAGGGTTGGGCATTCCGCGATGGTGCCGGCATCGCCCGAGTGGAGGTCTTGCTGGATGATCAGCCGTTGGCAGTGGCGGACTATGGCCTTGCCGCACCGCAAGTGGCGGAATACTGGAAAACCAGCCGCGACAGCCGGCATCCCAATGTCGGTTTTGCTGCGAAGGTGGATGCCAGTGCGTTCGCAGCGGGACGCCATTGGCTCAGCGTGCGCCTGACCGGCAATGATGGCCGCATCGAGCACATGCCGGGCGTGCCTATTGAATTGACCAAGTAATAACCGCGGTAGCTCTTGCCTGAATGGCGCTGGACAGGTTAGATTCAGCCTAACCCGCTGTGAGGAGGGATGGGGGATGAGCATCCGGGTTTATCTGGTTGATGATCATGCGCTGGTACGCACCGGGATCCGTTTGATCCTGGCGCAGGAAGTGGATATTGAAGTGGTGGGTGAGGCGGATTCGGGAGAGGTGGCGCTGGCCGAGATTCGCCGTCTCAAACCGGATGTAGTGTTGTGTGATCTGCACCTGCCGGGCATCAGTGGCCTGGAAATCACCGAGCGACTGGCGGCCAGTGCGCCGAACTGCAGGGTAATAATCGTCTCGGTGCTGGAAGATGGGCCGCTTCCCAAGCGGCTGATGGAAGCGGGTGCCTACGGTTATCTCGGCAAGGGTGGTGATGCCACCGAGATGCTGGCGGCCGTGCGCGAGGTTGCTCATGGCCACCGCTATCTTGGCAACAATGTGGCGCAGTATCTGGCATTATCGGGGGTATGTGGGCAAGGCACGCCGTTTGACGAGTTGTCGCCGCGCGAGCTGGAAGTGGCCATGTTGCTGGTGCAGGGATTGCGTCAGGACAACATTGCCAAGCAGTTGAGTCTTAGCCCGAAAACCGTCAATACCCACAAGTCCCGACTGTTCGAAAAACTGGGGGTTGACGATGTCATCACACTTGCTCGGCTGGCCTCGCAATACGGGCTATGTGACGACAGGCACGGGATTTGAACCAAGCGGAGGGTGTTGGCTGTCGATGTGCGGGGCAGGCTGGTATCCTGCCGCCTTTGTTTGCCCGCGATTGAACGCTTGTCATGGCTGATTTCCACCCGACCTCCGGCACTGTCCCGACCCGTGATGAAAAAGGCAGCAAGGCGCCGGTCGGCACCTTGCGGGCATTGTGGCCATATGTCATGCGTCAGCGCGGACTTTTCATCGCCTGGCTGTTAGCACTGGCCTGCTCATCTGCCGCCACACTGACTCTGCCAGTGGCATTCCGGCAGATGATTGACGAGGGATTTTCCAGCAGTAGCAACATCAATCACATTTTCGGGCTGGTGTTCGCCGTGGTGGGTGTATTGGCATTGGCCACGGCGGCGCGCTTCTTCTTTGTTTCCCTGCTTGGCGAGCGGGTGGTCGCAGACTTGCGTGAGCGTCTGTACGCCCATTTGATCGGGTTGGATGCGGCATTCCATGATCGTACCCGCAGCGGCGAGCTAGTGTCGCGGCTGACCGCCGATGCCGAACTGCTGCGCAGCGTGGTCGGGTCGAGCATGTCGGTGGCATTGCGCAGCATGATTACCGTGCTTGGTTCATTGTTGATGCTGTTCGTGACCGCGCCGAAGCTGGCTGCCTGGGCCTTGATCGGAATCCCGCTGGCGGTATTGCCGATTGTGCTTGGCGGGCGTCGGCTGCAGAAGATTTCCCGAGCAAGCCAGGATCGCATCGCCGATGCCAATACGCAGGCGGCCGAAGCGCTTGGTGCGGTACGTACCGTGCAGGCACATGCCCGCGAGGATTGGGAGCGCAGCCGCTTCGCGACCGCATTGACCAATGCAGTGGCGGTGGCTCGCAAGCGTATCGGTTGGCAGGCGGTAGTGACGGCGCTTGCCATCATCCTGATTTTCGGAGCCGTCACACTGGTGCTGTGGTCCGGAGCACACGACGTGATTGCCGGCCGAATGAGTGCAGGCACACTGGGGCAGTTCGTGTTCTATGCACTGATCGGCGGGGGCTCGGTCGGGGCGTTGGCGGAAGTCTGGAACGAGTTGCAGCGTGCGGCTGGTGGCATGGGGCGCATCAACGAGTTGTTGCAGGAAGACAATTTGATCAAGGCGCCAACGCATCCGCTCAGTCTGCCTTCGCCGGTGCGCGGTGCGATTGATTTCGATGCGGTCACTTTCCACTATCCGCAACGTCCGGACACAGCGGCGCTGGAAAATTTCAGTCTGCATGTGGCACCCGGCGAAACCGTTGCTTTGGTGGGGCCGTCAGGGGCGGGCAAGAGCACGGTGTTTTCGTTGTTGTTGCGCTTCCATGATCCCGATAACGGTGTGGTGCGAATGGACGGCGTGGATATTCGGCAGTTGGATCCCGCCGCGCTGCGCCGGGAAATCGCACTGGTGCCACAAACCCCTACCTTGTTTGCGGCAAGTGCAGCGGACAATATCCGTTACGGCAAGCTCGATGCGAGTGATGCGGAGGTGGAAGCGGCTGCCCGGGCGGCTGAGGCACTGGAGTTTCTGCGTGCATTGCCGGCCGGGATGGACGAGGCATTGGGTGAGCGGGGGGCGCGTCTTTCCGGTGGCCAGCAACAGCGCATCGCCATTGCCCGGGCGCTGCTGAAAGATGCGCCGCTGCTATTGCTGGACGAGGCGACCTCGGCATTGGACGCACAAAGCGAGCATGCGGTGCAGAACGCGCTGGAAACCTTGATGCAGGGGCGCACGACCCTGGTCATCGCGCATCGCCTTGCCACCATTCTCAAGGCCGATCGCATCGTGGTGATGGACAAGGGGCAGATCATTGCCGAAGGTACTCATGAGGCACTGTTGGCGCAGGGCGGCCTGTATGCCGAGCTGGCCCGTTTGCAGTTTCTGGACTGAGTCTCGTCCGGAACGAACTCATGTCCCGCGCGGTTTGGTGCGGTGGGTGGCGGTGGCATTCCACGGATCGTCCGGCCACGGGTGCTTGGGGTAGCGTCCCTTCATTTCCTTTTTCACTTCCGGATAGGTGTTGTGCCAGAAGCTCGACAGATCGCGCGTCACCTGCAAGGGGCGCTGCGCCGGTGAGAGCAGGTGCAGGGTGAGCGGGATGCGGCCTTCGCAGATGCGGGGCGTGTGGGCCAGACCGAACATTTCCTGCAGCTTCACCGACAAGATCGCCTCCGGCAGCTGCCCGTCTTCTGCCGCCGGCAGATAACGGATACGCCGATTCATGCCCGAAGGCACGCTGATCTGGCGCGGAGCGAGCTGGTCGATGCGGCGGCGCAATTGCCAATCCAGCTGCCCGAGCAGCGCTTGTTGCAGTTCTTCGGCAGAAATCGCGTCCAACCGGGTTTTGCCGGCGAACACCGGTGCCAGCCAGTCTTCCAGCGTGGCAAGCAGCGTCGGCTCGGAGAAATCCGGCAGGCCGAGCTCGGGCATCCATACGCGCAAACAGGCCAGTCGCGCCAGTTCGTCAGCGATGTCGTCCCAGGGCAACACGCGCAAGCCGAGCTCGCGCACGGCCGCAATGAGGGCCGGGGTGGCCAGTGCCGGATCGACCTTGCCCGCCGGGCGGCTGTCCAGCACGATGCCGTCGAAGCGGCGGATGCGCTCGGCCAAAAGCGCGCGCTTGCCGGCATCCCAACGCACCTCGTCACCCTCGCGGAAATGCGCGGCAAATGCTTGCCGCAAATAGGTTTCATCCACCGGCACCGTGCGCAGGATGCGGGCATCGCGGGATTCAAAGCGCAGCTCCGCCGCCACCAGCCACGGCTCGCCCACCCAGACACTCGCCTCGTCCAGCCGCGCCATGCGGCCATTGGCAAGCTGGTAACGCAGCCGTTCGCTGCCGTGGCGGTAGGCGATGCGCTCGGGGAAGGCATGCGCCAGCAAGTCACCGAGCGCATGGGCGGGCGCTTCGGCCGGGGGCGGAACATGCGCCAGCCCCAGTCGGCGTCGCCACTGCTTGGCACTGGCGGCCAGCGCCGCCAGGCTGCTGCGCTTGGCATCCGCACCAAGCGGGCGGCCCGCCACGAAGGCGGCCAGCGCCTGCCAGCGTTCCAGCAGGGAATCGCTGTAGCTGCGCAGCGGGTCGCGTGCTTCGAGCAGTGCCGCCAGATCGCAGGCCAGCGCTTGCCGCTGCGGCTCGTGGCTGGCAAGCAGCATCGCCGCGAG
>JBHADJ010000072.1:0-6160 GCA_041855065.1 Lysobacter sp.
CAGGGGTCAGGGGTCAGGAAAAGCGGAAAATATCAGGTGCTGCCGGTCAAGCGTTGACGTGGCTTTTTTGCTTGGGGGCTGATGGCAACAATTTGTCCTTCATGGCGGTGGAAGAAACAGATGCGCGGCGCTGTCCACGTCAAGCGGGTGCAGGCTGGCGTGCGGGACGTCGATGCCGGCCATGTCGCGCCAGGGGCGGTTTTCGGCCAGACAGCGCAGCAGGCGGATGGCGCCGCCGTGGGTGATGACCAGTACGCGCTCGCCGCTGGCCGGGCGGTGGCGATGCAGGGCCTGGCGCAGGCGCTCGGCAAAGGCGGGCAGTGTTTCGGCCCCCGGCGGTGGATGCTGCAACGGGTCACGCCAGAAGGCGGCCAGGGCTTCACCCTGCTCGTTTGCCAGGCGTTCGATCGGCACGCCCTGCCAGTCACCGAAGTTGTACTCGGCCAAGCCCGGTTCGATGCTCAGGGGCAGGCCGCGTTCATGGGCCAGTTCGCGGGCGAAGGCGGCGCAGCGTTGCAGCGGCGAGGCCAGAATGCGGCACCAGCCATGCTTGCCCGCCACCGCTTGCCGCAGCTGTTGCCAGCCGAGCGCGGTCAGCGGGTCGTCGAGTTGGCCGCGGTAGCTTTGCCGGCCGGTATCGCCATGCCGCAGCAAGTCAAAGCCGGTCCGGTTCATGCGCTGGAAACTCCGGCTTCGGCGAAGGTGGCCATATCGGCATGCAGGGCGCAGGCCAGACGCAACAGAGGCACGGCCGTGGCCGCGCCGCTGGCTTCGCCAAGACGCAGACCGGCATCGAGCAATACCTGTGCATCGAGGGCGGCCAGCAGACGGGCATGGCCTTGCTCGCCGGAGCGGTGCGAGAACAGCAGCCAGTCACGCACGGTGGGGTTGATCTGCACCGCGGCCAGTGCCGCCGCAGTGGCGATGAAGCCATCCACCAGTACCGGCAGACCCGCTTGGGCGGCACTGATGCAGGCGCCGGTGAGGGCGGCGATTTCAAACCCGCCGAGACAGCGCAGGGTTTGCAGCGGGGGCTGCCCGCCATGCCGGGCCAGCGCATCTGCCACCACGGCAGCTTTGTGGCGAATGCCGGCCGCATCAAGGCCGGTACCGGCCCCGGTCAGCGTTTCGGCGGGCAGGTGCAGCAGGGCGCAGGCAAGCGCGGTGGCGGCGGTGGTATTGCCGATGCCCATTTCACCGCCAATGAAAATATCCGTGCCCGCTGCCACTGCCCGCTGCACGCTCTCTTGCCCGGCCTTGAGTGCAGCGGCCAGCTGGGTGTTGTCCATCGCGGCGTGTTCGCGGAAATCGGCGGTGGCCGGGGCGATCCATGCGCGCACTACGCCGGGCAGCGGGCCGGGGTCGTTGACGCAGCCCAGATTCACCACTTCCAGCCGCGCCCCCAGCTGCCGCGCGAGTACGCTGATGGCGGCACCGCCACGGGCGAAGTTGCGCACCATCTCGCCGGTGACAGCCTGCGGGAAGGCCGAGATGCCTGCCGCGGCCACGCCGTGATCGGCGGCAAAAATGCTGATGTGGATGCGCTCGGCCTGCGGCCTTTCCCGCCCTTGCAGGGCGGCCAGGGTGATGGCGATGTCTTCCAGCCGCCCCAGCGCGCCGGGGGGCTTGGTGAGCTCGCTCTGCCGGCGTTGCGCAGCTTCGCGGCAGCGGGCATTCGGGCGGGCAGCGGGATGATCGAGCCAATCAGGCAGCATCGGGTTCTCCTTTCAGATACAGCGGCAGCCCGGCCACCACCAGCACCACGCGCGCGCATTGCGCCGCCAGTTGCTGATGCAGGCGGCCGGCTTCATCGACAAAGCGGCGCGAGAGTGCACCCAGCGGCACGATGCCCGAGCCGACTTCGTTGCTGACCAGGATCACCTGCCCCGGCAAGTGCGGCAGGCAGGCCAGGAGGGCATCGCTCTCGCGGGCAAGGCAGGCCTCGTCCTGCAGCAGCAGGTTGGTCAGCCACAGGGTCAGGCAGTCCACCAGCAGGATGCGTCCTTCCGCCGCTTCCTGCTGCAAGCATTCGGCCAGCTGCAGGGGCGCGTGGGCAAATGCCCATTCGGGCGGGCGACGGGCGCGATGATGGGCGATGCGGGCGGCCATTTCCGCATCGCCCGCGTGCGCGGTGGCGATGTAGCACACCGGCTGGCCGCTTTGCCGGGCGAGGGTTTCGGCAAACCGGCTTTTGCCCGAACGGGCACCGCCGAGAATCAGGCTGTGGTGCATGGTTGTACTCCCATCAGTTCGGCCAGACGGCGGGTATCCAGATGCGCCTCCACGCTGTCGGCAAGGCGTTCGATGCTGGCCGCGCGCAGGGCGGCAATGTCGATCGGCCGGGCCGATTCGAGCCCGGCCCAGTCAAGCAGTTCGGCAAGTGCGGACGGGGCATCGAAAAGGCCGTGCAGATAGGTGCCGAGCACTTGCCCGTCGCCGGACAATGCCCCCTCGTGGCGGCCATCGGCCAACTGGATCGGTGCCTGCTCGCGCACCGTGCTCACCCCGCGATGGATTTCGTAGCCGACCAGCGGCTGTGCCGCCCTGCCCGGCAAGCGCAGCGCTCCCGTCACGTTGCGCAGGATTTTTTCGCCGCCCAGGGTGCTCTCCAGTTGCAGATAGCCGAGCCCGGGGCTGCTGCCGGGCGCGCCTTCGCGTCCATCGGGGTCGTGGATGGCCTGCCCCAGCATCTGCATGCCGCCGCAAATGCCGAGCAGTTTGCCGCCATGCCGTACATGCCGGGCGATGGCAGCCTCCCAGCCTTGCCGACGCAGCCAGTCGAGGTCGGCCCGGGTGGATTTGCTGCCGGGCAGGATGATGAGATCGCACGGCGGCAGTGGTTGCCCGGCACCGACAAAGTGCAGCGCCACCTGCGGGTGGGCACGCAGGGCATCGAAATCATTGTGGTTGCTGATGCGCGGTAGGCGCGGCACCACCACCACGAGTTTGCCGGCCGAAGCGATACCCGCCCCTGACGGCAATGCGTCTTCGGCGTCCAGATGCAGCCCCGGCAGGAACGGCAGCACACCCAGCACCGGCTTGCCGGTTTCCGCCGCCAACCAATCCAGCCCCGGTTGCAACAGGGCGATATCGCCACGAAAGCGGTTGATGACCAAACCCGCCACCCGGGCGCGCTCGCTGGCCGAGAGCAGGGCCAGCGTGCCGACCAGATGTGCGAACACACCGCCACGGTCGATGTCGGCCACCAGAATCACCGGGCAGTCCACCGCTTCGGCATAGCCCATGTTGGCGATATCGCCCCGGCGCAGATTGATTTCCGCCGGGCTGCCCGCGCCCTCCACCAGCAGCAGATCATGCGTGGCCGCCAGCCGCGTATGCGCCGCCAGTACCGCCTTCATCGCCTCGGGCTTGTACGCCTGATAATCGCGCGCGCTCATCACCCCGATCGCCTGCCCGCCGACGATCACCTCGGCACCGGTATCGGTATTGGGCTTGAGCAAAATCGGGTTGAAATCGTTGCGCGGCGGCTGTCCGGCCGCCTCGGCCTGTACCGCCTGTGCGCGGCCAATCTCCCCGCCTTCCACCGTCACCGCGGCATTGAGCGCCATGTTCTGCGGCTTGAACGGCGCTACCTTCAGCCCCTGCCGATGCGCCCAGCGGCACAGCGCGGTGACCAGCAGGCTTTTGCCGGCATCGGAGGTACAGCCCTGCACCATCAGCACTTTTGCAGCCATCAGCGGATTTCCGAAAGTGCCGCGGCAAGGCGGCAGAGGCCTGCTTCATCGGCAGGCAGGCCAAAGCGCAGCGCAGCGGGGTCGGCAAAGCGGCGCGTGAGAATGCCGCGTCGGCACAGCGCCTCGTGCACCTGATCGGCGCGTGCATCGCGCCAATAGTGAAAAAAGGCCGTCGCGGCCGTCGGCATGATGCCGTGGCGGCCGAGCACCGCCCCCAGCGCCGCACTTTGCTCGGCCAGCCAGCGACGCTGCTCGGCCTGCCATCGCACATCCTGCAATGCCTGCCGCACCAGCTGCCGGGCCGGGCCATTCACTGTCCACGGCCCCAACTGCTCGGCCAAGGTGTGCAACAGTGCAGCCTCGGCCGCGACAAAGCCGACCCGTGCACCGGCCAGACCGAAAAACTTGCCGACCGAGCGCAGCACGATCAGCCCCGGTCGATCGCTGAAGGCACACAGACTGGTGGTCGGAGTGGCATCGATGAAGGCTTCGTCCACCACCAGCCAGCCGCCGCGAGCGGCCAGCCGCGCATGCAGTGCCAGCAAATCGGCCACGGCAAACACTTCGCCCCCCGGATTGGCCGGATGAATCAGCACGATGACATCAAACGCCTCCGCAGCATCCAGCAAGGCAGCCGCAGGCCGGTGGCTGACCCGATGCCCGGCACGCGCCCAGCCTTGCGCATGTTCGGCATAGGCCGGTGCCATCACCCCGACCCGGCACGGCGCGCGCAAAGCCGGCAGCGCCTGAATCGCCGCCTGCGAGCCTGCCACCGGCAGCAAGGCCCGGGCACCGTAATAGCGGCAGGCAGCTTCCTGCAAGCCATCTTCCTCCTGCGGCAGACGTCGCCAAGCGGCCTCGTCGATGGCCGGCAGCGGCCAGCCGCGCGGGCTGATGCCGGTGGAGAGGTCAAGCCAGTCCTGCACCGCGATACCGTAGCGGTGCGAGGCTTGCAGAAGTTTGCCACCGTGTTCGAGCATGGAATTAGGCCGAAAAGTCATCTCGCCAATCAGGAAAACACCATTGCCAGCCCCGCCGCCAACAGGCTGCCCACCACACTCCACAGCAGCGCCGTGCGGCGTACCAGACGCAATGCAGCACGGATGCCAGCCGCATCGGCTGCACGTCCTGCACCCAACTGCGGGCGCTCGGTCATCACGCCGTGATACGGCGCCGCCCCACCCAGGGCAAGCCCCAATGCCCCGGCACCGGCTGCCATCACCGGGCCGGCATTCGGGCTTTTCCAGCGCCGCCCCTGCACCCGCCAGCAATGCAAGGCCGGGACGGTCTTGCCCAGCAGGGCATAGCTCAAGGTCACCAAACGCGCCGGGACGAAATTGAGCACATCATCAAGCCGGGCGGCGAATGCGCCAAAGCGCCGATAGCGTGGTGTGCGATACCCCCACATGGCATCCAGCGTGTTGGCAAGGCGATACAGCAGTACGCCCGGCACCCCCAGCACGGCAAACCAGAACACCGCGCCAAATACCGCATCGCAGCCGTTTTCCAGCACCGATTCGCTGGCCGCGCTGGCAACACCGCGTGCATCCAGCGCAGCGGTATCGCGGCTGACCACCTGCGCCACCGCCTTGCGGGCAGCCGCCAGCTCGCCCCGCTCCAGTGCCGTGGCAATCGGCAGCGCGTGTTCGGCCAAACTGCGCAGGCCGATGGCCGCATACAGCAGCACGACCGAGAACAGCCAGGCAAGCCCCGGCCAATCGCGCAGCAGGCGCTCAACCACAACCACCAGCAACAACCACGGCAGCACCGCCAGCAGCCAGCTCAGCACGCCGGCCGCATGGGCATCACGCCACAGCCAAGCCTCCACGCGCCCGGCCCAGCGGCCAAACGCCACCAGAGGATGTGCCCGGCGCGGCTCGCCAAGCAGCGCATCCAGCAGCAGCGCCGCCACGATGGCCGACGCCGTGGCAATGCCCGGCATGCTCAGAAACGCCACACGCAACACCCGGCTTGCGCAGCGGCGCCCCTGCCGCAACAGCGGCCACCCGAGCGGCCTTCCCCCCACGGGCAATGGCCTGTGCGCATTACAGCTCGATCCCCTTCTGCGCCTTGATGCCGGCCTTGAAGGCATGTTTGACCATGCGCATCTCGCTGACCGTATCGGCCACCTCGATCAGTCCATCCGGCGCACCGCGCCCGGTAATCACCACATGCTGATGGACAGGCCGCGCGGCCAATGCCGCCAGCACCTCGGCCAGCGGCACATAGCCCTTGACCAGGGCGATGTTGAGCTCATCAAGCAGCACGAGATCGAAATCCGGATCGGCCAGCATCGCCTGCGCTTCCTGCCATGCGCGTGCGGCAGCGGCCAGATCGCGCGCCAAGTCCTGCGTTTCCCAGGTAAAGCCCTCGCCCATCACCCTGTAGCGCAGCTCGGCCTCGTCGAAGCGGCGGAAGAAGGCTTCCTCGCCGGTGGCAAAACTGCCCTTGATGAACTGCACCAC
>JBHADJ010000073.1:0-9752 GCA_041855065.1 Lysobacter sp.
GCCGCCCAGCCAGACGCGCAGGCCGGGGTTATCGCCCCAGAACAGGAGGCCAAGGGCGATGGCGATGACCGGCACCAGCAGCAGCCACGGCATGATCTGGGCGACGGGGTAGCGTTGCACCAGAGAAAAATACAGGCCGTGACCGAGCAGGGAGGAGGCAAGGGCGGCGTACAGCACGCCGCTCCATGCGGCGGGGCTGGCATTTGCAAGGGCAGGCAGGGCGCCCGGCTCGAAGACGAGGGAAAGCAGCAGGAGCGGCAGGACGCTGGCGAGAGCCATCCAGGCTTGCTGGTTCAACATGCCCACGCCTTTGAGGCTGCGCATCATCACCGTGCCGAGGGCAAGGGCGAGTGCCGAGAGCAACAGGGTGATGAGGGCGGCGGGTTTGGCCAGCACCGCCGGGTCAAGCCCGAGCACGAGGATGCCGAGAAAGCTCACCGCGACGGCCAGCCCGGTGCGCCAGCCGAATTTTTCCCCGAGCATCGCCCACGCCAGCAGGGTGGTCATCGGGATGTAGCTTTGCAGCACGATGGCCGGGGAGGACAAATCTCCGGCAAGGTAAACGCCGAAGAAGCACAGCGAGAAATGCACCACGCCGATCAGCAATGACACGCCGAGGAGGCGCGTCCCTTGCCCTTTCGGTGCGGGACGAATGAACGCGCACAGCACCGCACCGAGCACGGCAAAGCGCAGCAGGGTAAAGGTGAGCGGCGGGATTTCGCGCAGGCCGATGGCCGACATCAGGAAGTTCAGCGCCCAGATGAAGCAGACCAGCCAGAGCAGGGCGAGGTCGCGGCGACCGAGGGTGGCCGCCATCAGTAGCGCAGGCCCATGCGGCGATAGAGCTTGGCCAATACCCAGAGCGGCCCGATCAGGAGATAGGTCAGGTCGGTGAGGAAGCTGGGGCGGCGGCCTTCAAAGTGGTGGCCGACAAACTGCCCGACCCAGGCGAGGGCGAACACGCCGGCGGCGAGCGTGGCCAGCGTGGCGGCACCGTACTGGAAATACAGCCAGCGCGTGCCCCAGGAGAAGCCGATGAAGACCAGCAACATGCCCATGCCGAGTGCACGCGAGTGGCGGTAGTAGAACGACCAGACAAGAAACATCGCCAAGGCAGCAAAGGCGCCCGGCCCGAACAGCGTGCCCGGCACCGGGATGCACCAAAGAAGTGCCACCACCGCCCACAGAATCAGCGGCACGCACAGCACGTGCAGGCGTTGGTTGAGTGTGTTGCGATGGTCGGCGGAATAGTTGGCGAACCATGTTTCGAGCCGTTCGCGCGCCTGTTCACGGGTTGGCCGCATGCTCACTCCAGCACGATGCCGGCCAGCTTTTGCAGGGCCTCGGCGTAGCGGGCGCGGGTACGCTCGATGACTTCGGCCGGCAGGCGCGGGCCGGGCGGGGTCTTGTCCCAATCGAGCGTTTCCAGATAGTCGCGCACGATTTGTTTGTCGTAGCTCGGCGGGCTGGTGCCTTCGGCGTATTCGTCGGCCGGCCAGTAGCGGCTGGAATCGGGCGTGAGGGCTTCGTCCATCAGGTACAGCCGGCCATCCTCGTCGGTGCCGAACTCGAATTTGGTGTCGGCAAGCAGGATGCCGCGGGCGGCGGCGTAGTCGCGGGCAAAGCTGTAGAGCTGCAAGGTGGCCTCGCGCACGGCCTCGGCCATTTCCCGGCCAATCCGATTGACGGCGGTGGCAAAGTCGATGTTTTCGTCATGGTCGCCGACCGCCGCCTTGGTGGACGGGGTGAAGATCGGCGTTTCCAGCTTCTGCGCCTGCTTCAGCCCGGCGGGCAGGGTGATGCCGCTGATTTGGCCACTGGCCTGGTAGTCCTTCCAGCCGCTGCCGATGATGTAACCGCGGGCGATGCACTCGACCGGCACGGGCTTGAGCTTTTTCGTCACCACCGCGCGGCGGGCGTACAGCGAGGCATCCACGCCCGCCGGCAGCACGCTGGCAACCGCATCATGGGTAAGGTGGTTGGCGATGATGTGCCCGGTTTTGGCGAACCAGAAATTGCTGATTTGCGTCAGCATCTCGCCCTTGCCCGGAATCGGGTCGGGCAGCACCACGTCGAAGGCGGAGAGCCGGTCGGTGGCCACCAGCAACAGGCGGCCATCGCCAAGGTCGAACACATCGCGTACTTTGCCGCGATGGATGAGGTTGAGGCCGGGCAGGTCGGATTGGGTGAGCGTGGTGGGCATGGGGCAGGGCCGCGGAACAGGGAGGGGAGATTTTATCGCGCTAGAATCCGCGCATGAAAACACGTTGGTACGGAAAAATCCTCGGTGCGCTGGCCGGCGCCCTGCTGCTGCGCTTCAATCCCTTGTTCGGATTGGTGATCGGCGCGCTGCTCGGGCATGCCTTCGATGCCGACTGGTTCGGTATCGGCTCGCGGCGTGCGCCGTGGCGGGTGCTGGGCCTGACACCGGATGCCGACGAGGCGGAAATCGAGCAGGCGTATCGCCGCCTGATTTCGCAATATCACCCGGACAAATACGCGCAGGCCGCCCCCGAATTGCGCGCCCGAGCCGAGCAGCGCGCGCGGCAGATCAATGCCGCCTATGACCAGATTCTTCAACAACGGAAATCCCGATGAGCCGCCAATCCACCGTCATTGCCCCTTCGATTCTCTCGGCGGACTTTGCTCGTCTGGGCGATGAAGTCAACGCCGTGCTCGAGGCAGGCGCCGATTGGGTGCATTTCGACGTGATGGACAACCACTACGTCCCCAATCTCACCATTGGCCCGCTGGTGTGCGAGGCGCTGCGCAAACACGGCATCACCGCGCCGATTGACGTGCACCTGATGGTGGAGCCGGTGGATGCGCTGATTCCGATGTTCGCCAAGGCCGGTGCCAGCCATATCAGCTTCCATCCCGAAGCCAGCCGCCATGTGCATCGCAGTATCCAGCTGATCAAATCGCTGGGTTGCGAGGCCGGGCTGGTGCTGAACCCGGCCACGCCGCTCAGCGTGCTCGACCACGTGCTTGATGAAATCGACTACGTGCTGCTGATGTCGGTCAATCCGGGCTTCGGCGGGCAGGCATTCATCCCGGCCACGCTGGAAAAACTGCGCCGCGTGCGTGAGCGCATCGACGCCAGTGGCCGCCCCGTCCGGCTGGAAATCGACGGCGGGGTGAAGGTGGAGAACATCGGCGAAATTGCTGCTGCCGGTGCCGATACCTTCGTCGCCGGCTCGGCCATCTTCGGCCAGCCGGACTATGCCGACATCATCCGCCGGATGCGGGCGGAAGTGGCCGGAGCCGGCCGTTGAGCCTGTCACCAGTGGCCATGGGGCGCTTGTTCGTCATCCTGAATGGCAAGTCCGCCACCGACACGCGCGTGCGCGAGGCGCTTGTTGCGCTGCGGCAAAGCGGGCGCGAAGTGGATGTGCGGGTGACGTGGGAGACGGGCGATGCCACCCGGCAGGTGGCCGAGGCCTTGGCGCTTGGCGCGGTTGCTGTAGTGGCGGCCGGAGGCGATGGCACCTTGAACGAGGTGGCCGGGGCGTTGGCGGCAACGGACAGACTTGCCGATGCCTTGCCGGCACTGGCGGTATTGCCGCTTGGCACCGCCAATGACTTTGCCCGCAGCGCCGGTATCTCGGCCAATCCCGAGGAAGCGCTGCAATTGTTGAGTCAGCCGACGCGTCCGATGGACATGCTGCGGGTGAAGCTGGCCGATGGCAGCACGCACTGGTGTGCGAATCTGGCCACCGGCGGCTTTGGCACGCGCATCACCGCCGAAACCGACCCCGAACTCAAGCGCCGTCTGGGCGGGCTGGCTTATGTGCTGACCGGGCTGGGGAGGATGGGGCAGGCCGAGCCGATGCAGTTGCATCTGCGCGGAGAAAATATCGATGGCATGTATCAATTCATCGCCCTTGGCATTGGCAACGGACGTCAAGCCGGTGGCGGGCAAGTGCTGTGCCCGCGGGGGCGGGTGGATGACGGGCTGCTGGATCTGACCTTGATTCCGCCGCCGGAGGAAGCAACCGAGTTCTGGCAGACGTTGCGGGTGGCTTTTTCCGAAGGCCGGGCGGCGGCGCTGGAGCAGATGGGCTTGTGCTTGCGTGGCACCTGGTTCGAGCTGAGCGCTGCCGAGGCGTTCCATCTCAATCTCGATGGCGAACCGAAATTGTCCACTCATTTCCGCATCGACTGCATTCCGGCGCGCTTGCGGGTACATTTGCCGCCCGCAAGCCCGCTGTTGAGCGACGCCGCCTGAAGCGGCAGCAAGGAGTTTCCGTGAGTTCCACCCTGTCAATCCCCGCCGAGTCGCTCGCCGACGGCTACACCCTCGTCCCGGTCGTGCGCGAGGTGATGTCCGATCTCGACACGCCGCTGTCGGTGTATCTGAAACTTGCCGATGGGCCGTACAGCTATCTGTTCGAGTCGGTGGAAGGCGGCGAGCGTTTTGCCCGCTGGTCGATCATCGGCCTGCCGGCACGGCGCGTGTATGCCTTCCACGGCCATACCCTGTGCGTCATCGAAGACGGCGCTGAAGTCGAGCGGCGCGAAGTGGCCGACCCGCTGGCCGAAGTCGAACGCATCCGCAGTGCCGAATCGGTGCCGGCGATTCCCGGCTTGCCGGGCTTTACCGGCGGGCTGGTGGGCTGGTTCGGGTTTGAAACCATCGGCTATCTCGAGCCGCGCTTTGCCGGCAGCGACAAGCCCGACGAGCTTGGCACGCCCGACATTCTCCTGATGCAAAGCGATGAAGTGGCGGTGTTCGACAATCTCAAGGGGCGGCTGTATCTGATCGTCCATGCCGACCCGCGGCAAGCGCATGCGCAGCTGCGTGCCGAGCGCCGTCTGGATGCCCTGGTGCATCGCCTGCGGCAGGCCGGCAGCGGCTATCCGCAGCATCTGGCCGGCAAGGCGCTGGACGAGGCCGATTTCGTCAGCGGCTTCACCCGCGAAGGCTTCATCGCCGCGGTCGACAAGGCCAAGGATTACATTCGTGCCGGCGATGCCTTCCAAGTGGTGCTGAGCCAGCGTCTGTCGGTGCCGTTCCATGCCCGTCCGGTGGACGTGTACCGTGCACTGCGGGCGATGAACCCCTCGCCCTACATGTATTTTCTCGATACCGGCGGCACGCAGGTGGTGGGTTCCTCGCCGGAGATTCTGGTGCGGCTGGAAGGCGAGAAGATTACCGTGCGCCCGATTGCCGGCACTCGCCCGCGCGGGCAAAACGCCGCCGAGGACAAGGCGCTGGAAGCGGAGCTGCTGGCCGATCCGAAGGAACTGGCCGAGCATCTGATGCTGATCGATCTTGGCCGCAACGATGTGGGCCGGGTCAGCCAGCCCGGCAGCGTCGAGGTGAGCGAGCGTTTCACCATCGAGCGCTACAGCCACGTCATGCACATCGTCAGCGAGGTCAATGGCCGCCTGCAACCGGGGCTGGGCTATATGGACGTGCTGCGCGCCGCCTTCCCGGCGGGCACCGTATCGGGCGCGCCGAAAATCCGCGCGCTGGAAATCATCCGCGAGCTGGAGCCGGTCAAGCGCAATGTCTATTCCGGCGCCATCGGCTATCTTGGCTGGGGGCGAGCGGGTGAGCACGGCAATGCCGATACTGCCATCGCCATTCGCACTGCCGTCATTCAGGATGGCTATCTGCATGTGCAGGCCGGTGCCGGCATCGTGTACGACTCCGACCCGGACAAGGAATGGGAGGAAACCCTGAACAAGGGCCGCGCCCTGTTCCGTGCCGTGGCCGAAGCCGCCAAGGGGTTGTAAGGCGGCTTTGCGAAGCGGTTCAGAGGATAGGCCGGCGAGGCGTACCTTGATCGTCCAGAACCGCTTGCAGACTGCTCAATATTTCTTCTCGGGGCAGGCTGCTGCGGATCAGGCCGTCGGCGCCGTTTTTCTGTACATAGCCATATTCGACGGCCTCATCGTTGCTGCCGAGCATGATGATCGGGGTGTCCCGATGTGCAGGTTGACGGCGCAGATTGCGCAGCAGTTGGAAGCCGCTTTGCCCGGCCAGGACGGTATCGAGAAAGATCAGTTCCGGCTCGAACAGCTCGATTTCGCGAAACATTCCATGGGCGTTGTCGGACTCGGCGACCAGCGCATCGAGGCCATGGAGAATGTGACGCAGACGCAGGCGTGCTTCATCCGAATCATTGGCCACGAGAATGCGCGTGCCCGGACGCAGTTGCGGGGCGCTTTTTTCCCGGGCAGGACGATTGAGTTTGAAAACGTCGAGCAGTGTCATCCTTTTCAATGAAGCTGATGGGCGCGGAATATGCGGAAACAGGCGCTGGCGAGCAAGAAGTTCCGTCTTGTCAGGTAGGGCATCATCGCATGCGAAACAAAATTCTAACGCAAGATGCCAACGTGGCTCGACAATGGGGCACAGGTCAGGCGGCGGCTTCGACTGCGCGCGCCAGACGAGCCAGCACCTCTTCCATCAGGGCTTCCTGATCTGCCTCGACCGTGACCCGAACCACCGGCTCGGTACCGGAAGGCCGCAGGAAGGCGCGCCCATGCCCGGCCACAGCGACAAGTGCGGTTTCAAGGGCGGCCTGCACGCGCGCATCCTCGATGGGGCGGCTGCCCGCCGTTACCCGCACATTGACGGTTTTTTGCGGCAGTTTGTGCATCCCGGCGGCGGCTTCGGCCAGCGACAGGTCGCGCCGTTGCAGGACTTCCAGCACCTGCAAGGCGGCGATGATGCCGTCCCCGGTACTGCTGCGGTCAAGGCAGAGTAGATGGCCGGAGGTTTCGCCGCCAAGGATGCCGCCTTGCTCCAGCAACATCTGGTGCACATGGCGGTCGCCGACTTTGGCCCTTGCAAAGCCGATGCCGGCCTCGCCCAGTGCCTTTTCCAGCCCGTAATTGCTCATCAGCGTACCGACCACTGGGCCACGCAGACGCCCGCTGGCCTGCCAGTCGCGCGCCAGAATCCAGAGCAGATCATCGCCATCGCGTATCTGCCCCTGCGCATCGACCAGCAAGACCCGGTCGCCATCGCCATCAAACGCGATGCCGAGGGCAGCGCCGCGTGCGCGCACTTCCGCCACAAGCCGCTCGGGATGGGTGGAGCCGACACCGGCATTGATGTTGAGACCGTCCGGTTCGATGCCGATGGCATCCACACGCGCGCCCAATTCGCGCAATACCAGGGGGCCGAGCTGGTAGTTGGCACCGTTGGCACAATCCAGCACCACATGCAGGCCGGCCAGATCGAAACCCTTGGGCACCGAGTTCTTGCACGCCTCGACATAGCGACCGATCGCGTCGCGGGTACGCACCGCGCGCCCGAGCGCATCCGAGGCGACCGTCGCGAACGGCGCTTCCAGTGCCGCCTCGATGGCCAGCTCGGCGGCATCGTCGAGTTTCTCGCCCTCGGCGGAAAAGAACTTGATGCCGTTGTCATGGTGCGGATTGTGCGAAGCGGAAATGACGATGCCGCCATCGGCCCGCAGCGAGCGGGTGAGGTGCGCCACGGCCGGGGTCGGCATCGGCCCCATCAGCTGCACATCAACCCCGGCGGCCACCAGGCCAGCCTCCAGCGCGGCCTCGAACATGTAGTTGGAGATGCGCGTGTCCTTGCCGATGACCACCATCGGTTTGCGCCAGGTATCGCCACGACGGGCACGCAGGGCATGGCCATAGGCATTGCCGAGGCGCAACACGAAATCGGCGGAGATCGGGCCTTCGCCCACGCGGCCGCGGATGCCGTCGGTACCGAAGTATTTGCGGGCCATGTTTGTCTCCTCAGGCGACCAGTTCGTTGTCCTCGGGCGGATGCGGCTGTTGCATCAGGAGTGCGGCCAGCTCGGCGATGCGATCGCGCAGTTCCCGACGGTCGCAAATCTGGTCGATGGCGCCGTGCTCCAGCAGGAACTCGCTGCGCTGGAAACCTTCGGGCAGTTTCTCGCGCACGGTCTGTTCGATCACGCGCGGCCCGGCAAAGCCGATCAATGCGCCCGGTTCGGCGATGTTGATGTCACCGAGCATGGCAAAGCTGGCTGAAACCCCGCCGGTGGTCGGGTGGGTCAGCACCGAGAAATACGGCAACCCCTTGGCGCGCAGGCGTCCCAATGCGGCCGAAGTCTTGGCCATCTGCATCAGCGAGAACAGGCTCTCCTGCATGCGCGCGCCGCCGCTGGCGGAAAAGCACACGAACGGCGCACCGATCTCTGCCGCGCGTTCGGCACCGAGGGCAAAACGCTCGCCGACCACCGAGCCCATCGAGCCGCCCATGAAGGCGAAATCGAACGCGCTGGCCACGATCGGGCGGCCTTTCAGGCGGCCTTCGAGGGTAATCAGGGCATCGCGCTCGCCGGTGGCCTTCTGCGCCGCGCGGATGCGCTCGCCATAGCGCTTCTGGTCACGGAACTTGAGTACGTCGGTCGGCCCGAGTTTGGCACCGATTTCCTTTGCGCTCTTGGCATCGAGGAAGGCCGCCAGCCGCGCGCGGGCGCGAATGGGCATATGGAAGCTGCATTTGGGGCAGACCTCCTGATTGGCTTCAAGCTCCGGGCGGTACAGGGCAGCCCCGCATTTGCCGCACTTCTCCCATAACCCTTCGGGGACGTTGCGCTTGCGCTCGGCCGCCACTTCGGTGCGGATGCGACCAGATGTGAGTTTCTTGAGCCAGGACATGCTTGGGGCTCCTGCTTTGCCTGTAAAACGGCACAGTTTAGAGGCTGTTTCGGTGGCGAGCTAGGGGGCGACTGCTGGCGAGGCACGCAGAGGCAGACGGGGGCGACGCGCCGATACGCAAGCCCCTACAATAAGCAGCTTTATTCACCCACCAACCGGAGCTGTTGATGAGCCTGATCGCCACCCTTGCCCCGCTGCGCGCACATGGCAAGGCCCGCACCACGGGTCTTGATGATGCCACCCTGGAAAAGTTTGCCCGGAGCTATCCGCAACTGACCGAGGCCGTGGACGCCGCCACCGCCGAATATGCCGCCATCCGGGCCGAGTTTCCCGAGCTTCTGGAGCTTGATGAAGCCACGCAGGCGGAAAAGATCCAGGCCGGCTTCGTCAATTTCTATTCCGCCGATACCGTCAACCCGTATGTCGCCATCGCCGCGCGCGGGCCGTGGATCGTCACCCTGAAGGGGGCGGTGCTGCATGACTCCGGCGGCTACGGCATGCTCGGCCTTGGCCACGCCCCGGAAGCGGTGCTGGCGGCCATGGCCAAGCCGCAGGTGATGGCCAACATCATGACGCCGAACATCGCCCAGCTGAAGTTCGATCGCGCCATGCGCGCGGAAATCGGCCAGACCCGCGGTGGCTGCCCGTATGTGGCCTTCATGTGCCTGAACTCCGGCTCCGAATCGGTGTCGCTGGCTTCGCGCATCGTCGATGCCAATGCCAAGACCCAGACCGACCCCGGTGCCCGCCATGCCGGCAAGAGCATCAAGCGGCTGGTGGTGAAAGGCTCCTTCCACGGCCGCACCGACCGCCCGGCGCTGTATTCGGATTCGACCCGCAAGACCTATGTCCAGCACCTTGCCAGCTACCGCAACGAAAACTCGGTGATCGCCATCGAGCCGTATGATGTGGCGGCACTGAAGCAGGCATTCGCCGATGCCGATGCCAATGGCTGGTTCATCGAGGCGATGTTCATGGAACCGGTGATGGGCGAGGGCGACCCCGGCCGCAGCGTGCCGCGCGAGTTCTACGATGTGGCGCGCGAGCTGACCGCCGCCCACGGTGCCTTGTTGCTGGTGGACTCGATTCAGGCCGGTCTGCGCGCCTCGGGCTATCTTTCCTTCGTCGATTAC
>JBHADJ010000074.1:0-9306 GCA_041855065.1 Lysobacter sp.
AATGGCAAGTGGGTCACCATGGGCGTGCCCTCCGACGGCAGCTACGGCATCCCCGAAGGCGTCATTTACGGCGTGCCGGTGACGTGCGAAAACGGTGAATACACCGTCATCAAGGATCTTGAAATCGACGCCTTCAGCCGCGAGCGGATGGACAAGACCCTGGCCGAGCTGGAAGAAGAACGCGCTGGCGTGGCGCATCTGCTGTAAAACGCTCAGGCGATGATGTTCCGAAGGGCGCGGATTTCGCGCCCTTCGTGTTTCAGGGAGCAAAGTGCCGAAGCCGGCCACTTTCTTTTTGCTGCGCAGCCCGCTTGCTTCGAATGGCTCGCCATTTTGTTGTGCATGGCCTAGAATGCGCTCGCGGAGTCGGCCAGACAGTCGCGGCATGCCTTGCGCATGTCGAGGAAAGTCCGGGCTCCACAGGGTGCGATGCCAGGTAACGCCTGGGCGGCGCGAGCCGACGGAAAGTGCAACAGAAAGATACCGCCACGCCTGCGTGGCAAGGGTGAAATGGTGCGGTAAGAGCGCACCGCGAGTGGGGCAACCCACCGGCACGGCAAACCCCATCGGGAGCAAGACCAAATAGGGTGTCATGGCGTGACCCGCGTCGGCACCGGGTAGGTTGCTGGAGCCTGCCAGTGATGGCAGGCCAAGAGGAATGACTGTCCACGACAGAACCCGGCTTATCGGCCGGCTCCGCATTTTTTCGTTTTTTTCGTCATTGACACCCCCGGTGAAACGCACACGCGCCGGTTTTCCTGCATAATGCGCCGATGTGGAGACATCATGATGTGCTGTGGTGTCTGCGCAGCCGCGGATCAGTGCATGGCACGCAGGAAGTTTGTCGTGTCGGTTGTTATGCTATTGTTAATGCGGCCTTCATGTGCTTACCGTAGGCTAGTCCTGGGTGGTGCGTATCCATGGCACAGAGGTGATGTCTGCCCCCGCAGATTTCGCCGTCATGACTGCTAGTCCCCTGCAATGTTTACTTGATCAAGGAGCTCCATATGAAAAAGAAACTCCTCTGCGCCGCGCTGTTGTGCGGTATCGGTCTGGCGCAAGCCGCCACCGCCCAGGAGTTTGATGACCGCTGGTATGTTTCCGCCACCACTGGCGTGAACTTCCAGGACAAGGATCGTGCCACCGATGATGCCATCTTTGGTGCCATCGGCTTCGGCAAGTTCCTCTCCCCCAACTGGTCGCTGGATCTGGAACTGAACTATCAGAACCCGACCAAGACCGCCAACCAGGATCTGCGCTGGAGCCAGTACGGTGCAGCCGTTGATGCGCGTTACCACTTCCGTGGTGCCGACCGCAATTGGTGGCCCTATGTGAAGTTCGGCGTCGGCATGCAGCGTCATACCGAAGAGTTCATCGGTGTCGATGGTGCTCCGGACATCCACGGCAACTACCCGGCCAAGCACAGCGCCAACAATGCCGCTGCCAACCTCGGCCTGGGTCTGCAGGCTGACTTCGGCCGCGTAGACCTGCGTACCGAAATTGGCGCCCGCGTCGATTTCGACAAGGAACAAGCTGGTCCGGCGTCCGCCACTCTGCCGATCAACCAGACCGGCGTGGCTTACCAGAACGAAGACTACTTCGTGGATGCGCTTGCCTCGGTCGGCATCACCGTGGCCCTTGGCCCGGAACCGGCCGCCCCGGTCGTCCCGGCTCCGCTGCCGCCGCCGCCGCCGCCGGCACAGCAGACCTGTGCTGACCTGGACAGCGATGGCGATGGTGTCAATGACTGTAACGACCGCTGCCCCGGTACGCCGGCCGGCACCACCATTGACGCCAGCGGCTGCCCGGTTCAGGTCAGCATCGACCTCAAGGGTGTGAACTTCAACTTCGACAAGTCCACCCTGACCCCGACCGCCGTTGGCATCCTCAACGAAGCAGCCGAAATCTTGCGTCGTTATCCGGAGCTGCGCGTGGAAGTGGCCGGTCACACCGACCTGTGCGGTACCGATGCTTACAACCAGGCGTTGTCCGAGCGTCGTGCACGCGCCGTGTACCAGTACCTGGTGCAGAACGGTGTGGATGCCGGTCGCCTGATCGGCCCGGTCGGTTACGGCGAAAGCCGTCCGCTGGTCAACACGCCGCAGACCTCGCCGGCTTGCCGCAACGAGGAAAACCGTCGTACCGAACTGAACGTTCAGCAGTAATCCTGGATGTTCTTTCAAAAGAAACCCGGCCATGTGCCGGGTTTCTTTTTGCTTGCGGTGAAGCGAGTGGGCGTGGAAGGTGCGCGAAGGTTGGGGGAATATCGTGTTGGTTTGACAGGGATGGATCAGAACCAGTGCTTTGAGTCCCCCGAAGACTGATGGACGAGCTGCATGGTGTGCGTATCAAGGCTTGTCGAGCAATATTTGCTGTTCCTGCCCAGTTGGGCTCCAGGGTAATTTGAAGAAGTCGGCAGTATGTGGGTAGTGCCGATCGTGATCCGCAATGAGCAGCGGATTATCAAAGGAAGTGATGCGGTAAACAAATTACATCGATGCATTTGGTTTGGCTTGAGTTTGATGTCCCGGGCAGCGTGCGGTCATATAGTTGTTTCGCCGGTGCTGTGCTCATCTGCCGAGTTGCTGCAGGTGAAAATGTGATGTGAGGGCGATATGGACGTGTTTGCTTGTTGATGGGGAATGAAAATTTCGGCTCGGATAGTGGTTTGTCAGAAATCCCCAGAAAAGATTTCTGCAATGAGCAGCAAATGAATCGCTTGAGCCGCTTGCATCAGCAGACGCTGTGGAAGGTGTGGGGTGTGGTGGCTTTCAGTGCCTTGGTGTTGGTGGGTGGCAGTGTGTGGTTGGCATTGCAGTATCGTCAGGACATCAAGCGCAATCAGATCAGTGCCGATCTGTTGCGTGCCTACAATCAGGCGGATGTGAATCTTTGCGACGGCCGGCTGTGTGCCCGGGTTGAGGCGGCCAATGGTGGTGCCGGTCGTTATGGCGAATATGTTCTGGTCAAGCCGCGCTCATCGAGGGAGGATGCTTCCGGCCCGAAGAAGTAATTGGCAGGGGCGGGGCGATCTTTCGACCCGATGCCCGCAGCTGGGGCGGGGCATCGGGGGGGCATTTATCCGGCAAGCATTGTGCTGTGGGCTTTTTCAGGTCTCGCTCGGGTTGCGCCACACTCGGGTTTGCAGATACTTCGGCAAGCCATCGCGGGCATAGGGCGGGTAGGCTTCGCCGCGAATCAGGGGCTGCAAATAGCGGCGAGCGGCGTCCGTGATGCCGTGGCCATCGGCGCGGATGAACTCGGGCGGGAGTTTCTTTTCGGCATTGGCGATTTCGCTCAAGGGTGCCGCCTCGATGCGCCAGCGGTAGGGGCGGTCGCTGATGCGCTTGATGACCGGCATCACCGCGTTCATGCCCTTGACGGCGTATTGCACCGCCTTGCGGCCAACGGCGCGGGCGTGGTCGAAATCGGTTTCCGAGGCGATGTGCCGTGCCGAGCGTTGCAGATAGTCGGGCATGGCCCAGTGCACCTTGTGGCCGAGTTTTTCCTGTACCCGGCCCGCCAGGAAGGGGGCGACGCCGCCGAGCTGCACATGGCCGAAAGCGTCCTTGCCGCCCCCGGCGTCGGCAACGAAGCGGCCTTCGCCATCGCGGATGCCTTCGCTTGCCACCACCACGCAATAGCCCACGCGCTTGACCACGGCATCGACGCGGGCAAGAAAATCCGCCTCGTCAAACACGCGCTCCGGGAACAGGATGAGATGTGGTGCTTCGTCCTCGTTTTTGCCGGCAAGACCGGCGGCAGCGGCGAGCCAGCCGGCATGGCGGCCCATCGCTTCGTACACGAAAACCCTGGTCGAGGTGGACGCCATCGCGGCCACATCGAGGGCGCATTCGAGCACGCTGAGTGCGGTGTACTTGGCTGCCGAGCCAAAGCCGGGGCAGCAGTCGGTGATGGCAAGATCGTTGTCCACCGTTTTCGGCACGCCGATGCAGGCCAGCGGGTAATCGAACTCGGCGGCCAGTTGCGAGACTTTCAGCGAGGTATCGGCCGAGTCGTTGCCGCCGTTGTAGAGAAAGGCGCGCACATCGTGTTTGCGCAAGGTGGCGAGCAATTGCTCGTAGCGGGCACGGTCTTCCTGCAAGGATTTCAGCTTGACCCGGCAACTGCCGAAAGCGCCACCCGGGGTGTGGGCGAGCTGGCGCACTTCGGCGCGGCTGAGCGTCGAGGTGTCGATGAGGTCGTCATTGAGTGCGCCGAGGATGCCGTTGCGTGCGGCCAGCACCTTGATGCCGTGGCTGCGGGCTTCTTCGATCACCGCGGCGGCAGTGGCATTGATGACGGCAGTGACGCCGCCGGATTGGGCATACAGCAAAGTGCCTTGAAATTTGCGGGATTTGTGGCTCATGGCGGTGGATTGCAGGTCGGGATGGGTTAAGCTGACACGGAATGCGCTGCGCCGAGTGTAGCGCCCATCCACCTGAAATTGATTGGAGTGATGCAATGCGATTGGTACTTCTTGGCCCCCCCGGCTCCGGCAAAGGCACCCAGGCGGCACGCCTGAAGGCACATTTGCAGGTGCCGCATATTTCCACCGGCGATTTGCTGCGTGCGGAAGTGGCTGCCGGAAGCCCGCTCGGGCGGGAGGCCAAGGAGGTGATGGACAAGGGGCAGCTGGTCAGCGACGCCATCCTGCTCGGCATGCTGGAGGATCGCCTCTCGCGTCCGGACGTGGCCGCCGGCTTCATTCTCGATGGGTATCCGCGCAATCTGGCGCAGGCCGCCGCGCTCGGCGAGTTGCTGGAGAAGCTTGGCCAGCGTTTTGATGCGGCCGTGCAGCTGGATGTGCCGAGCGAGTTGCTGGTCGAGCGCATCGCCGGCCGTGCCAAGGCCGAAGGCCGCACCGACGACACGCCCGAATCGGTGCGAACCCGGCTCAAGGTGTATGCCGACCAGACTGCGCCGGTGATCGAGTTCTACCGCGACCACGGCCAGCTGACCGTGGTGGATGGTGTCGGCACGCTCGACGAGGTTTTTGCCCGTCTTGTCGCGGCACTGAACGGCTGAAGCGATGCGGCGACGGAACAAGCCGGGTTCTGCCCGGCTTGTTTGCCGTTTGCCCGCGATGATTGCAACAAGACAGAGACAAGTCCTGCGTGAAGATTCACATTCTTGGTATTGCCGGCACCTTCATGGGCGGCGTGGCGGCGCTGGCGCGCGAATTGGGGCATCAGGTGGAAGGCAGCGATCAGGCCGTTTACCCGCCGATGTCCACCCAGCTGGAAAAGCTCGGCATCACCCTGTCGCAGGGCTATCAGGCGGCCCATGTTTCGCCGGACTGCGATGAAATCATCATCGGCAATGCCCTCTCGCGCGGCAATCCGGCGGTGGAAGCGGTGTTGAATGCCGGCCGCCGCTATACCAGCGGTGCACAGTGGCTGGCCGAAAACGTCCTGCCCGGGCGCTGCACGATTGCCGTCGCCGGCACTCATGGCAAGACCACCACCACCACGCTGGTGGCATTCCTGCTGGAGGCGGCCGGACGCGCGCCGGGCTTCCTGATTGGCGGCGTGGCCGAGGATTTCGGCGTTTCCGCCCGCGCAGGGCAGGGGCGCGAGTTCGTGGTGGAGGCCGACGAGTACGACACCGCGTTTTTCGACAAGCGCAGCAAGTTCGTCCACTACCGCCCGCAAGTGGCGATTCTCAACAATCTCGAATACGACCACGCCGACATTTTCCCCGATCTTGCAGCGATCGAGCGGCAATTCCATCATCTGGTGCGTACCGTGCCCGGTAATGGCCGCCTGATCGTCAATGGCGAGGATGAAAACCTCGCCCGCGTGCTGGCACAGGGCTGCTGGACGCCGGTGGAAACCTTCGGCATCGGCGAAGGGTTCGACTGGTCGGCGCGCCTGTTGCAGGCCGATGGCAGTGCGTTCGAGGTGCATCATCGCGGGCAACGGCTTGCCGAAGTGCATTGGCCGATGCTGGGCCGGCACAGCGTGCTGAACGGCCTTGCCGCACTGGCCGCCTGCGCCGCGGTGGGGGTGGACGTGGCCGAAGTCGCGCCCGCACTGGCGCGCTTTGCCAGCGTGAAGCGGCGCATGGAAGTGGTCGGCGAAGTGAATGGCATCACCGTCTATGACGACTTTGCCCACCACCCCACCGCGATTGCCACCACCCTGGCCGGCCTGCGCGCCAAGGTGGGCGAGCACGCGCGCATCGTGGTGGCGATGGAGCCGCGCAGCAATTCCATGCGCTTGGGTGCCCATGCCGAGGCCCTTGCCCCTTCGCTTGCCGTGGCCGATGAAGTGGTGTTTCTGGCGCGCCCGGAGCTGCCCTGGGATGCGCAGAAAGTGATCGCCGCCGTGCGCGGCGAGGCCATTGCTGTGCCCGATGCCGAGGCACTGTTGCACGAGCTTGCCCGTCGTACCCGCCCGGGCGACCACCTGGTGTTCATGTCCAATGGCGGTTTTGACAACGCCCCGCGCAGGTTCGTGGCCGCCAGCACGGCGGGGTGAGTGCGTCTGACAATCCGCAATCGCGCAGCTTCAATATCCCTGAGCCTTGCGAATGCGACGGATGATGGCCGGGCGGCTCAGCAGTGCATACAGGATGCCGAAGCTGAAACCGGCCAGATGGGCAAGCCATGCCACCTGCTGATCATCCTTGCCCAGATGGATGATCAGCAGCTGCAGCACTGCCCAGATCCCCATCAACAGGGCAGCAGGTGCGCGCACAAACTCCATGAATATTCCGAGCGGCAGCACGACGCCCAGCCGCGCCCGAGGGAACAGTGCCAGCCATGCGCCCAGCACGGCGGAAACGGCACCGCTGGCACCGATGATGACATGGCCTTCGGCAAGCATCATGCCCGCCGCCCAATTGCCCGCTGCGCCGCCCAGCAGAAACAGCAGCAGTAACCGTCCGGCTCCCATCAGGCGCTCGGCCGGCAGTCCGAAAATCAACAAAAACACCAGATTTCCGAGCAGGTGTGGCCAGCCTGTGTGCAGGAAAAGCCCGCTGAAAAGACGCAGCCAGGTCTTGATGTCGGCTGCGCTGGCAAGCCCCGGCAGCCCGCCGCCCGGCGCGCCCCAGTTCTGCATCAACATTTCCTGCATCGGCACATCCAGCATCTGCATGGCCAGATGACAGCCAATCAGCGTGATGGCCAATGCCGGCGTCAGCCAGCATCGTTGCGGTCGCTGTCGTGGCGGAATGGCAACAAACACGAGTATTTCCAAGATTTCTCAGGCGAGCATCCTGCAGATCTCCGGTGCCGTCATTGCACTGCAAGATGACATATCGCAGCAATGCACTATAGTGCATCCCCTGATACTTGCCCAAGTCATGCGCAAAAGCGGCGGGCCATCTGTCCGACCATCCGACAGTTGCGCAAGGCAGATACCCCACCTATCGGAGAACACATGAAAATTACGGGAACCTCAGTTTCTGCTCTGTCCTTTGCCCTGCTTGCCGCTCTGGCTGCCGACAGCGCCCTGGCCTCCGGCTTTCAGATCCGCGAAAGCAGCACGAAAGCAGGCGGGCGAGCCTATTCCGGCACGGCTGTTGCAAGCAACGACACCGCCACCGTTTCCGGCAACCCGGCCGCCATGGTCAATACCGATGGCCTGCTTGTGCAGGCAGGGGTTGGCGTGATTGATCTCAATGCCGACTTCACCGGTAGTGGTGCTACCGTGCTTGGCACCAGTCTTTCCGGCGGCATGGGAGGTGATCCCGGCAGCCCCAAGGTTGTCCCTTCGCTGGGCGTCATTGTGCCGATGAAAGGGGCATTGGAAGGGCTGACGCTTGGTGCCAGCATCACCGCGCCATTTGGTTCGGGCACCGAATATGAAAGCGGCTGGATCGGCCGCTACAACGCCACCGAGACCGACCTCAAGACTGCCGATCTGACCCTGTCGGCTGCCGTGCAGATCACACCGGCGCTGTCGGCGGGTGTCGGGCTGATTTTCGAGCGTGCGGAAGTTACCTTGGGCAAGGACTTGCCATTGGGTGTCATGCTGGCTGCCGGGCTTGGCAATGCCGCCCTTGCCAGCATTCCCGATGGCAATGTCAGCATCGGTGCCGGCAACAACAGCATTGGCTGGGTCGCCGGCTTCCAGTTCCGTCCCAATGAACGTTTCGCATTGGGGTATTCGCATCGCTCGGAAATCGAACACAATTTCGAAGGCAATGCCGACTTCACCACGCCGGCAAGCTTCCAGGCACTGCAACCAGGCTTTGTCAGCATGGCCGCCACTCCCGGCCTCAGCGCTGCTCAGCAACAGCAGCTTCTGGTGCTTGGCAACGGCTTTGTCGATACCACCGGGCGTGCCCGCTTTGTTACCCCTACCGTGGATACCCTGAGCGTGATGGTCGGCGTGCATGAGCGCGTCAAGCTGTATGGCGAAGTGCAGCGCACCGGCTGGAGCAGCCTGCAAAATGTCCATATCGATTTTGGCAATGCCTATCAGCCTGCTTCGCGCGAAGACTTCCACTGGAAGGACACCATGTTCTACTCCTTGGGTGCCGATTTCCTTCTCAATGAGCGCTTCACTCTGCGGGCGGGCATTGGCCACGACGAGTCGCCCACCAACAATACCGACCGTACTCCGCGTCTGCCGGACAACGACCGTCAGTTGTTCTCGCTGGGGCTGAGTTGGCATGCCACCCCCAAACTGACCGTTGATGCCTCATTTACCCGCGTCAACATCAAGGACTCCACTACCAATCTCCCAATCAATCCGGTTGCGCCCTACAGCCGCTATACCAGTCTGAATGGGCACTACGAGGGACATGCCCATGTTGTCGGGCTTGGCATGACCTACAACTTCTGACGTTTTGCTGAAAGCGCAGGCAATGCCGCCGGTCGCCGAATCCTCGGTGGCCGGCTTCGCGCACCATGATGCTCTGCCACAAGCCGGATCAGGCGGGCATCAAGATCATGATCGAGCAGGCGCAAGTGCCTGATTTCCGGCAATTGCCGGGGAAATGCGCTCGTGACAGCAATGACATTGCAAGTGAAAGTCAAGCCAAATGCCCGCACGCAGTCACTGGTGCAAGGCGAGGACGGCGTTTGGCTTGCGCAATTGAAGTCGCCCCCCGTGGATGGCAAGGCCAATGCCGAATTGGTGGCGCTGCTGGCGGCGCACTTTGGTTGCCGCAAGCAGGATGTCCATATCAAGGCCGGTGCCTCGGGCAGAATGAAACGGGTACGCATCGACTAGGGCCTGTTAACACTAATTGCGCGAATCTGATTTGACGGCGATAGTTGTCGCATGGAGATCAGCAAATCGCAGTTCGAGCAAATTGCTCAGTGCCTACCGCGTCAGCGCGGCAACGTCA
>JBHADJ010000075.1:0-6204 GCA_041855065.1 Lysobacter sp.
CGGCCTCATGGAAAAGCCGCGCTGGCTGCTGTTCAACAAGGCCGACCTTCTGCCGGCAGAAGACGCTCGGGCACTGGCCGAGAAAACCGTGGCCGAGCTGGGCTGGCAGGCACCGTGGTTCGTCATCTCCGGGCTTGCCCATGAGGGCACCCGCGAAGTGATGCTGAAGGTGCAGGCATTTCTGGATGAGCAAAAAGCGCTTGAGGCCGAGGCGGCTGTCTGAGGTTGCCGTCCGAAAGCCTGCTGCCGTGGGCGGCCTGCTCGATGCGGGTCTGAGCGGGATGTTTGTCGGGGAAACGGCAGTCGGGTGCCTGTGCGATATGCGCTGTCAGGGCAGGCAAGGACTGGCGTTGTCTGGCCAATCCAGCTAAAATCCCCGCTCGCCTGAACCCTCTGCCTCCGAGTTGCCGCGTGCGCCTCGGTGGTTTTTTGCAACCCTTTTTTGCCCCCGCAGCGCAGGCAGCGGGGCACTCGATACAAGGCGAAGCCCGTGACCCATACTGCAATCCTCGCGCTCGAAGACGGGACTGTCTTCCGGGGCGTTTCCATTGGCGCGCCCGGCCTTTCGGTGGGCGAGGTGGTGTTCAACACCAGCATGACCGGCTATCAGGAAGTGCTGACCGATCCCTCCTATGCCCGGCAGCTGGTGACGCTGACCTATCCGCATATCGGCAATACCGGCATGACCGCGCAAGATGACGAGGCGGCCAAGGTCTGGTCGGCTGGCCTCATCGTGCGCGATGTGCCGCGCCGCCCCAGCAACTGGCGCAGCGAAGTTTCGCTGCCCGAGTGGATGGCCGCGCGGGGCGTGCAGGGCATTGCCGGCATTGATACCCGCCATCTGACCCGTATTTTGCGCGAGAAAGGGGCGCAGAACGGTGCGATCATGGCCGGTGAGGCGGTGGACGAGGCGGCGGCAATCGAAGCGGCGCGCGGCTTTCCCGGCCTTGCCGGAATGGATCTGGCGCGGGTGGTCACGACCGACAAGCCCTATGTGTGGACGGAGGGCTCGCTCAATCTCGATGCCAATGCCTTTGCCATGCCGGAAAAGCGCTGGCGCGTGGTGGCGTATGACTTCGGCATCAAGACCAACATCCTGCGCCTTTTGGCCGATGCCGGTTGCGAGGTGACGGTGGTGCCGGCACAGACACCGGCGGCGGACGTGCTGGCGATGCGCCCCGATGGCGTGTTCCTGTCCAATGGCCCGGGCGATCCGGCGCCGTGCGATTACGCCATCGCGGCCATCCGCGAGCTGCTGGCCGCGCGCGTGCCGATCTACGGAATTTGTCTGGGCCATCAGTTGCTTGGCCTTGCGGTGGGTGCGCGCACGATGAAAATGCCGCACGGCCACCACGGCAGCAATCACCCGGTGCAGGCACTGGACTCGGGGCGGGTGCTGATTACGGCGCAAAACCACGGCTTCTGCATTGACGAGTCCAGCCTGCCGGGCAATGCCCGCGCCACCCACCGCTCGCTGTTTGATGGCACCAATCAGGGCATCGAGCTGACCGACACCCCGGCGTTCTCCTTCCAGGGCCACCCCGAAGCCAGCCCCGGGCCGCATGATGTAGCGGGGCTTTTTGCGCGCTTTGTCGAAATGATGCGGGACTCGGGACTCGGAACTCGGGACTCGGAGCGCGCCTCTTGAGCATTTCGCATTTTCGCGAGCTGGAAGTCTGGCAACGCGCGATGTCATTGGCCAGGCAGGTCTATCAGGCCACGGCGGGATTTCCGCGCGAAGAGCGCTACGGGTTGACGGCGCAGCTGCAACGCTCGGCGGTGTCGATTCCCTCGAACATCGCCGAGGGCAATGCCCGTGCCAGCCTCAAGGACTATATTCGTTTCATCTCCATTGCGCAGGGTTCCTGTGCGGAACTGCAAACCCAACTTCTGCTTTCCATCGACTTGTCTCTTGGAGAGGCGCAGTCTCTCCGGGAGTGTCTTTCCACCTGTGACCGGGTCGGACAGATGCTGCTTCGCCTGCATCAGGCATTGAGCCAAAAGCTCTGTGCCGAGTCCCGAGTCCCGAGTTCCGAGTCCCGGATGCTTTGACATGCCCAAACGTACCGACATCAAAACCATTCTCATCATCGGCGCTGGCCCCATCGTCATCGGGCAGGCGTGCGAGTTCGACTACTCCGGGGCGCAGGCGTGCAAGGCGTTGCGCGAGGAGGGGTATCGCGTGGTGCTGGTGAACTCCAACCCGGCCACCATCATGACCGACCCGGAAATGGCCGACGCCGTTTACATCGAGCCGATCAACTGGCGGTCGCTGGAAAAAATCATCGCCAAGGAACGCCCGGACGCGCTGTTGCCGACCATGGGCGGGCAGACCGCGCTCAATTGCGCGCTGGATCTGGCCGACAATGGCGTGCTGGAGCGCTTCAATGTGGAGCTGATCGGCGCCAGCCGCGAGGCCATCCGCATGGCCGAGGATCGCGAGCTGTTCCGCGTGGCGATGGAGGAGATCGGCCTGGAATGCCCGAAGGCGGAAGTGGCGCGCAGCTTTGACGAGGCGCTCGCCATTCAGGCCAAGGTCGGCTATCCCACCATCATCCGTCCGAGTTTCACCCTCGGCGGCACCGGTGGCGGTATCGCCTACAACCGCGAAGAGTTCGAGGAAATCGCCAAGCGCGGGCTGGAGCTTTCCCCGGTGCACGAGATTCTGGTGGAAGAATCGGTGCTGGGCTGGAAAGAGTTTGAAATGGAAGTGGTGCGCGACAAGGCGGACAACTGCATCATCGTGTGCTCCATCGAAAACCTTGACCCGATGGGCGTGCACACCGGCGACAGCATCACCGTGGCGCCGGCGCAGACCCTGACCGACAAGGAATACCAGCGCCTGCGCGATGCGTCGATCGCGGTGTTGCGCAAGATTGGCGTGGATACCGGCGGCTCGAACGTGCAGTTCGGCATCAATGCCAAGACCGGCCGCGTGGTGGTGATCGAGATGAACCCGCGCGTGTCGCGTTCCTCGGCGCTTGCCTCCAAGGCGACCGGCTTCCCGATTGCCAAGATCGCCGCCAAGCTTGCGGTGGGCTATACCTTGGACGAGCTGCGCAACGACATCACCGGCGGGCTGACCCCGGCAAGCTTCGAGCCGGCGATCGATTATGTCGTCACCAAGATTCCGCGCTTTGCCTTTGAAAAGTTCCCCGCTGCCGATTCGCGCCTCACCACGCAGATGAAGTCGGTGGGCGAGGTGATGGCGATTGGCCGCACTTTTCAGGAATCGGTGCAAAAAGCCCTGCGCGGGCTGGAAACGGGCAAGGTCGGCTTTGACCCGACCGGGCTGGATTGGCAGAGCGAAGATGGTCTGGTCAGACTCAAGCGCGAAGTGAAAGAAGCCGGCCCCGAGCGTCTTTTCTATCTGGCCGATGCCTTCCGCGCCGGCCTCACGGTGGACGATGTGCATGCTCTTTCGCATGTGGACCCGTGGTTCCTCGACCAGATCGAAGAAATCATCGCCAGCGAAAAGGCCATCGAGCGCGGCGGCCTTGCCGCCCTCAATGCCGACAACCTGCGCCAGTACAAGCGCATGGGTTTTTCCGATGCGCGCCTGGCCGAGCTGTGCGATACCAATGAAGCGGCGATTCGTGCCCTGCGTCGCGGCCTTGGCATCCGCCCGGTGTACAAGCGGGTGGATTCCTGCGCGGCCGAGTTCGCCACCAGCACCGCCTACCTGTATTCCACTTACGAGCAGACCTGCGAAGCGGCGCCCTCGGACAGGGAAAAAATCATCGTCCTGGGCGGCGGCCCGAACCGCATCGGCCAAGGCATCGAGTTCGATTACTGCTGCGTGCATGCCGCGCTCGCCCTGCGCGAAGACGGCTACGAAACCATCATGGTCAACTGCAACCCGGAAACGGTGAGTACCGACTATGACACCTCCGATCGTCTGTATTTCGAGCCGCTGACGCTCGAAGACGTGCTGGAAATCATCGATCTGGAAAAACCCAAGGGCGTCATCGTGCAATACGGCGGGCAAACCCCGCTGAAACTGGCACGCGCACTGGAAGCCAACGGCGCGCCGATCATCGGCACTTCGCCCGATTCCATTGACCTTGCCGAAGACCGCGAACGCTTCCAGAAGCTGGTGGACAGCCTCGGTCTTGTGCAGCCGCCCAACCGCACCGCCCGCAGTGCCGAGGAAGCCTTGGTGCTGGCGCGTGAAATCGGCTACCCGCTGGTGGTGCGGCCAAGCTATGTGCTGGGCGGGCGCGCCATGGAAATCGTGCATGCCGATGCCGATCTCGAACGCTACATGCGCGAGGCGGTGAAAGTCTCCAACGATTCCCCGGTGCTGCTCGATCGCTTCCTCGACAATGCGGTGGAAGTGGACATCGACATCATCGCCGACGCCGACGGCCAAGTGCTGATTGGCGGGGTGATGGAGCACATCGAAGAAGCCGGCGTGCACTCGGGCGACTCCTCTTGCTCGCTGCCGCCGTACTCGCTGCCGAAAAACGTGCAGGACGAGCTGCGCGAGCAAGTGCGTGCACTGGCGCGGGCGCTCAACGTGGTGGGCCTGATGAATACCCAGTTCGCCATCCAGATGGACGCAGAGGGCGGCCACATCATCTACCTGCTGGAAGTCAACCCGCGCGCCTCGCGCACCGTGCCGTTCGTCTCCAAGGCCACCGGCCGGCCGCTGGCGAAAATCGCCGCGCGCTGCATGGCCGGGCAAACGCTGGCCGGGCAGGGCGCCACCCGGGAAATCATCCCGGCCTACTTCTCGGTCAAGGAAGCGGTGTTCCCGTTTGCCAAGTTCCAGGGCGTGGATCCGATTCTCGGGCCGGAAATGCGCTCCACCGGCGAAGTGATGGGCGTGGGGCGCAGTTTCGGCGCCGCCTTTGCCCGTGCCGAGGAAGCCGCCAGCATCCGCGCCCCGCAGCCGGGCAAGGCCTTCGTCTCGGTGCGCGACCCGGACAAACAGCGCGTGCTGCCGGTGGCGCGCGAACTCATCGCGCGCGGCTTTGAAATCGTCGCCACCCGCGGTACCGCGCAATGGTTGCAGGAAAACGGCATCGCCTGCGAAATCGTCAACAAGGTGATCGAAGGCCGCCCGCATATCGTCGACCTGATCAAGAACGGCGAAATCACCTATATCGTCAACACCACCGAAGGCAAGCAGGCCATCAGCGACTCGTTCTCCATTCGTCGCGAAGCCCTGCAACACCGCGTCACTTATTCCACCACCATCGCCGGTGCCCGCGCGCTCCTGCACTCGCTGGATTTCCGCGAGCAAGGCCCGGTCTGGTCCATCCAAGAACTGCACAAGGAACTGCAAAACGCATGAGCCATCCCCCGATGACCGCCGCCGGCGCCGCCCGTCTACGCGCCGAGCTGGAAGAACTCAAATCCGTCAAACGCCCGGCGGTGATTGCCGCCATCGCCGAGGCGCGCGCGCACGGCGATTTGAAGGAAAACGCCGAATATGCCGCTGCCCGCGAGCAGCAAGGCTTCATCGAAGGGCGCATCAAACAGCTCGAAGGCGAGCTCTCGCATGCGCAGATCATCGACGTTGCCAAACTCAACCCCGGCGACAAAGTGGTGTTCGGCGCCACCGTGGATCTGGTCGATACCGAAACCGATCAGGAAGTCACCTACCAGATCGTCGGCGACCTCGAAGCCGACATCAAGCAGCGCCGCATCGCCATTTCCTCGCCCATTGCCCGTGCCCTGATCGGCAAGCACGAAGGGGATGAAGTCACCCTGGAAGCCCCGGGCGGCACCCATGTCTTCGAAATCCTCGGCGTGCGTTACGTCTGAGACAAAACGGCGAGGTGTGGTGCTACCGCCGCACCTCGTCAGCCGCCTCCAAGGTGCGGAAAGACCGGCGACACCTGAAGGCAAGCGTCGGCTGGCGCAGGTGGCGTGATTCCAATCGTTGCCGACAAAGCCCATCTTAAGCTTGCCGAAGCCGGGCAAGAATGTGCCGGAATCTCGCACAAATACCCGCACGAGTTGCAGGACAGATACTGCCGCAGACCCTGTTTGTGCGGATAGTGCGCGTCCCGGTGTTGCTTCTCGGCTCATTGTTCCTGTCAAGGCCAGGCCGGAAAAGAGACGCGGGTGTGAGGCGTTTTAGGGCCTGTTAACACTACCGTAACCCGTCGGCGATGAGAGCAAAGCAGATGAAGGCAAGGAACATCACGTCGAGCTTCTCAAACCTGGAGAAGATTCGGCGGTAGCCCTTGAGGC
>JBHADJ010000076.1:0-41791 GCA_041855065.1 Lysobacter sp.
AGGCCGCGGCCGTCGATGCGCTTCTTGGTGGCCAGCACCGATTGGCGCATGGTCTGGTATTCCTGCTCGCCGAACTCCTTGAGCAAGTCGGCAATCTTCCAGCCTTCGGCTTCCACCTTCGGCGAGAGATGGTCGGCAATGTCCTGACGCAGCACATTGATGGCTTCGCGGCGGTCGAGCTTGTCGATGATCTGGAAGGCGTGCTTGAGCTTGTCGCCGATGTTGCTGACCAGCTCGCGGATGAGGCCTTCGTTCTTGGCCGGCGCCTGCCATTCGCACGGTTTGACGCCAGCTTCAGCCACCAGTTCGTTGATGGCATTGATGACCACCTGCATTTCGCGGTGGCCAAACATCACTGCGCCCAGCATCACCTCTTCGGACAGCTCGCGAGCTTCGGATTCCACCATCAGCACCGCGTCGCGGGTACCGGCCACCACCAGTTCCAGATCCGAATCCTTCAGCTCGCTGACGGTCGGGTTGAGCAGGTACTGGCCATTCTTGTAACCGACCTTGGCGGCACCGATCGGCCCCTGGAACGGGCTGCCGCACAGGGCGAGCGCAGCCGAGGCACCGATCATCGCCAGCACGTCGCCTTCCACTTCCGGGTTCAGCGACACCAGCTGGCAGATGATCTGCACTTCGTTCTTGTATTCCTCCGGGAACAGCGGACGGATCGGGCGATCGATCAGGCGGCTGATCAGGGTTTCCTTCTCCGTCGAGCGGCCTTCACGCTTGAAGAAGCCACCGGGGATGCGGCCACCGGCGTAGAACTTCTCCTGATAGTCCACCGTCAGCGGGAAGAAATCCTGGCCTTCGCGCGCGGCCTTGGCAGCCACGGCCGTGGCGAGCACCACGGTGCCATCGCAGGACACCATGACCGCACCGCCGGCCTGGCGGGCGATTTCGCCGGTTTCAAGGGTGACGGTCTTGCCGCCATAGGAGAAGGTTTTGGTGATTTTGGCCACGTCTGTTCCTTTGGATAACCGCAAGGCCCCTGCCTTGGCGGTGTGGTGTAAACGCAAGATTGCGGTGATGCGGAGGTTGCAAAAACGAAACCGCGGCCCCTTGCGGAGCCGCGGCGGTGATTCTTAACGACGCAGACCCAGCTTCTGGATCAGAGCCTTGTAACGCTCTGCATCCTTGCGGTGCAGATAGTCAAGCAGGCTGCGGCGCTGGTTGACCAGCTTCAGGAGGCCGCGACGGCTGTGGTGATCCTGCTTGTGCACCTTGAAGTGCTCGGTCAACTGCTGGATGCGGGCGGTCAGGAGCGCCACCTGCACTTCCGGCGAACCGGTATCGTTGGCACCACGCTGGTGGTCTTTGATGATCTGGGCGGTATCAATGGACATGTCAGTCTCTCGGGTAGATGCGTGACCGGCAGAAACGCCCTTGCCGCCAAAGCCTCAAGGGGCGCACCGCAGGTTCGCCGCGAACGGAAAAAAGTAAAGGATGCCGAAACGGCGCGCGAATTGTAGCCGCTGACAACATCCCGAGCAAGCTCACCGCGCCCGGGATGCGTGCGGACAAAGCACTCATCAGCTGCGCACGGTTTCCAGACGGGCATTGCGCAGAGCGTTGATGCGCTCATCGAGCGGCGGATGGCTAAGCAGCAGTTTCTTCAGGCCATGACCAAGCGCCCCGCTGATGCCGAACGCCGCCACTTGCTTGGGCAGGGTGTTTTCGCCGTGGTTCTGCTTCAGGCGCTCCAGTGCGGCAATCATCTTTTCCCGCCCGGCAAGCGTGGCACCGCCAATGTCGGCGCGGAATTCGCGGTGCCGGGAGAACCACATTGCGATCATGTTGGCGAATATGCCGAACACGGTATCCAGCGCCATCACGATGACGAAATAAAACAGGCCACCGGAGGACTGTCCCCCTTCTCGACCACCGGAAATCATGTTGTCGATGGCGCGTCCGACGATGCGCGCCAGAAAGATCACGAAGGTATTGAGCACCCCTTGCAAGAGCGCCATCGTCACCATGTCGCCGTTGGCCACGTGCGCCACTTCATGCCCCAGCACCGCTTCGGCTTCGTCGCGGCTCATCGAGCGCAGAAGCCCGGTGGAAACGGCCACCAGGGCATTGTTGCGGTTGGCGCCGGTAGCGAAGGCGTTGATTTCCGGCGCGTCGTAGATCGCCACTTCCGGCATGCCGATGCCGGCCTGCTGTGCCTGCCGCTGCACGGTGCCGACCAGCCAGCGCTCCAGCTCATTCGACGGCTGAGTAATGACCATCGCCCCGGTGGCACGTTTGGCCATCCATTTGGACATCAGGAGGGAAACGAACGAGCCGCCAAAGCCGAACAGCGCTGCCATGACCATCAGCGCGCCGTTTTGTTCCAGACGGACGCCGAACATCGGCAGGATCACGTTGATGATGATGCCGAACAACACCAGCACGGCCAGATTGGTAGCGAGAAAAAGCGCAATACGACTAAACATTGCTGAACTTCACAATCATGTGGGGATGATGCGCAAAATATGGGTCAACCGCGTTGAATGCAATGTGATGATGTCGATTTTTTCCACCACCGCCCCGATTCGCGGCCGTTTTGCCCCCTCGCCGACCGGCCATCTGCATCCGGGCTCGCTGGTGGCCGCACTCGGCAGTTGGCTCTGGGCCAAACACCGGGGCGGGCAATGGTGGCTGCGCATCGAAGATGTCGATCGTCTGCGCTGCGTCCCCGGTGCCGATCATGCCCAGATCGCCCTCCTCGCCGCCTTCGGCCTGGCACCCGATGGCGAAGTGGTCTGGCAGTCGCAACGCGATGCGCTGTATCAGGCCGCACTGGATCGGCTGATCCAACAGGGCGATGCCTTCGAGTGCCATTGCAGCCGGCGTGATCTTGCCGCCAATGGCGGCATTCATCGGCAATGCCGTCCCCATGCCCGCCGCCCCGACCCAGCTTGGCGGCTGCGCGTTCCCGAGGGCTGCGAAATCGTGTTCACGGATGCGGTGCACGGTGCCTTCCGACAACGGCTGGATCGTGATGTCGGCGATTTCGTGCTGCGCCGCAGCGATGGCTTCTGGGCTTACCAGCTGGCCGTGGTGGTGGACGATGCCGCGCAGGAGATAAGTGAAGTGGTGCGCGGCGCCGACCTGCTGGATTCAACGCCGCGACAAATCTTCCTGCAACAGCGCCTTGGCCTTGCCACGCCGGCCTATGCCCACCTGCCCTTGGTGCTTGACGAGAACGGGCGCAAGCTCGGCAAGTCGCTGGCAGCATTGCCGCTGCGTGCCGATGCGCCGTTGCCGGCCTTGCGCTGGGCCTGGCAGGTGCTCGGCCAAATCCCCGAGGCCATTGCCGATGCCCGCGATGCCCGACATTTTCTCGCCCTTGCCTGCCCCGCTTTCGCCCCGCAGCGGGTGCCGAAAAGCACTGCCGCGCTGCACAACAGGATTTTCACAAACTCGCCCTAGAATCAGCTTGCGTTTCACTTCCATTCACCCACAACCCGACGGGGACAACATGACGCAGCGCGTAGCATTGGTAACAGGCGGTACAGGCGGCATCGGCACGGCCATCATCAAGCAACTGGTGGACATGGGGCACAAAGTCGCCACCAATTACCGCAACGAGGAAAAAGCCCGCGCCTGGGCAGAAAAAATGCAGGCCGACGGCTATGAAGTGACGCTGGTGAAGGGCGATGTCACTTCCGAGGAAGAAGCCGCGGCAATGGTCAAGGAAGTGGAGGCCAAGCTCGGCCCGGTGGAGATTCTGGTCAACAACGCCGGCATCACCCGCGACGGCACCTTCCACAAGATGCGTGGCGAGCAGTGGCGCGACGTAATCGACACCAACCTCAACTCCTGCTTCAACGTCACCCGTCAGGTGATCGAGGGCATGCGCGAGCGCAAATGGGGTCGCATCATCCAGATCAGCTCGATCAACGGCCTCAAAGGCCAGTACGGGCAAGCCAACTACGCGGCCGCCAAGGCCGGCATGCACGGCTTCACCATCTCGCTGGCGCGTGAAAACGCCAGAAACGGCATTACCGTCAACACCATCTCGCCGGGCTACATCGCCACCGACATGGTGATGGCCGTGCCCGAAGAAGTGCGCGCCAAGATTGTCGCCGACATCCCCACCGGCCGCCTCGGCACGCCGGAGGAAATCGCCTACGGCGTGGGCTTCCTCGCCGACGAGCGCGCCGGCTGGATCACCGGCTCCAACCTCGACATCAACGGCGGCCACCACATGGGCTGGTAACACAAAACTGTTCCTGAATGCGGCCAGCCCCCGGGCTGGCCGTTTTCTTTTGCGATTGCCGTCACGATTTGCCGCACGCATCGCTTGCAGCCCCTGTTGCGCTGCGTCATGCTGCACGCTTTCAATCACTTGTTGCACAGCCGCCGCCATGACGACACGCATCATCAAGAAATATCCCAATCGCCGTCTGTACGACACCGAGATTTCCAGCTACATCACGGTCGAAGACGTGCGCCAGCTCATCATGGACGGTGACGAGTTCGAGGTGCGCGATGCCAAAACCGGCGAAGACCTGACCCGACAAGTGCTGCTGCAAATCATCGCCGAGCAGGAACAAGGTGGCGAACCGGTGCTGTCCACCCAGTTGCTGAGCCAGATCATCCGCTTCTACGGCGACTCGATGCAGGGCTTCATCGGCAACTATCTGGATCGCTCGATGCAGCTTTTCATGGAACAGCAGCATCAGTTCCGTCAGCAGTTGAGCGGCATGATCGGACAATCGCCCTGGGCGGTCATGAACCAATTGGCCGAGCGCAACATGGAAATGTGGGGGCAATTCCAGAAGGCCATGACCGGCCAGATGGCCGAGCCACGCCGCGATCAGGAAACCGACAAGTCCCGGAAGCCGCGCAGATGAGTGCGTCCAGCAGCCCCATTCGGCGCATCGCCATCGTCACCGGTGGCCTCGGCGGGCTCGGCCGCGCCATATGCCGTCAACTGGCCGAAAACGGTGCCACGGTCATCGCCGCCGATCTGCCCGGAAATGCCGAGCGCATTGCCGCTTTCGAGGCCGAAATGGCTGGCCTTGATGCCTGTTTCCATCCGCTCGACATTACCGATTTCGAGGCCTGCGCGGCATTCGCCGCCGAACTGGAGGCTCGTTGGCAGCGTATCGACATTCTTGTCAATGCCGCCGGCATCACCCGCGACACCACCTTGCGCAAGATGGACAAGCAGGCATGGGATGCGGTACTCGGCGTCAATCTCGGCGGCGTATTCAATCTGACCCGGCAAGTAGTGGACGGCATGTGCGAACGCGGTTTCGGGCGCATCATCAACATCAGTTCGGTCAACGGCCAGACCGGTCAGTTTGGGCAAACCAACTATTCGGCAGCCAAGGCCGGAATGCACGGGTTCACCATGGCGCTGGCGCGTGAAGTGGCACGCAAGGGCGTTACGGTCAACTCGATTTCTCCTGGCTATTGCGAAACCGCCTTGGTGATGGCAATGGATGCGCACATCCGTGCGCAAATCGTGGAGAAGGTTCCGGTTGGCCGGCTTGGTCAGCCCGATGAAATCGCCCGAGCCGTCGTGTTCCTTGCCGCAGATGAGGCCGGCTTCATCACCGGCGTCAACCTGCCAGTCAACGGCGGGCTGTTCATTAGCTTCTGAGGCCGCTCACAACACCCGTACCAGCCGGAAGCCGGTACGGGCGTTGGTAATGTCGTGTGCCTGCGACATTCGCCAAGCCGAGCGCGCCTGCGCCGGAGAAGATGACCAGGAAGCCCCTCGCACTACCCGCGTGCGACAGCCCGGGTTGTACCAAGCCGCCCCATCGGCCGGTGCCCGTCGGTAGCCCTGATGCCAGCAATCATGCACCCATTCACTGACATTTCCCGCCATATCGTGCAAATCAAAAGCATTGGCACGGAAGCTTGCCACCGGCGCCGGCCCCCAATACCGATCATCGTATCCGGCAAACGCATTGCTCCAGCCGCGACCGGATGCCGAACGCTCACCACTGCCAGTCAGATTGCCGCTGCCTGTCGGCGGAGCAGCCTCACCCCATGGATAGCGAGTGGTTGAACCGGCACGCAGGGCGTATTCGAATTCGGCTTCGCTCGGCAAACGATAACGATGACCAGTCGATTCGCTCAGCCAGAGCGCATATTGCTCGGCATCACGGATATCCACATGCAGCACCGGCAACCGCAAGTCCGCCTCGCGTCCGCTGTAATCGTGGCGCCAATTGATATCGTTGCGGAGCACGAAATTGCCGCTCATCTCGTCATACACCACCGAATAGCCCCGCTTTTCGGCACGGCTGCGATAACCGGTTGCCGCGATGAAGCGGGCAAAATCGCCCACCGTGATTTCCGTGCGGGTCATGGCAAAACCCCGCTGGAATACCACCTCGTGCTGCGGCCACTCGGCCTTGCCCGAATCCATCTCGCTCTGTGGCGCACCCATCCTAAAACTGCCATGCGGCACGACCACCAGCTCGGGGCCTCGCCCCTGCCCCGTGATGAACACATCGGTAAAACGCTCGCCGGGACGATTCAGTCCATAGCGCGTGGCAAGCGCATGCCGTGCCTGCAAGCGCGCGATACGCCAATCATCGGGAACTGCAATCTCCTTCAACTGGTCGATGGTGTCATTTGCTTCCTGCAAAGCACCGAAAGCATGGGGGGTTTGCAACAATGCCAACACGTGCGCATGCAGTCCGGCCACACGCGCCTCCCGCTGCAGGGCGATCCGCCGACGCGCTTCCTCCACGGCCCACGGCATTCGTGGGCGCAGCTGCCCAGCTGCTGTCAACCAACTTTCGGCCTGCGCATAATCATCCTTGCCGGCGGCCGCAAATGCCTTGGTCAGCATCGCCGTTTCCAGTGCCGCCATCCCCTGTGAAGCCCGCACGTCGTGCGGGCGGTAATGCAGCACTTCACGGAACGCCGTCAGTGCCCCCAGCGCCTCATGCCCGAATTGCTCGGCCGCCAGCATGTGCTGACCATGCTCCAGCAATGCTTCCAATCGCTCGGCAACATCAAGCCGCAAGAGATAAACCTGATCCGCCTGCGGCTCGACCGCCAACACCTCCAGCACCTCGGCAACCTGCCTGGCATGTGCCATTTCCCGAGCCGCCGCCTCCTGGCTTCCAGCCGCCTCAAGGCGCTCAAGTGCCGCATCGCCTTCCGCCCGCAGCGCAATCAGTGCACGAGAAAGACCATCACGAGCGGCCATGTCATCGGGATCGAATCGCTGCAAGGCAAGCCAAATGGGCAATGCCGATTGCTCATCCTGATAAAGACGCCCCGCCGCCAATGCGGCCTCGGCCTGCGCCTGCAAGGCCTTGCGGTTTTCCGCATTCACCGCCACGGATGCCGGTTGCCACGAAGCAGGCCGCGCAACCAGCTCATCCTCCCCCACGCTCACCAGTCCCCGCCACAAACGCTCGTTGGCAGTGTTGCCCTCCTCCTTGCCACCGCTTTCCGGAGCGCAGGCCCAAAGCACCAGACACAAGGGAACAAGGACGAGGGACTTATGCATCCCACTAGAGTATCGTTAGCCGCGAAAAAACTCCCGGATTTTTGCGTGAACAGCCATTGGATCGACTCCCCCGACATTCTGCGTCAGCATTTCCTCAGCCCGCCTCCGCAGGTCGGACTGGATACCGAGTTCGTTCGCGAGCGCACATGGTGGCCCAAGCTTGCATTGGTGCAAATCGCAACCCCGGATGCCATTTTGCTGGTCGACCCCTGCATTCCCGGCATGCCCGAAGCCATTGCCCAATTGCTTGCCGAGCCCCGCACACTCAAGATCATGCACAGCCCGGGCGAAGATCTGCTCGCCCTCGGTGCCACCTGCAATGCCCTGCCCGCCCCCTTGTTCGACACCCAGACAGCTGCCGCTCTGTGTGGAATTGGCAGCGGGCTTGGCTATCAGAAACTCACTCAGACATTGCTCGAGATCGCTCTTGAAAAAAGCGAAACCCGCTCGGACTGGTTGCAGCGCCCGCTGAGCCCTGCCCAGCTCGAATACGCCGCCGATGATGTTCGCTATCTGGAGGCACTGCACCGGATACTGCGTGCACGCTTGGAAGCACTTTCCCGACTGGATTGGCTCGAAGAAGACTGCGAGCGCATGCTGCACAATGCGTTGGAAGCCCCGGAGCCATGGCCGCACCGGGATATCCGCCCTGCCCAGGATTTCCCCCCCGATGCCCAGGCACGCCTGCTGCGCCTGCTGCGCTGGCGCGAAACCAGCGCACGCAACCGCAATCGACCACGCAACTGGATTCTCGAACAACCCTTGGCATTGCACTTGGCCGAACGCCCGCCACGCGACTTTGCCCAGCTCGAGCGCATTCTCGAGCGCACCCCCAAAGCGCCTCGCAAACTTGCCCGAGAGCTTTGGCAGACACTGCAAACCCCGCTCGAAGACGAAGCCCTGATGCCTCCGGTTCGGCACGAGCGTGATCTGGACAAGGCGAAGCTCAAGAAGTTGCAAAAAGTGGTAAGCGAGCTTGCTTGCGAGCTGAACATCCCCGAGGGTCTGCTCGCCTCACGCCGCTGGCTGATCGCACTGATGGAGGCCCATGCCGCCAAACAACCCTGGCCATCTGCCTTGCAGGGCTGGCGTCAAGCACTGCTTGAAACGCGCATCGCCGAAATCCTCTGAGAAAAGGGCTCAGCCCGACCTGTCTGCCACCCCATGCGGTAACAAACCGGCTCGCATGAGCTGCACCCAGACAAGGGCAAGGCAAATACCGGCCAGCACATCGCTCGGGTAATGCACGCCCAGATATACCCGCGAGGCGGCCACCATCAGGACGAAGGCGCTGCCGGCAAGCAGGCTCGGCCAGCGCCAGCGACCGGGCCACCACAATACCCACAGCACTGCCACCAGCGTCATCGCCCCCATGGCATGTCCGCTCGGGAAGCTCCAGGTCAACTCCGGTGCCAAGGATTCCCACAAGGCCGGGCGCGGGCGGGCAATCAAATGCTTCATCAGCATGTTGAGAAGGCCCGAGCCTGCCAGCGTGACAGCGGCAAATGCCGCCCATCGCCACTGCCTTCGCCAGAGCAACACAAGGCACAACAGGATATCGGCCGGAATCACGCCCCAGGCATAGCCGACGGCAGAAAAAAGCAGGGCCAGCACGTCAAACCCCGGAGCCTGTTGAGCCCTGAACCAATGCAACAGCGGCAAATCAAATGGCAATGCCTGCCCGTGCGCCACCGGCCAAGCCAGCCAGACAAACAGCAGCAGCGGCACGCCGATGCCGAGCCAGAAACCGTGGCCGGCAGCCGTCCGCGCGCGAATCAAGCGCCTGCGCGGTAGCGCCGCGCCACATAGTCGTCGATGATGCCGATGAACTCGCGGGCGATGTTCTCGCCACGCAGGGTGACGCTTTTTTCACCATCAATGAATACCGGAGCCGCCGGTGCTTCTCCCGTGCCCGGCAACGAGATGCCGATATTGGCATGGCGTGATTCGCCCGGGCCGTTGACCACGCAGCCCATCACCGCCAGGGTCATGTTTTCCGCTCCCGGGTGCTTGATCTTCCACTCCGGCATCTTCTCGCGCACATGTGCCTGCACCACTTTCGCCAGCTCCTGGAAAAACTCGCTGGTGGTGCGACCACAGCCCGGGCAGGCGGTCACCATCGGCGTGAAGGCACGCAGCCCGAGCGTTTGCAGAAGCTCCTGCGCCACCACAACCTCCTGCGTGCGCGACTGTCCCGGCTCCGGCGTCAGCGAAATGCGGATGGTATCGCCAATGCCCTCCTGCAACAGCACCGCCAAGGCGGCACTGCTGGCGACGATGCCCTTGCTGCCGATGCCCGCTTCAGTCAGGCCAAGATGCAGGGCGAAATCACTGCGCCTTGCCATGTCGCGATAAACCGCAATCAGCTCCTGCACGCCACTGACCTTGGCCGAGAGGATGATGCGCTCGCGGGCAAGGCCAAGCTCGACGGCACGCTCGGCCGAGTCCAGCGCACTGCGAATCAGTGCTTCGCGCAAGACCCGCCCGGCGTCCCACGGCTCGGCCCGCTGCGCGTTTTCATCCATCAGGCTGGCGGCAAGGCTCTGATCGAGCGAGCCCCAGTTCGCACCGATGCGCACCGGCTTGTCATGGCGGATGGCAAGTTCGATGAGCTGGGCAAACTGCGTGTCCTTTTTCTTGCCGAAGCCGACATTGCCCGGATTGATGCGGTACTTCGCCAGCCGCTCGGCGCAGGCCGGCGCGTTTGCCAGCAGGGTGTGGCCGTTGTAGTGGAAATCGCCGATCAGCGGCACCTCGATGCCCATCATCGCCAGCTTGTCGGCAATGTGCGGAATCGCCGCCGCGGCCTCGGCATTGTTCACCGTCAGGCGCACCAGCTCCGAACCTGCCCGCCACAGCTCCGCCACCTGCCGGGTAGTGGTGGCGACGTCGGCGGTGTCGGTATTGGTCATCGACTGCACCACCACCGGCGCATCGCCGCCGACTTGAACCTTGCCTATCCGTACCGCACGAGTGGAGTGACGCGGCGCGGGGCCAAACGGGAGAGTGGCAGGTTCGGTCGAGGACATGGGACAAAAAACGGGAAAGGTCGCAGCATTTTACAGCCTGAGGCACGCCCCACTGCCATGCACCCGGCATGTGGGGCGTGCATCGTAACGCTCCGGCTCACTGAAAATTTCAGTGCTGCACGGTCACCACTTCGTACACCGGCTTGTACTCGCCGGAGATTTTCATCCGCCGCTGTTCGACGAAGGCCCGCAAAAGCGCGTCCAGTGCCGCCATCATGTCCGGGGCCCCATTGATCCGGAACGGACCGTGTTGCTCGATGCGGCGGATGCCCGGCTCCTTGACGTTGCCAGCCACGATACCGGAGAAGGCACGACGCAAGTCTGCCGCCAATTCATGCGGCTTGCGCCCGTGGTTGAGATCAAGCCGCGCCATTGCTTCATGCGTCGGGTCAAAGGGTTTCTGGAAATCCAGCGGGATATGCAGCCCCCAATTGAAGAAAAACGCATCTTTGTTGTTCACCCGCTGTTCGCGTACTCGACGCACACCGCTGGCCATATGACGCGCCACTTCGGCCGGATCACCAATGATGATGCGATAGCGCGCCGCGGCCTGATCGCCCAGAGTCAGGCGGATGAAAGCATCAATCTGCTCGAAATAGGCCGCTGATTCGCTCGGCCCGGTCAGGATGAACGGCAATTCGATGCCTTCATTCTCCTCGCGCAGGAGAATGCCGAGCAGGTAGAGGATTTCCTCGGCCGTGCCCACGCCGCCGGGGAAAACAATGATGCCATGTGCCATGCGCACGAAGGCTTCCAGCCGTTTTTCGATGTCCGGCATGATGACCAGATGGTTGACGATCGGGTTCGGCGATTCGGCCGCGATAATGCCCGGCTCGGTAATGCCGATATAGCGCGAGCGGTGCTGACGTTGCTTGGCATGGGCAATAGTCGCCCCCTTCATCGGACCTTTCATCGCCCCGGGCCCGCAACCGGTACAGATATCCATCCCACGCAGGCCAAGCTCGTAGCCCACCTCCTTGGTGTACAGGTATTCGGTGCGACCAATCGAGTGACCACCCCAGCACACCACCAGATTCGGCTCGCCGGCATTGAGCACGCGCGCATTGCGCAACACGCGGAACACCGCATCGGTAATGCCGGCCTCGGTCGACAGGGCGATCTCATGCTGGGCACCGAGCAATTCGATTGATGCATAGGCCAGATCACGCACGGCCGCATACAGCAGCTCGGCAATCCCGCGGATGATGCGACCATCCACGAATGCCATTGCCGGCGCGTGCTGAAGCTGGATGCAAATGCCGCGATCCTGCTGCATCACCTGAATATCGAAATCCGGATACAGCTCAGCGGCGGCACGCGGATCATCCGAGGGGCTGCCACTGGTCAGCACGGCCAGCGCACAGCGGCGCAGCAGCTCGTGCAGGCCGCCGCTGGAAGCATCCTTGAGACGAGCCACTTCTTCACGCGAGAGCACATCCAGCCCCCCTTTCGGGTAGATGCTGGCGCTCACGGTGGGCAGGATGGAACGGGAGGGTGTGTTTTGTTCGACAAGTTGAGTATCCATGCGCCGACTTTAGCGCATTCAGCCGACACAAAGATGACAGGCAGGCAAAAAAGAAATGGCCGGGAGACCCGGCCATTTCCATGTGCTGCAGCAATCCGTTCGGCAGTATCAGAACTGATAGCGGAAGGTCAGCATCGCCGCCCAGCGCGACACCACACGCGAAGGGTAAGCCGAGTTGGCGTCGTATACCGGCAACGCCTGCGGTGCATTGGCCGAGAGATCGTACACATAGGTGCCGTCGGCATTCACCCGGCTCAGGTTGGCCAGATAGCGGGTGTCGAAGTCCATCTTCTCGGTGATGCCCCAATCCTTGTTGAGCAGATTGAGGAAGTTGTAGATGTCAAGACGCAGGATGGACTTGTGACCCTGCATGAAGCCCGGCAGCTCCTGCTGGAAGCTGACATCCAGCTGGTTCACCCACGGCATGCGTGCGCCGTTGCGCTCGGCGATGGTGCCGCGACGCGAGGACAGATAGCTGTTGCTGTCGATGAAGGCGTGGAAGGCTGCGATCTGCTCGGCCGTGGCGGCACCGGAGCGGCCATTGACATAGCTCACCAGTGCATCGTCACGCAGCGGGATGTAGGCCGGATCCTGGAAGATGCGATCGCCGTTGACATCGCCGTTGACGATCCAGGTGTACGGCAGGCCATCACGGCCGGTGTAGAAGGCGGTGACGCTGGTCTTGTAATCGCGGAAGAAGGCGCGCTCCCAGCCCAGCGAGAGCTTGACCGAATTGCGCACTTCACGACTGGCGGTGGCCAGCACTTCCTCGTTCGGGTTCAGACGCGAAACGTACTGATAGCTCGACCAGGCCTGCGAGCTGCCGTCGGAGGCGACTTCCTTGGCGCGGGTATAGGTATAGCTCAGGTTGGCATACCAGCCATTGGCCATGGGCTTGTCCAGCGACAGGGTCAGCGCAGTGGACTCCCCCTTGTCGGTGTTGGACAGCATGGTGGAGTTGTAGGTATAGGCGCTGTTGCGGCCGCAGTTCTTGTTGCTGTTGCCGGTGCTGCCACCAATGGTGCACCAGTAGCTGGCACGGCCGTCGGCCAGCACGCCGGTCGGGGCATCGTACAGGCCGGTGGCCGAGTTGTAGGCACCGATGTTGATCGCCTTGTAGAACACGCCGTGCTTGTTCTTCAGGTGCTGCACTTCGGCCGTGGCCACCAGGCCCATCCACGGCAGCTCGGCATCGTAGCCGAGGCTGAACTTCCATATCGTGGGCAACTTGAAGTTCGGATCGATGCTGTCCACCTGTGCCTCGCCACTGGCGGCAAGATTGCTCGGCACCGGCTGGTTGTACGGATCGGCACTGAACGGATAGGCCGCCGGATCGCTGCTGCTGAACGAGCCCGAGGTCATGCCGTTGTTCTGGTAGGGATTGGCCAGCCACACAACCGGCGGCACGCTCTGGAACAGGCCGGCACCACCGCGCAGCTGCATCATGCGCTCGGTATTGAACGTGTAGTTGAAGCCCACACGCGGCAGCACCACACGATTGTGCGAACTGATGCGGTAATTGTTCGGATAGCCGAACACGCCTTCAAAGCCCGGGTTCAGCGGTGCGGCCACCTTGGCATCGGGGATGTTGACACGCACGCCATACACTACCGACAGGTTGTCGTTGACCTGCCAGGTATCCTGGATGAACGGGCTCAGCTGGCTGAACTTGATCGAGGCGGCCAGATCCTCCTCGGTATAGCCGTCCAGCGGGCGGCGCACGGTGTAGGAGTAATAGTTGCCGGCACGGAAATCGTCGATGCTGCCGAACACGTACACGCCGTGCAGATCGCGGCCGTACAGGTTCAGCGCGTTATTGCGCATGTAATCGAAGCCGAACTTGACCTCGTGATCGACCCCATACAGGGTGCCGAATATCGACGCGGTGAACTTGTCGGTCTTGATGCGGTTTTCGTGGCGATTGCGGTCTTCACCCAAACGCACGCCGTTGCCGCTGCTGGCGGGGTTGTTGTTGCTGCTGACGTTGATGGTCGGCAGGTTGATGGCATTGCCCGATTCCTGCTCGAAGCGCTGGAAGCTGAACTTGGCTTCGGTGCTGAAGAAGTCGGTCCAGTCGCTGAACAATTGCAGCGAAACGTTCTTGGTGGTGTTTTCCTTGGTGTACCAGCGCGTGCTGAGGATCACGGTCGCAGCATTGCTGTCATACGGCGAGGGCTGGGTTTCCTCGGTCTGCTGGTAAGTCAGGCTGGCGCGATGGGAGTCGTTGATGTTCCAGTCGATCTTGCCCAGATAGCGCTTGTTCTCGAGGTTGACGCCCAATGCGCCATAGGTGCCCGGATCAAAGCCCCAAGTATTCTTGGCGATATCGATCACTTCATCGATTTCCGCCTGCGACACCACGCCGGTGGCAAAGCCGTCGTCGCTGGAGGTACCACCGAAATTGGTGATCTTCTGCGTTTCGTAGGAGGCGAAGAAGAACAGCTTGTCCTTGACAATCGGGCCACCCACGGTGAGCCCCCAAGTGGTGTCATTGTCGAAGCCGGCATAATCCTGACCATCGCGCGAGCCCACCATGTCCTTGGCATTCTTGTACACGTAGTACAGCGAGCCATGCAGATTGTTGGTGCCGGACTTGGTCACCGCATTGATCGCCGCGCCCACGGTGTCTTGCGACACATCGAAATCGCTGACCTTGATGTCGTAAGCGGCAATGGTATCGACCGAAATCGGCGAGCCGGTATACGGCATGCCGTTGGCATTGAGGCCGAAGGGGTCGCCCTGCGACAGGCCATCGACCGAAATATTGTTGAAGCGGTTGTTGACACCGGCCACCGAGATGGCACCGGTGGCCTGGTCGGTCACGGTAATGCGCGGATCAAGACGCGCCACGTCATCGAGCGAGCGGCTGGAGGACGGCGTGATTTCAAGGCGGCGCCCATCCAGCGAAGTACCCACACCCTTGTTGTCGGCAGAAAACACGCTCGGCACCGAAGCACCGGTCACCACGACCGTATCCAGATTGACCGACCGCTCCAGCGTGGCATTGACAGTCACCACCTGGTTGAGCGGCAGATAGACGTTGTTTTCGGTATCGCTGCCTTCGCCATCCTTGTTCACCACCACGGTATAGGGGCCACCCACGCGCAGACCGCGGGCGTTGTAGCGACCGTTGGCATCGGTGGTAACACGGCTGACCGTGCCCGATTCAACGTGGGTAATAGTGACTTCGGCCTCAGCCACCGGCTGGCCATTGACGCCCAATACCTGACCAGAAAGACCGGACGAGGTGCTCTGCGCAAAAATGGGTGCTGCGCCAAGTGCAGCAATCAGGCCAAGTGCAAGCCTGGACAGACGAAGATTCTGTTGGCGGTTCATGTGCAGTAAGTTCTCGAGGGGAGAGGAAAAACAAAAAAGCAGGTGCCTTGAGCGGCGCGCAGCAATACGGCGGCGCATCTTTAACAGCATGTTAACATGGTGGCAGGCTCAGGTGACAGTTTGATGACAATCAACCTGCAACTTTGTGCACTGCATCACATACTTGCCCGTCTTGCTCACCCTGCTGCCCCACTGATGATGGTGGCATTCCGCTTGCCCCTCTATCCGGCAAAGCCGAACGGGGGATTGCATGTCATGCCCCGTCCCGGCACCTGTTTTCAGCCTGCCTGCCCGCAGGCCGGGCAATGCGGGTCGGGCACGAGGCGTGTTTCGGCAAAGCGCATCGTCAGCGCATCAAAGCGCAAAAGGCGCCCGGTCAGCGGCTCGCCGATGCCCAGAATCAGCTTGATTGCTTCGCTCGCCTGAATGAGTCCGATGATGCCTGGGACAACACCGAGCACGCCGGCTTCGGCACAGTTCGGGGCATCATTCGGTGCCTCGGGAAACAGGCAGCGATAGCACGGCGCTTCGCCGCGTTTGCGTGCATCGAAAACACTGGCCTGGCCGTGAAAGGCCTGTACCGCGCCGTATACCAGCGGCTTGCCGAGTTTCAGGCAGGCCGCATTGAGTGCATGGCGGGCGGGAAAATTGTCCGCACCATCCAGCACCACATCGGCATCGGCCAGCAACGCCTCGGCGTTGTCCGCCGTGATGCGGGCACGGATCGCCTCGATCTCGATTGCCGGGTTGAGCGCCTGCAAACGCTCGCGCGCCGAATCCACCTTGGCCATCACCCCGGCACCGGCATCTTGATGCAAAACCTGCCGCTGCAAATTGCTGCGCTCCACCACGTCATCATCAATCAGGCGCAGATGGCCGATGCCGGCAGCAGCCAGATAAAACGCCGCCGGCGAGCCGAGGCCACCGGCACCGATCAGCACCACGCGCGCGGCCTGCAATGCCTGTTGCCCGGCAAGGCCGACCTGCGGCAGGCGCAGCTGGCGTGAATAGCGTTCGAGAAAAGCGGGCGACACCTCGGAAGGACGCATCGGCAACCCGGCGGCCTGCCAGGCATCGGTACCGCCGCTCACGCTGAAGACGGCCACGCCCTGCCCGGCCAATGTATTTGCCAGCTGTTGCGAGCGCAGGCCGCGCTGGCAAATCAGCAGAATCGGCTGGCCTGCCGCCCGCAGCTGCGCCACGCTTGCGACAAGTTGCTGCGCAGACAGCGCCTCGGCACCTTCGGCCATGCCGAGCTGCTGTTCCTTTTCACTGCGAATATCGATAAGGCGCGCCCCGGCCTGCTGCCGGGCATGCGCGGTGGCCACTGACAGCGCCAGCTTATCCGCGTCGCTTGACATGGCGGATCAGGCGGCGCTTGCGGGCGATCTGCCGCTCGGTCAATTCGTTTTTCTTGTCCTTGTAGGGGTTCTCGCCTTCCTTGAAGACAAAGCGCACCGGCGTGCCGATCAGCTTGAAGCGGCGACGGAAGAAGTTTTCCAGATAGCGCTTGTAGCTGTCGGACAAGGTGCGCAAGCGATTGCCGTGGACGATGAAGGTCGGCGGATTGCTGCCGCCGGGGTGGGCAAAGCGCAGCTTCGCCACATGCCCGCGCACGGTCGGTGGCGGATTGCTCTGATAGGCGATTTCAATGGCGCGGGTGACTTCGCTGGTGCCGAACTCGCGCATCGCCGAGGCATGAGCGCGGTGCACGGCACGGAACAGCTCGCGCAGGCCCGAGCCGTGCAAGGCGGAAATGCGCACCGCTTCGGCCCAATCGACGAAGGCGAGTTTGCGCCCGAGCAGGTCTTCGGCCTGCTGGCGGCGGTAATCATCCAGCCCGTCCCATTTGTTGATGGCCACCACCAATGCGCGTCCGGCATCGAGAATCGCGCCCAGCACGGTGGCATCCTGATCGGTCACGCCCTCGGTGGCATCGAGCATCAGCACCGCCACCTGACATTCTTCAATCGCCTGCAGGGTCTTGACCGCGGAGAACTTTTCCACCGCCTCGTCCACCCGCGACTTGCGGCGCAGGCCGGCGGTGTCGATCAGGCGATACTTGCGTCCATCGCGCTCCAGATCCACGGCAATGGAATCGCGCGTGGTGCCGGGCACGTCCGAGGCGATCATGCGCTCCTCGCCGAGGATGCGGTTGACCAGGGTGGATTTGCCGACATTCGGCCGCCCAATGAAGGCGATGCGCACCCGCTCGGGGTCATCGTCCAGTACTTCCCCCTGCCCGGCTTCGGGCAGACGCGGGTAGATTTCGTCGAGCAGCTCGTCGATGCCGCTGCGGTGCGAGGCGGCGGTGGGAATGACATCGGCAAAGCCATAGCGGGAGAACTCGCCCACTGCCTGCCGGGTATCGATGCCATCGACCTTGTTCACCACCAGCAGCACCGGGCGGCCGGATTTGCGCAGCCAGCGCAGGATCTCATCATCCAGCGCACTCGCGCCTTCGCGGCCATCGACGACGAACAGGATGAGATCAGCTTCTTCCGCCGCCGCCCGCGCCTGACGCGCAGTGGCACCGGCAAGGCCGGTTTCATCCCCGGCAATGCCGCCGGTATCCACCAGCACGAAGGGCTGGGCTTCGCGCAGACGGCACACGCCGTAGTGGCGGTCGCGCGTCACGCCGGGCTGGTCATGCACCAGCGCGTCGCGGCTGCGGGTCAGAGCATTGAACAGCGTGGACTTGCCGACATTGGGCCTCCCCACCAGGGCAACGGTCGGCAGCATCGCTTACTGCCCCACGCGGTAGGCGGCCAGATGCCCTTCGACATCCTGCACCAGCAGAACGCCATCGGCCACCACCGGCTGGGCGCGCACGGCATTTTTCGAGGCGCGCACGCGCGCGGCGAACTGGCCATCATCCATCCGCATCACGTGCAGATAGCCATCCAGATCGCCCACCACGGCGTAATCGCCAAGCACGGCCGGGGCACTCAGGTTGCGTCGTGCCAGGGCATTCTGCTGCCACATCGCCGCCCCGTTGCTGCGGTCAAGCGCCCACACCACGTCGCGGCTGTCGCTGACGGCAAGGCGGTGCGCGCCAAGACCCACGCCACCGACACCGCCGTTTTCCTGCGACCACAACACCCGCCCGGTCGGGGCTTCAATCGCCATGGTGCGCGATTTGAAGCTGGAAACATACAGCAGGGTGTCGTCCAGCACCGGCTGGCCGTCGATGTCGTTCATGCGATCAAGCTCGCTGCGGCCTTCGGGCTGGGCCACGGTGACATCCCACAGAACGGCACCATCACGCGCGGAAAGCGCGGTGACATTGCCGTTGTCGCTGTTGACGAACAAATAACCCGGCCCCAGCAACAAACCGGCATTGCCGCGCACCGTCAAGGTCGGCATTTCCACTCGCCAGTCCCAGCGCTTGCTGCCATCGCTCGCGCTGAATGCCGTGACACGGCCATCATTGCTGCGCACGAAGACCAAGCCGCCTTGAATGGCCGGCGCGGCAATGACTTCATTGCCCACTTTGGCACGCCAGCGTTCGCTGCCGCTGGCCTCGTCCAGCGCCACGACATCACCGTCCAGACTGCCGACCACCACCAATCCTTCCCCAACTCCCGGGCCGCCGCTCCAACGCGATTTTTTCTCGCCCGTCCAGGTCCACAGCACTTGTCCGCTTTGCAGATCCAGTGCTCGCACTCCCGCATTGCCTGCACCTGCATACACTCGCCCGCCGGCAACCACCGGACGCTGCCCGACACCGGCATCCTGCGCCCCTTTGCCGAGGTTCACCGACCACAGCCGCTGCATTTCGGTGCTGGGAGTGAACTCGACCAATTCGGCCGGCTTGCTGGCCTGCTTTTCCTTGCTGCTGAACCAGCCTTTCATGCTGGAACAGCCGGTAACCGCCACGGTGCAGGCGAGGAGTCCGAAAACTTGGAGCAAAGTGCGATTGCGTTGCATGGAAAATCCTGATGTGTGGGGGGCCGATCAACCGGCCTTTTCAGCCGTGCTACTGGCCGACTCTGTGTCGTTGGCCGGAGTGCTGGTTTCAGTTTGCTCGGCCGCTTTCGGTGATGCCGGCGGCGGACTGTCAAGCTGAGCCAGTTTGGCTTCCAACACTTGACGCTGCAATGAATTGCCTTCGAGCTTTGCCAGAGCGCTCTGGTAGGCCTTGCGCGCTTCATCGGGTTTGCCAAGCGCCTTCTGCGCATCTCCCAACACATCAAGTGCCCCGGCATCTTCGGCATCCCTCACCAGCGGCAATGCTTCGGCCGGTTTGCCTTCGTCCACCAGAAGTCGCGCCAACCGCTGCTCGATCAGCGCAGCAACCCCCGGGTCGTCACTGTCAAGCCCGCGCAAGGTGGTAATTGCATCGGCGGCCTTGCCAGTCTCCACCTGCGCCTTGGCCACTCCAAGACCAGCCAGCGCAGAATACGGCGTATCCTTGGGCAAGCTGGCATAGCGCTGCAGCGCCTCCTCGGGCTTGCTCAGCAGATCGGCCTGGAACTGCTCGAAAACCTGTGCCTGCGCCTTGCCTTCGGCAAGTTGCTTGCCCTGCCACCACTTGTACCCACCAATCGCGGCAATGCCGATTGCGATGCCGCCGAAGATGCTGAGTGCATTGCTGCGCAGCCAGGAGCGGACACGCTCCCCTTGTTCATGTTCGTTCAAAAGTTCATCCATTGCACCAAATCTCTCGCCGCGAACCGGCCTTGAGCAACCGCCGGCACGTGCAATGCCGACAGTCGCGTAAAAATCATTCGCCCGCCGCCGTGGTTGCCGCAGGGGCGGCAGAGGATACATCAAAGCGCACCACATTCGAGTGTGCATACGCACTCAGATCCTGCGGCTGCCCCTCTCGCAGCAGGCGAACTTCACTGGCATTGCCAAACACGATCTGTCCCAGCTGATTTGCAGCGTAACTGCGGCGCTCACCGGGCTTCATCAAGCCTTTCTCCACGATAGTGCCATCGGGAGCACGCAAATCCACCCAGCTTTCCCCCTGAAACTCGAATACCCAATAGGCAGCGCCGCTCGCCTGCGGGGTATTGGTGGCACGAGGCAGAGGGGCCATCGAGGCGCTCAACGGCTCGCTGCCAACGGACACGGGTGTCGCCGCCGACGTCGAAACCGCCAGTGGCAGATCAGCACTCGTGCTTCCGCCACTGGGCAGCGGAGAGCGATTGAGCGCCATCCAGGCAGGGATGGCTATGCCCAGCGTCATGACCACGTACACGGTCTTCATGCCCAGCTGCTTGAAGAAACGCTCCCAGCCAGTTGTATGTTCGCGGCTGATCAGCCGCGAAGGCTGCACCTGGATTTCCTCAAGCCACTGGCTGGCGTCAAGGCCAAGGCGCTTGGCATAAGTGCGCAACTGACCACGGATGAACACGCCGGCACCAAGTGCCTGCCACTGCCCGCTTTCCAGAAGCTCAAGCGAGCGACGGGTCATGTGCAGCTCCTTGGCAAGCGCATCCAGCGTCAGACCGGCTGCCTGACGTGCCTCTCGCAAGCGAGCCCCGTATTCGGTCTGCCGTTCGGAATCAGGCGTGCTGGTCATGCTCAAGGCCCTGTCTCGGATTTGCTGGGGGTTTCGGGGAATTGGTTGCGACGCTGCTCAAGATAGCGTGCCGATGCCGCTGCATCACCGATGCGCGCTTCGATCAGGGAAGCCAACTCAAGCAAGTCAGCATTGATGGGAGAAATCGCCAGACGACGCTCGATGAATGCGCGCGCCGCCAAAAACTGTCGTTGTCGAAGCGAGAGCTCCGCCAATTTCTCCAGCGCCAGCGGGCTGTCGGGCACCAGACGTATTGCCTGCCGCAGATAGCGGTCAGCACGCTCGTCCTCGCGAATCTGCATGGCACAGGCGCCGGCATTGGCAAGCACATTGGCACGGTTGGCGCTGTCCATGTAATCGCTGGCAATGGCGTAATCGAAGTATTCCAGCGCTTCGGGAACGCGATTGTTGCTGCACAGCCATGCGCCGTAATTGCTTGCCTCGTTGCTGCGCCCGCCAGACAGTTCAACGGCACGCTTGAGATGGTTGCCAGCCTCCTCGTTGCGTCCCTGCTGGCCGGCCACCACGCCCAGCATGGTATAGACATCGGCCGAGTCCGGTGCCAAGCGCAACGCGGCACGCACCTGTTGATCGGCCGTCGCCAAATCACCACTGCGCAATGCACTCCCGGCCTGCTCTAGATACATCTGCGCATCGCGGCGTGCCTTCACCTCGGCACTGTCGCGCAATACCGGACGCGCGCGCACCGGAACTTCCTTGCCACGCTTCATGCTTGGCCGGATGAAGGTCAGGCGACTGCAGCTGGTGGCAAGCACCACTGTGGCCAGCGCCAAACAAAGTGCACGTTCAAGCGGCCGCATCCAGACCTCCGGCAGCGGCAAGCCGCTTGGCGTGTTCGGCCTGACGCCGGGTGCGATCGAGCACCTGCCCTTTCAGCTGGCCGCAGGCAGCGTCGATGTCGTCACCGCGGGTACGGCGCAATGGCGCCACCAAGCCGGCGTTGTTCAGCACTTTCTGGAAGGCGCGAATTTCGGCATCGCCCGAGCGTTCGTAGCGGGTGCCGGGAAAAGGATTGAACGGAATCAGATTGACCTTGGCGGCATCTTTCATCTGCACGCGGCGGTCGAAATCGCGCATCAGTGCCGCCAGTGCGCGGGCATGCTCGGGCTGGTCGTTGACCCCGCGCATCAAAGTGTATTCGAACGTCACCGACTCCCCCTTCTTGCGCAGCGCATAACGCACGCAGGCATCCATCAGGGTGGCGATATCGTATTTGCGATTGAGCGGCACCAGCTCGTTGCGCAGCTCGTCGAACGGCGCATGCAGCGACACCGCAAGCGAAACATCGCTTTCGGCGGCCAACCGATCGATCATCGGCACCATGCCGGCGGTGGAGAGTGTCACGCGCTTGTTGGCAAGGCCGTAGCCGAGGTCATCGCGCATCACGCTCATCGCCCGCACCACGTTGTCGAAGTTCATCAGTGGCTCGCCCATGCCCATCATCACCACATTGGTGAGGCGGCGCTTCTGGTGCGGCACATTGCCCAGATGACGCCCGGCCACCCACACCTGACCGATGATTTCGGCGGTGGAAAGGTTGCGGTTGAAGCCTTGCGTGGCGGTGGAACAGAAACTGCAATTGAGGCCACAACCCACCTGGGAAGACACGCATAGCGTGCCGCGCCCCTTGTCCGGGATGTACACCGTTTCGATGGCATTGCCGCCATCCATGCCGAGCAGCCACTTGTGCGTGCCGTCTTCGGAGCCTTTGTCGAACAGGATGTTCGACACCACGATTTCGGCATGGGCTTCGAGCTTGGCACGCAGTGCCTTGCCAAGATCGGTCATTTCCTCGAAGCGGGTGACGTGGCGATGGTGAATCCACTTCATCACCTGTTGGGCGCGGAAGCTTTTTTCACCGAGCTGCTCGACGAAGAATGCCTCCAGCCCGGCGCGGTCGAGCTGCAGAAGATTCTGCTTGCCGCTGGCAAGTGCAGTCGGGGCAGCAACGGGAGAAGTGGATGTCTGCACGTCTGGAACTCTTTGGCGAAGATGAAAGAAGCCGGGGATCATCCCCGGCTCCTGATCGGCTCAACGTGCGTGAACGTCGGTCGCCGGGAAGAAGTAGGCGATTTCGATCGCGGCATTTTCCAGCGAGTCCGAGCCGTGCACGGCATTGGCATCAATGGATTCGGCGAAGTCGGCGCGGATGGTACCGGGCGCGGCTTCCTTCGGATTGGTTGCGCCCATCAGCTCGCGGTTCTTCAGCACCGCGCCTTCGCCTTCGAGCACCTGAATCATCACCGGGCCGGACACCATGAAGTCCACCAGCGCGCCGAAGAACGGACGCTCGCGATGCACGGCATAGAAGCCTTCGGCCTCGGCGCGCGAGAGCTGTGTGAACTTGGCGGCGGCGATTTTCAGGCCGTTCTTTTCAAAACGGGAATAGATTTCACCAATGACATTCTTGGCAACGGCATCGGGCTTGATGATGGAAAGGGTGCGCTCCAGCGCCATGGGGTTCTCCGGTTGTTTGCAGTGCAGGCAGTCACCTGCGGGTGGGGAAATCCGCGACAAATCGCGGGCTTAGCAGTTTTTTTCGCGTCATATTCTAGACTGGCGCGGCTGTTTTTTGAAGTCATGCCGATACGCCTGCCGAGCAAACCGGGAAATCCCGCACACTTTGCCACTCCATACTCATCCGTACTCTTGCTATCGCAGTTCGCTGCATGCTCCAATCCGGACACATCATGCACACGAAGGAACCGATGAGCACCGAACGTCCGTGGCTTTCCCATTATCCCAAGGGCATTCCGCACCAAATCGACCCTGATTCCTACAGCTCCATCAATGCCGTGGTCGGCAAGGCGATTGACCGTTTCCGCCACCAGCCGGCCTTCCACAATATGGGCAAGGAAATCAGCTATGACGAGTTCGACCGGCTGAGCACGCAATTCGCCACCTTCCTGCTGCAAGAGCTGCAACTGAAGAAAGGTGATCGCGTCGCCATCATGATGCCGAACTGCCTGCAACAGCCGATCGCCACCTTCGGCGTGCTGCGTGCCGGCCTTACCGTGGTCAACGTCAATCCCCTGTACACCGCACGCGAATTGCGCCACCAGTTGCAGGACTCGGGCGCCGCCGCCATCGTCATCGTCGACAACTTCGGCCATACCCTGGCCGAAGTCATCGGCGACACGCCGGTCAAGCATGTCGTCACCACCGGGCTTGGCGACCTGCTCGGCGGACTCAAGGGGATGCTGGTCAACTTCGTGGTCAAGCACGTGAAAAAGATGGTGCCGGCCTACCACATCCCCGGCGCCATCCGCTTCCGCGAGGCGCTGGCACGCGGCGCCGGCAAGCCGCTGCCGAAGGTGGAAATCAGCTCGCAGGACATCGCCTTCCTGCAATACACCGGCGGCACCACCGGCGTTGCCAAGGGAGCAATGCTCACCCACCGCAATCTGGTGGCGAACATGCTGCAGGCACGGGCGTGGATTGCCGACAATGCCGAGGACGGCAAGGAAACCATCATCACCGCACTGCCGCTCTATCACATCTTCGCCCTGACCGCGAACGGGCTGACCTTCATGGAACTGGGGGCGAAGAACGTCCTCATTACCAATCCGCGCGACATGCCCGGCTTCGTCAAGGAGCTGAAAAAGCACAAGTTCACCGCCATTACCGGGGTCAACACCCTGTTCAATGGCCTGCTCAACACGCCGGGCTTCGACGAGGTGGACTTCTCCTCGCTCAAGCTCTCGCTCGGCGGCGGCATGGCGGTGCAGCGCGCGGTGGCCGAACGCTGGAAAAAAGTCACCGGCTGCACCCTGGCCGAAGCCTATGGCCTCACCGAAACCTCGCCGGCGGCCTGCATCAACCCGCTGGATCTGCCCGAATACAACGGCTCCATCGGCCTGCCGATTTCCTCCACCGATGTCTGCATCAAGGACGAGGACGGCAACACGCTGCCGATGGATGGGGAGGCGGTCGGCGAGCTGTGCATCAAGGGCCCGCAGGTGATGAAGGGCTACTGGCAGCGCGAGGACGAAACCGCCAAAGTGATGGATGCCGAGGGCTGGCTGCACACCGGCGACATGGCGCGCATCGAGCCCACCGGCTATGTGTACATCGTCGATCGCAAGAAGGACATGATTCTGGTATCGGGCTTCAACGTCTATCCGAACGAAATCGAAGATGTGCTGGCGGCGATGCCGGGCATTGCCGAAGTCGCGGCAGTCGGCGTGCCGGACGAGCATTCGGGTGAAACGGTGAAAGTGGTGATCGTCAAGAAAGACCCGAACCTCACCGCCGAGGATGTCAAACGCTATGCCCGGGAAAATCTGACCGGCTACAAGCGCCCGCACCATATCGAGTTCCGCAGCGAGCTGCCGAAGACCAATGTCGGCAAGATCCTGCGGCGCGCCCTGCGCGAAGAGGCGGCAAAGTAAGCCGCCCGTCACACACGGCGGCGACCGACCGGCTCGCCGCCGTGTACCGGGACAACAATTTCCACTGCACAGCGGGTACTGTACCGAGTCGCTCCGCTCCAGCCCCCCGGCAAAGGATGCGACGAGGCAATCAGCCGCGATGGCCAAATGGCCACCAGCCCTTGCCGTGAAGCGCGTAATGATCTGCGGCCTTCTCCAGCGGATTGCGTGCTGCTACTCCCCCCAAAGCGAAATACAGCGGCAGGAACAAGGGACCGAGCAGCATGTATTGCCGCACGTGGGCGTGCTCGTGGGTGCCGAGGCGAATCAGTGGTTCGACGCATTGCCCGGCACGGTGGGCATAGGTGTGACACCTTGCATCGAGATCGCGGCCCTTGTTGACGATCACGTTGCCGAGCGTCATCGCCCCACCCGGCCCCCACGGCCAGTGATTGAATACCAATGCCAGCTCCTGCCCACTCCAGTGCGCGCGTGCGCCCCACGGCATGCCGGCAAGCCCCAGCAAAAGCCCGAGCACGGTATTGGGCAGCGTCCAGAGCATTCCGGCAAAAAGTGCAAGCGGGTGCATCTAACGGGATTCCTCGGCAAAGGCCGCTGTCAATGCCGCTGCCGCGCGCAGGCAGGCGGAGCGGCAATGCTCAGCGGAAAGCCCCATGCACGCCACCGCCTGCTGCTCCAGCCAAGCGGCAAGCTGCGCAGTACCCGCACCTTGGCGCAAAAGGGCGAGCAGTGCCGGCACATAGCTGCGGTACTCATCGCGCACATTGCCACTGCCCAGCAAATCGCTGACCCCAATCGGGTCCCACTGCTGAAAGAGGATTTCATCCACCCGCGCCGCCAAATCGGCGGCGGGGTTGTGCAAAGCCGACATCAGCGCTTCTTGAGCCAGGTGTGGATGGTGTCCGGCACTTCCTTCTGGGCGCGGCTGGAAACATAGATGCCGATATGGCCGCCACGGAAGCTGAGTTCGGTGTAGTCATCGGTGCCGACCAATTTCTGCAACGCACGCGAGGCATCCGGTGGCACCAGATGATCCTGCTCGGCGTAGATGTTCAGCACCGGCATGTCGACAAAGCCCAGATCCACCGGCTCATCGCCGATGCGCACGGTGCCGTTGACGAGGCCGTTTTGCTGGTAGAACTGCTTGATGAACTGGCGGAAGGCTTCGCCGGCCTGATCGGGCGAGTCGAAAATCCATTTTTCCATGCGCAGAAAGTCTTCCAGCGCCTTCACGTCGTCGAGAATATCCACCATGCCGACGTATTTCTGCAAGTTGAGCCGGAAGGGCTTGAGCATCAGGTACGACCAGTTCATGAGATCGGCCGGGATGTTGCCGAGGGTATCGACAAACAGATCGACATCCAGCCCCTGCGTCCAGTTCGAGAGCATGTTGTCCGGGGTCTGGAAGTCCACCGGTGTCACCATGGTGATGAGGTTGCGCACCTTCTCCGGATTGAGCGCGGCATAGCACAGCGCCATCACCCCGCCCTGACAGATGCCGAGCAGGTTCACCGCAGCAACGCCATGCGCCTCGCGCAGATAATCCACCGCCCCGCCGATGAAGCGCTGGATGTAATCCTCGAGGTCGAGATAGCGGTCGGAGCGGTCGGGATAGCCCCAGTCGAGCACATACACGTCCTCGCCGCGTTCAAGCAGGCCGCGCACCAGCGAGCGGTTGTCCTGCAGGTCGATCATGTAGGGGCGGTTGACCAGCGCATAGCTGACCAGAATCGGCGTGCGGGCACGCGGCGCCTTCTCGCCGACAAAGCGGTACAGCACGGTCTTGCCATCGCGCCAGACTTCTTCGCGCTCGGTACTGCCATAGTCGAAATTGCCGACTTCACGCAGAGTCTCAAGCCCGCTGACGAGCTTGGCCTGCATCTTGATGGCTTCATTGGCAAGTTCTTCGGGGGTGAGTTTCAGCGGGCTGGTCATGTCAGCGGCTCCGTTTCACGGTTTTCCGGGCGGCGGCTTTTTTTGCCGGGGCGGCAGTTTTTCGGGATATTTCACGGGGACTGGCCGGCTTTTCCGTCGGCTTGGCCTTCTTGGCATCCGGGCGTTTCGATGTCCGGACGGCACTGGCAGCGGGAACTCTGCGCTCTGCCCCCTCCTCCTTGCGCGACTCGTTTTGCCGCTGACTGCGCCGCAGTGCGCGCTCAAGCTCGGCAATCTTGCGGTGCGCTGCCTCCATCTCGGTGCGGGTCGGCATGCCCAGTTGACCGCTGAGGTTTTCGATTTCCTTCTGCACATCCTGTCGCAGACGCATCTGGGCATTGACCATCTGCCCGTAAACCTCCCGGTAATCTCGGGAAAGTGCCATCTGCGCAAAGGCATCTTCTGCCGCATCAATCCACAAATCGAACAGTGCTCGTGCACTGGTGATTTCACTGCCCGGCGACTCATGCTCGGCCAGCTTCTTCTCGAAGTTTTCAAACGCCTGCTGCGCGTTCTTCAACAAAGCCGCATTGTGCGCGGCCAGTTTTTCCTGATAGTCGAGCTGCGCACGGGCAAGATTCTGCAAACGCTCCTGATGCTCGCGGCCAATACCGATCGTCGGCATGCCAAGCCAGCTGCGCGCCTCGCCGAGCCAGCCGTTCAACATCGGCTGTACTTGGCTGTACCACGCATCGAAGCCATTCGGTTCGGGCGGCTGCAGAGTGCGGAACAATTCCAGCCAGGCACCTTCGCCGCTTTGCGTCAACAGCGACTTCCACTGCTGAGCAATTTCCGCTGCGCTCGCATTCTGCCCTGCCACCTGCGCAGCCAGCTGCTGCATCCGCCCATACCAGTCACCGGCTTGACTCTGCATGCGAGCCAGCGTCTCGTTCAGGGTATCGGCAAGGCTCGGCGGTTGGGGGGCGGCAAAGCCCTGCGCCATGCGTGCCCACTGCCCCAGCATGTCCTGCCATGCCGTCACGCCCGGCATCACACCCGGTGTTGCGGCAAAAGGGGCACTCGAAAATCCCGGTGCGGCAAACCCCGGCATGCCCGCAAACGCCGTCGGGCTCGCGCCTGTCTGCCTGGCCGCCTGACGCATCATTTCGTTCCAGCTCGACCAATACTGCCTTGCCAGTGCCTCGAAATCACTCGGCCATATGCTGTTGCTCATTTTTCCTCCCGAATTTGAGCGGCTGCATGCATTCGCTCGTCAGTTGTGGATGGTTTTCAGGGTTTGGGGATGCGCAGGGTCTTGCTGATCATCAGCGAGCCGGAGAGGGCGAACATCAGCACCAGCGGATGCAATTGCCACGGCCCGAGCTTGACCATGCCAAGCCACAACGCCTCGCCAATCGCCCCCTGCCAGGCGGCAATCGCCAGCACGATGACCAGCGCCAGACTGGTCGGAATGGGCGTGCCCTCGAAGTATTTGACCTTGCCTTCGGCACCGGCCAATTGCTCGGCGGTGACGTTGTAGCGCGCCAGACGGCTGACGCCGCAGCCGACGAAATAGCTCAATATCAACCAGTCCCAGCCCCCCTGCATGCCGCAGGCATAGGCGAGCGCCGCCGGCGCCACGCCGAAGGAAATCACGTCCGCCAGCGAGTCCAGCTCGCGCCCGAGAGTGGACGCCACCTTGCGCCAGCGGGCGATGCGGCCATCGAGTGCATCAAACAGGAAGGCCAGCGGAATCAGCCCCATGCCGATCAAAAGATCGCGCACGTTGCCATCTTGCAGGAAGCGCATCGCGGCAAAAATCGCCCCGGTGCCGCAGAAAGCATTGGCCAGGGTGAACCAATCTGCCAAATGGAACTCGCGCAGCATGGAGAAATGACGCTTCATGAGTCAACTTTGTCCGTGTCCGGAAACCATGGCTAGATTAGAGCCTTGCGAATGTTTTTTCACCCACGTTCTGCTCGTCGAAGCGTCGCATCGTGTCAATGTCGCTATCGCCAGTGCTCAGCAGGTGATCGACTGGCTCAGTGCTACCCAGCCCGGCGGCTCCGGCCAGCGCGCCTGTTGATGGCCGGCGACCGTGCGCTGCAGCTCGAAACGGTCGATCTGCGGTGCCAGCTGCAGCAGCAGACTGGCGGTGTAATCTCGCATCACTCGCTCATGCGGCAATACCGCCCAGGCAATGCTTTCGGGAATTTCCGCAGGAACAGGCCGGATCAGCAAATCGCTTTCCAGCGCACTGATCGCCATTTCCGCCAGTACGCCAACGCCAAGTCCGGCTCGCACATAGGTCTTGATGAGATCCGCATCAGCCGCCGTCATGGCGATATCGGCAACCAGACCCGCCTGCCGAAATGCTTGCTGCAAGGAGGATTCGGCACGAATCGACGATTCGTAGCTGACCAGCGGCCAAGCCGCCAGCGCCTCCAGCGAAATCGTCGGATGACTTGCCAATGGATGCGCCGGGGGCAATATCAGTTTGCGCTGCCAGCGATACAGCGGAATGGCGATGCCACTGTCCGGCGCGGCACCGGCGGTACTGATCAGGGCAAGATCGGCTTCCCCTTCGGCCAGATGCGCAAGGATTTCATGTTCGCCCACCGGATGCAGGTGCACGCTGACATTCGGCCAGCGTCGCTTCATCATGGCGATGGCGGGCGGCAAGACATGGCGCGACTGGGTGTGCGTGGTCAAGATCACCATCCTGCCCTGCCCTTCGCTCCGCTGATTGGCCGCCAGCTGGCGGATATTGTCCGCCTCCCGCAGCAGTCGGCGGGCATGCCCGAGTATTGCCTGTCCGGACGAAGTCAGTGCATGCAAATTGCGGCCTCGCCGGGAAAACAATTGCACGCCCAGCTCGTCCTCGAGCTGCTTGAGCTGCCGGGAAAGCACCGGTTGGGTGGCATGCACGCGCAGCGCCGCCTGACTGATGTTGAGTCCGGCATCCACGATGGCGGTCAGATAGCGTAGCTGCGTCAAAGTCATGGACGGCATATTAACGGCTGTTATGCTTTTTTGGCATGAGAAAAGGTGCTTTCCGTATTGGCCGGGCCATGCGCCAACCTACTAGGCTGAGCCTCCCTCCATACGCTCTGATGACATGGCACGCTACGACAGCATTCTCGACACCATTGGCGCCACGCCCACGGTTCGTCTCAACCGCATCGCACCCACACACGTGCGTCTGTATGCCAAGGTGGAAGCATTCAATCCCGGCGGCTCGGTGAAAGACCGACTGGCACTGGCCATCGTGCTGGATGCCGAGCGCCGCGGTCTCATCAAGCCCGGCGACACCATCGTCGAGGCCACCTCCGGCAATACCGGCGTAGCACTGGCCATGGTGGCCGCCGCGCGCGGCTACAACTTTGTCGCAGTGATGACCGAAACCTTCTCCATCGAGCGCCGCAAGCTGATGCGTGCCTATGGTGCCAAAGTCATCCTCACTCCGGCCGCCGAACGCGGCAGCGGCATGGTTCGCAAGGCCGAAGAACTGGCCGCCCGACATGGCTGGTTCCTGGCCAGCCAGTTCGCCAATCCGGCCAACCCGGCCTACCATCGCCGCACCACCGCGCCGGAAATCCTGCGCGACTTTGCCAATGATCGACTGGACTATTTCATCAGCGGCTGGGGAACCGGCGGCACGCTGTCGGGTACTGGCGAAGTCCTCAAGCTTGCGCGCCCGGATATTCGCATCATTGCCAGCGAACCGGCCGGCGCTGCGCTGCTTTCGGGCAATGAATGGCAGCCCCACAAGATCCAGGGCTGGACGCCCGACTTCCTGCCAGAAAACCTGAGCCGCACCATTGCCGACGAGATCGTGCCGATTCCCGATGAGCTGGCGCGGGATACCGCCCGTGCCCTGGCCGGACAAGAGGGGATATTCGTCGGCATTTCCGCAGGTGCCACAGTCGCCGCCGCTCTCAAGGTCGCCGAGCAGGCACCCGAAGGCAGTGTGCTGCTCGCCATGCTGCCCGACACCGGCGAGCGCTATCTCTCCACCTTCCTGTTCGAAGGCATCAGCGAAGGCTCCGACGACGACTGGCTGGCACAGATCGAACGCCAGGCCTGATACCTTCCACCAGGCTTGCGGGGCGGGCTGTGGCAATGGATCCGCCCGCCCCGCCATCATTCTCCCTCTCGCGGCAAAGATTCGAGCAGCCACATCCGGGTATCCCTGTCAGCGGCCCGAATACCGCCGCTCGGCATCTTTTCTGCAACGCTGGCCTCCGCGCAGCTGGCGAAGCGGTTGCATTGACGATACCCTCGAAAGCCGACTTCCAAAACGGCTGCCTACCTGCCTCATGAGCCCGAGCCTGCGCGAAAAAATTGCCCAATACCCTGCCGTCGCACTGGTGCTGCAAGGCGGCGGTGCACTCGGTGCCTATCAATGCGGTGTATACGAGGGACTGGACGAGGCCGGCATCCGTCCCAACTGGTTTGCCGGAATTTCCATCGGCGCCATCAATGCCGCGCTTCTGGCCGGCAACCGCCCGGAGAACCGCGTCGCGGCGCTGCGCGAGTTCTGGGAAACCATCTGCCGACCCGCCGGGTTTGCCAGTGCCCCGGCGTCGGGCATCCGCACCGGCCTTTCCCTGCTGCCCGTCACCCCGGCCGTGGAAACCTGGGCAGCAGCGATGAGCGCGATGGCGGCACTCTTGCAGGGTCAGAGTGGATTCTTCCACCCCTGGCCGCTTTCGCCCCTGCTGTTTTCCGATGGCAGTGCCAATGCCACCAGTTTCTACGATACCCGTCCACTGATTGCCACGCTGGAGCGACTGGTCGATTTCGATCGCATCAATCAGGACGCCCATACCCGGCTCACCGTTGGTGCCACCGAAGTGGAAAGCGGCAACTTCCGCTATTTCGACAGCCGCGAAACCCGCATCGGCCCCGAGCACATTCTCGCCTCCGGCGCTTTGCCTCCGGCATTTGCCGCCGTCGAAATCGAGGGGCGTCAGTATTGGGATGGCGGCATCGTTTCCAACACGCCACTGGAGCATATCCTGGACGAATGGCCTCGGCAGGACACCCTGGCCTTTCAGGTCGATTTGTGGAGTGCACGCGGCGAGCGGCCAAAGAACATGATGGACGTGCTGGAGCGCATGAAGGACATTCAGTACTCCAGCCGCACCCGCCACGGCACCGACACGGTGGCACGCAGCCAGCAACTGCGCACCGCACTGCACGAGATCATCTGTCAGTTGCCGGACAAGGCCGTGCCGGCGCATTTGCGCGAGACACTGGCGCCATGGCTGGACGATCGGGTGGTGAACATCGTCCACCTGATTTATCAAGCCAAACCGCACGAGGAGCAATTCAAGGACTACGCCTTCGGCACACTGGCGATGCAAAATCACTGGGAAAGCGGCCTGCGCGATACGCGCCACACCTTGACCCATCCCGAATGGTTCAACCTGCCCAGCCGCGACCGCGGCTATGCCCTGCACGATGTACACCGTCAGATGCAAAAGACCGATCTGTCCCGCCTCTGATGCGCTTGCCCCTCCCAACATCGGGCATCCCGCTCTAAGCTATTGCCCATGCTGACACATCTCATCATTTCCGATTTCGCCGTAGTCGAACAGGCTGAACTTGCCTTTGGCCCCGGCATGACGGTCATTTCCGGGGAAACCGGTGCCGGCAAATCCCTGTTGGTGGATGCGCTCGGCTTCATCGCCGGCCAGCGCGCCGATGCCGGCATGGTTCGCCATGGTGCCGAGCGTGCGGAGCTGCTGGCCGAATTTTCGCTTGCCGATGCCAGAGCAGCTCACGAATGGCTGCGCGAGCAGGAAATGGACGATGGCGATACCTGCCAGCTGCGCCGGGTACTGCGTGCCGATGGCGGCTCCAAGGCATGGATCAATGGCCGCATGGCCAGCGCCAGTCAACTGGCCGAGCTGGCAACTCATCTACTGGAAATTCACGGCCAACATGCCCAGCAGTCCTTGCTTTCACGTCCGGCACAATTGACCTTGCTGGATGCCTTTGGCCGGCACGCCCCCCTGCTGCAGGCGCTGGCCGAAGCCACCCGCCACTGGCAAGGCCTGCAGCACGAATGGAACCACCTCAACCGACAAGGCGATGTGGGCGAGCGCATGGATTTTCTGCGTCACCAATTGCAGGAGCTGGACGCAGAATCACTGGAGGCCGAAAGTCTTGCGCAATTGGATGCCGAACACCGCCGCCAGGCACATGGCAGCGAGCTGCTGGCCGCCAATGCCAATGCACTGGCACTGCTGGCCGAGGCCGATGAGGCCAATGCCCGCAACCTGATTCTGCGCGCCCGCGACCTGCTCGGCCGCGTACTGGCACATGAGCCACGATTGGCCGAAGTCGATGCCGCGCTGGAGGCCGCCGGCATCGCGCTTGATGAGGCAACCGACACACTGAGCCGACTGGGCGATGATCTGGAGCTTGATCCGGCACGTTTCGACGAGCTGGAAGCGCGCCTGCAGCGCCTGCATGCACTGGCGCGCAAGCATCGGGTTGAAATGGAAGAACTGCTGCCTTTGCGCGAACGCCTGCGCGAGGAACTGACCCGGCTGGAAAATGCCGAACACCGGCTGGCTGGTTTGCAGACGGAGATCGACCACGCGCTGGCCGATTGGCAGCAGATTGCCGAGCGCCTCGGCCAAGCCCGCCAGCTCGCCGCACAGACACTTTCCGAAGCAACCTGCCACATCATCCGCGAGCTCGGCATGGGACAGGCCACCTTCCTGATTGAACTTCAAACCGAAGCCGATTCACGCCCGAACCTCTTGGGCAGCGAGCGTGCCGAATTCCTGATTGCCGCCAATCCCGGCCAACCGCCGCGCCCCTTGCGCAAGGTAGCCTCGGGTGGCGAGCTTTCGCGCATTTCGCTGGCCATCGAAGTCGCCAGCAGTGCGATTGCCGGTTCGCCAACGATGATTTTCGACGAAGTGGACACTGGCATCAGTGGCGCTGTGGCCGAAGTGGTCGGCCATAAGCTGCGTGCACTGGGCGAGCGCGTGCAAGTGATGTGCGTCACCCACCTGCCACAAGTGGCTGCACAAGGCCATCAGCAGTGGCGAGTCAAAAAGTCGAGCAGCGAGCAGGTCACCGCCAGTGCCGTGGAAGTGCTGGACGAAAACGGGCGCATCGAAGAAATCGCCCGCCTTTTGGGTGGCGTGAAAATCACCGCTGCAGTTCGCGATGCGGCACGCAGCCTGTTGGCTCGACACGAGGGCTGATTGCCCGCGTCAGCGACGCTTTCGTCTCACCCGATTCCGCCTCTCTCGCCAAGGGGCGCCAAATCGAACAGGGAGCGCCCGCTCCGGCAAAGCATCACGGCCAAGCGCGAAAAGATGCCCGATTCAGCTAGCCGCCAGCACGGCCAGCACCTCGGCCTCCGGCACATCGGCCACCACCCGTGCCTTGCCGATCCCCTCCCACAGGATGAAGCGCAGGCCGCTGGCGGTGGCCTTCTTGTCCAGCCGCATGCGCGCCACAAGCGCCTCGGCAGACAATCCCGCAGGCGCAGCCACCGGCAGGCCAAGCCGCTGCAACAGGCGTGTCAAGCGCTCGCCATCGGCCACATCGGCAAGCCCCAGCGCAACCGAAAGCTGCGCGGCCTGCACCATGCCGATCGCCACCGCCTCACCATGCACAAGCCCGCCATATCCCTGTTCAGCCTCGATCGCATGACCGAAGGTATGGCCGAAATTGAGCAATGCGCGCTCGCCGTGCTCATAAGGATCGCGCTCGACCACCGCTGCCTTGTGGCGGCAACTGACGGCGATGGCATGGCGCAATGCCTCGGCATCAAGCGCCAGCAGGGCATCGGCATTGGCCTCGAGCCAGAGGAAAAACTCGGCATCGAAAATCGCCCCGTATTTGACCACTTCCGCCAGACCGGCACGCAATTCGCGTGCCGGCAAGCTGCCAAGCGTATTGGTATCGATGATGACGGCCCGCGGCAGATGAAAGGCGCCGACCAGATTTTTGCCGGCCGGGATATCCACCGCCGTCTTGCCGCCCACCGACGAATCCACCATGGCGAGCAAGGACGTCGGCAGCTGCACGCAATCAATGCCGCGCATCCAGCAAGCAGCAGCAAAGCCGGCCAGATCCCCGACCACACCACCACCCAGTGCAAAGATGCAGGCATCCCGACGGGCACCAAGTGCGGCCAGTTGGGTGGTGATTTCGGCAAAGCTTGCCAGCGTCTTCGAGGCTTCGCCCGCTTCAATGGCATGCGTGGCAATACGCGCATCCGGGCGTGCAGCCTGCAAGCAGGCAATCAGCGCCTGTCCGTAACGCGCCAGCACATGCGTATCACTGACGATCAACGCCTCGCGCCCCCGCAGCTGTTTACTCAACAGCTCGCCATCGGCCAGCAGATCGGCGCCGATATGAATGCGGTACGGTGCCGGACCGCCAACATCGACATGGGTCGTATTCAACATCAAGGCTCCTGCAAACAATGCGAAAAATGACAACGCAGCAGGCCATGCAGTCGCCGACTTGCCGCATCGACCGACAGCCCTTCGCTGGAAAAACGCAAGTCCGCCACTTCGTCATACAAGGGCGTGCGCAGTTGTGCCATGGCCTGCAGGCGCTCGGCGCGGTCAGGGCACTGCAACAGCGGTCGGCTGCGATCCTGCTGCAGGCGCTGCAACTGCCCCGCCACCGACAGCGCCAGATGCACCACGATGCCGGACTTTTTGATCAACCTGCGGTTTTCCTCGGCCAGAATCACGCCTCCCCCCGTTGCAATCAACTGCCCGGATTCGGCCAGCAGCTCACTCAACAAGGCACTTTCACGCTGGCGAAACCCGGCTTCGCCCTCCATCGCGAAGATATCGGCAATGCTTACGCCAAGCCGTTCTTCCAGCAACCTGTCCGCATCCACGAAGCGCCAGCCACCCAGTGCGGCCAACGGCTTGCCGATGGCGGTTTTTCCCGCTCCCATTGGCCCGACCAGAATCAAATTGGCGTGCATCGCGTGTTTCATCGCGTCACAATACCGCAATGACCAACGAATCTCTCCTGCACGAAGCACTCGATACGTTTTCCCGCCTGTTCGCCGAGGCCAGAACTCGCGAGGTCGATGCCACCGGCATGACCTTGGCGACCGCTGATGGCGATGGGCGCCCTGCCGCCCGCATCGTCCTGCTCAAGGATTTCGATGCGCGCGGCTTCGTGTTCTACAGCCACACTGACGGCCGCAAAGGCCAGGAGTTGGCGGCCAACCCCCGCGCTGCGCTGGTGTTTTGGTGGCCCAATCTTGGCGAAGCGGGAATCGAAGTCCGCATCGAGGGCGACGTGGAGGCCGTTTCCCCGGAAGAGGCCGACGCCTATTTTGCCAGCCGACCGCGTATGAGCCAGATCGGCGCCTGGGCGTCCCGCCAGTCACGCCCCTTGTCTTCGCGGGAGGCATTCGAAACTCGCATCGCCGAGCAGGAGGCCCGCTTTGCGGGCAGCGACATCCCGCGCCCGGCTACTTGGTCAGGCAGCCGTGTCGTGCCGCATGCCATCGAGTTCTGGTACGGTGCCAAGTTCCGCCTGCATGAGCGTCAACTCTACAGCCGCGACACGAACGGCACATGGACGCGGCAAATGCTGTTTCCCTGACGACAACGGCGGCATCAAATGATGCCGCCGTTTCCATTCCGTGCGCCCCCAGGACAATCAGAAGCTGCGCCAGTACTGCAGACTGGCTTTCATCTCGCGGCGATCCAACTGATCCCGATGGGCAATATCCAGCCGCCACTGGTGCGCACTCCGCTGAGCCGACACCCCCACCCCATCTAGACGACTGCGCGGTGCCAAGCCGATGGCCTGCATCACCTGCCACTCATCAAGCGCGGCGAAACGAGCATCGAATACTTCTCCCCGGACGTGCAGGCGCGCTTGCCATTCCGTGCGCATGTCCACGCCGAAGCGCCAGCCGCTGCCGTGTTGCCATTGCTGTTGCAGGCTCAATCCGGCATAGCCCTGCGTGCGCTGGCTATCCCAGCGACGCGCCACCAAACCAAGCCCGCTCGAATCCAGTTCGCTGAAGCCCTCGTGCTGCACCCGGGTTTGCTGGATACCCAAGTACGGCGTCAACGCAAACCCGGCCAAATGATGTGTCATGCCGGTTTCGATATTGGCACTGGAATAATCACCATTGGCATGACTCGCCACGCCCGCCAGATGCGTGCCCAGCAACAAATTGCGCTGCATCTGCCGTTCAAAGCGCCCCTGGGCAATTCGTCCTTGCACATACGCCCCGGCAAGCGGATACCACGCTGCATACAGCTGCATTTCACGCTGATGGCCACGCGCCATGTCGCCCAATGCCGGCAACCAGCTTTGCTGCAACTGACGGCTTGCCGCAATGCCGAACAAACCATGGCGACCAAGCGCCACGTCATGGCCGAGCAATTGGCCGGTGCTGGCATGACCAATGCCGTCGAATCCACTTTGTGCAAGCTGCCCTTCATCTGCCAAACTGCTGAACCAGCCGCCGCCCCGATACGCCGCTTGGCGGCTTTGCTGCGCCAAGCGCACGCTCAGCGCCCGCCGATTGATGTCCTGTCCATCGTAAGTCAGCGCCACCGAAGCACTGTGCAACTGCCCGGACAAACTGCGCAGGGAGAGACTCAAACCCGTGCGGCTATCAACCTGCTGGAAAGCGGCAAGCCCGTGCCACAGACCGGCTTCGAGCGCCTGATGACGAGCGGACCCGAGCCAATCATCCAACTGCTGCATGGCCGACTCCACCCGCCTTGCCGCGGCTTCGGAAGCCGTGCCGCTCAAGCCCAGCCCGCTCGCCGCACTTTGCACGTTGATGCGGCTGGTCAGAAGATACGCCCGCTGTGCGTCATAGGACAGCGATGCATCCACCAATAGCAAATTGCCCGCCCAGCTCAACCCGCTGAACTGCCCGTCAAGCCCTCCCTTGGCGTACAGCAATGTTTCGCGATTCTGGCTGACATAACCGCTGCGCACACCGGCGATATGCACATCCGCACCGCCAAGACGAGCACTGCCAGTGACCTCCAGTGGATTCCCGAGCCAAAGCGACAGACTGCTTCCCGATGACAAACTCAAATTGCCGCCAATCTGCATCGCCTGTGCCTGGCTGCCGGCAATCAGGCTGCTGCCCGCTCCGACGCTCACATTGCGGGCGAATTGCCCCAATCCCTGCATCGCGCCACCCTGCAGGCTGACATTGGAAGCTGCCAACCCCTGCCGGGCAATCAACAATCCGTCGCGGACCACCGTCGCACCCGTGTATTGACCATTTTCCGCCAGCACCAAAGTGCCGCTGCCGGCCTTGTCCAAACCGCCACTGCCGGTAATGGCATTGCCCCAGACCGAGCTGTCGCCATCAAAATCGACTTTGACCGTCCCCCAATCGAATTTGCCCGGCCCTTTCACCGCACGCGCCGCGTTCAGCACTCCATGGCCGAACAGCGCATCCACCCCGGCCTCGCCCACATCGGTGGCCGTCCCGAGAATGGTCTGCCGCACCAAATCATTGTCGAAATACGGAAAAGCACTCCACACCAGCGCTGCGGTGCCCGAAACCAGCGGCGCAGCAAACGAAGTGCCGCCTCCCCATCGATAGGTCGGATTGCCGGCAGTATCGTTCAAGCCGGTGTACACCACGTTGCCCGGAGCGGCCAAACAGTAGTTGCGAGCATCCCCGCAGGCTTGCGAATAATCGGTAAGGGTGGGAGATGCTTCGGTTGGATTGAGTGCGGCCACAGTGAGCCACCCCCGCTCCAGGATGCTGGCGGCAGCCGACTTGCTGGGCAGCATGGCCATGTCGCTCGGATTGCCGCGCAGGCTTTCCGTGGTACCGGAGTTGCCGTTGGAAAACACCACCAGCCCGCCGCGCGTGATGATGAAATCCGAATACGCATTGATCAGCTCGGTCGTCACCCCGGGATCATTCCAGTACAGACCGCCCCAGGAATTGTTGATGATGCGTGCGCCTGCATCGGCAAGCTCCGCATTGAGTTGCATGAAGCTCGGCCCCACCCCCTGCCCCGGTTTGAGCTCGTTGCCCTTGCCGCTGCCATCATCACTCGGGCGTGTGTCGGCAATGATCCGCGACGACACCAATGTCGCCTCGGGCGCCACCCCGCCCGGCCATTGCCCCACCGCCGTACCGGCGGCCAGCTGTGCCACGGTCGTGCCATGGCCGAGCTTGTCGTCCACGGAAAGATCGTTCACGGCCGGATCCACATGCACGAAATTGGCCAACACCCGACCATTCAGGCTCGGATGGTCACGACGCACCCCCGAATCGAGAATACCGATGGTGATCCCGGCACCATTGTTGCCTGCTGCACGGGTAAGTGCATCGGCACCGATAAGCGCAAGATGCGCATCGAAGGCTGGCTGCACATTGGGAGGAACCGGCGCCGGAGTGGGTGCCGGTGTAGGTGCCGGGGTCGTTCCACCGCCGCCGCCACTCACCGGGGGCGCCGGCACGGGTGCCTTGGTGCCCCCGCTTCCGCCTCCGCCACCACAGGCGGCAAGTCCCAACCCCAGTATCGAAACAATCGCAAAAGCCAGTGGTTTGCGCCCATCTCTGTACATATTCGGTATCGCTCCTGCCATCACGGCATTCAATGCGGTAGTCATCACGGATTCAGGTCTCCGTTTGCGCATGATAGCGCGCAACCCCCTCTCCGACGCCAGTTCGAGCGATAATGCGCACTCTTACCCACATAACGGAGTTTCCTCATGTCGGATGTTGTCATCGTCGCGGCCAAGCGCACTGCCATCGGTTCCATGCTCGGCCAATTCACGGGCGTTGCCACCCCGGTGCTGGGGGCGGCCGCCATCAGCGCGGCCGTCGAGGAGGCCGGCATCGGCCCCGATCAGGTGGATGAAGTCATCATGGGCTGCGTATTGCCTGCCGGGCTCGGACAAGCTCCGGCACGTCAGGCCATGCGCAAGGCCGGTATCCATGATGCCGCAGGCGCCACCACCATCAACAAAGTGTGCGGCTCGGGCATGAAGTCGATCATGCTGGCGCACGACATCATCAAGGCCGGCTCGGCCGAAGTGGTGGTAGCCGGTGGCATGGAGTCGATGACCAATGCCCCTCACCTGCTCAACGGCTCGCGTACCGGCATCCGCTATGGCAGCGCCGAGTTTCTTGACCACATGGCCTTTGACGGACTGACCAATCCGGATGACGGCAAGGCGATGGGCGTATTTGGCGATGCCACCGCCGCCAAGTACGGCTATACCCGCGAACAGATCGACGATTATTCCGCCGAAAGCGCACGCCGTGCCCAAGGCGCCATTGCCGAAGGAGCCTTCAAGGCCGAAATCGCTCCGGTCACGGTCAAGACCCGCAAGGGCGAAGTCGTGGTCGATACCGACGAGGAACCCGGCAAAATCGACATTGCCCGCATCCCCACGCTGCGTGCAGCCTTCGGCAAGGAAGGTGTACTGACCGCGGCCTCCTCCTCCAAGATTTCCGACGGCGCCGCAGCCACGGTATTGATGAGCACGGCCACTGCCGAACGCTTGGGCAGCAAGCCGCTGGCACGCATCGTGGCGCACAGCACGGCCTCGCAGGAACCGGCCTGGTTCACCACTGCGCCCGTCAAGGCCATTGAAAAGGTGCTGGCAAAAGCCGGCTGGCAAGTGGCCGATGTCGATCTGTTCGAAATCAACGAAGCCTTTGCCGTGGTGGCGATGGCTCCGATCAGCGATCTGGGCATTCCGGCTGAGAAGGTCAATGTCAACGGCGGCGCACTGGCACTCGGACACCCGATCGGCTGCAGCGGCACCCGCCTTGTCGTCACCTTGCTGCATGCGCTCAAGGCTCGCGGCCAAAAGCGCGGCGTGGCCAGCCTGTGCATTGGCGGCGGTGAAGCCACTGCCATCGCCATCGAACTGCTCTGAGTCTCATCGCCTTCCGCCATCTTGCCCGTGGCGGAAGGCGACTCCAGTCCAAACTGAATTTGTGCGAAACCGGTCCGAACGTCAAATAAAAAAAAACCGGACACACCTATTGACAACATTCACAGATTTGTCATGATGCGCCCAACGCACAGCCCTGTGCGTTTCCCTTCTACCCATTAGAGGACACCATCATGACCTTCAACAAAGCTCTCGTGGCACTGGCTTTCGGTCTGGCACTGACCGCCTGCTCCAAGCCGGCCGAACAAGCTGCCGAAGCCGCCGCCGACGCCAATGCTGCTGCTGCCGAAGCCGCCACCGCCACGGCCGAAGCTGCCGCTGCCACGGTGAATGCTGCCGCTGCTGCCGACACTGCCCAAGTGGCAGCTCAAGTGGCCGATGGTGCCGCTCAGGTCGCCGAAAAGGCTGAGGCCGCCGGCCTTGAAAACGTTGCCGACAAGGCTTCCGACGTGGCGCAGAACGCTGCTGAAGTTGCCGAGAAGGCCGAAGAAGCCGCCAAGAAGTAATCCCCCTCCCCCTGTTTTTCTCTAACACAAAGGATATACACCATGAACATCAAGCTCGCCGCTCTGTTTGCCGCCGCCGCCCTGACCCTGGCCGCCTGCTCCAAGCCGGCTGACCAGGCTGAAACCGCTGCTGCCGACGCCGGTGCTGCTGCCAACGACGCCGCTGCCGCTGCTGCCGACGCTG
>JBHADJ010000077.1:0-3525 GCA_041855065.1 Lysobacter sp.
ACGGTAGCAGGTTGGCGGCGCGATCGGGCGCGGGGGCAAATAAATCCAGCGTCGTCATGCAGGCTCTGTGCTTACAGCCCTTTGCGCATGATGCGTTGCGCCAGCGCGGGCGAGACGCGGTTGATGAGCGCCAGCAGCCGGGTTTTGCCAGCCAGCACTTCATGACGACCGGTGGCAAAGGCCTGCCAAAACGCATCGGCCAACGCCTCTGGGCTGATTTTTCCCTGCCCCGGGCCTTGGGTCATGGCGGTGTTGACCAGCGGGGGCAGCAGCTCAAACACTTGCACGGGCGTGCCTTCCAGCTGCCAGCGCAGGGTTTGCGAAAAGCTGTGCAGCGCGGCCTTGCTGGCGCAGTACAGGCTGGCCACTTCCTTGGGCACGATGGCCAGGCCCGATGAAACGTTGACGATGGCGGCCTGGGGCTGCCGCAGCAGCGCGGGCAAAAACGCATGCGTCAGCAGCACGGGGGCGATCAGGTTGGTGTCCAGCTCGCGGCGGATGTCGGCTTCGGTCTGCTCGCGCAAGGGGCGGTTGATCTGGATGCCCGCGTTGTTGACCAGCACGCTCGTGTCGCCATGCGCGCGCAACAAGCGGGCGCGGTCAGTGTCCTGGGTGATGTCGGCCACCTCGGTCAGCGCACCCGGCAGGGCGCGCGCCGCCTCGGCCAAGGCATCGGCGCGCCGGCCTGCCAGCACCACCGTGTTGCCTGCCGCATGAAAGCGCCTGGCCAGCGCCAGCCCAATGCCGCTGGCACCGCCTGTGATCAAAACCTTGTGGCCGTTGGTGTGCATGTGGGTTTCTCCCGGGGCTTGAATACTGGGTCCATACGTACTATCACAGCATTGTGGTATAGCGCACGCGGGCAAAGCCGCGGCTGTGCAGCGCGTGGTGAATGGCGGGCCAGTCGAGCGCGTCGATGTGTGCGGCGAGCGTCATGCCGCCGCCCCCAGCTCGCGTGCCAAAAGCGCCATCTTGCGCCCGCGCTGCCAGCGGTATTGGCCGATGACGCCGCTTTCGCGGATGACGCGGTGGCAGGGGATGAGCACGGCCACCGGATTGGCACCCACGGCGCTGCCCACGGCGCGGGCGGCACGGGCATCGCCGATGTCGGCGGCAAGCTGGCCATAGCTTTTCAGGTAGCCTTGCGGGATTTTCAGCAGTGCTTGCCAGACCTTTAATTGAAACGGCGTGCCTTTCAAATGCAGCGGAATCGGTGCGCTGGGCGTCTCCGGCGTGAAGATCGCCAGTGCGCGCTGGTGCAGCGGGTGTGCGGCCTGGGTGCAGGTGGCGTTGGGGTATTCCTGCTGCAATTCGTGCAGCGCAGCGGCGCGGTCATCGGCGAAGGCCATATGGCACAGCCCCTTGTCGGTGGCCGCCAGCAACACATCACCGAACGGGCTGGGATAGAAGTCGTGCGTTATCGCCAGCCCGGCCGCGCCGTTCTTGTATTCGCCCGGGGTCATGCCTTCGATGTGGACGAACAAATCGTGCAGGCGTCCGCTGCCGGACAGGCCCGCTTCCAGCGCGGCCTCTTGCACGCTGCCTTGCTGCGCCAGTACTGCCTTGGCATTTTCAAGGCTCAAGTGTTCCAGCATTTTCTTCGGGCTGACACCGGCCAGTTGCTGAAACTGACGCTGCAAGTGCATGGGGCTGACGTGCACGTGTGCGGCCACGTCTTCCAGCTCGGGCTGTTCTTGGGCGTGATCGTAGAGATATTCGATGGCAGCGGCGACGCGGGCAAAGGGCAGGTTGGTGGACATGGCAGTTCTCCAGGCAGGAACAGTGTCCATGATGGTAGGTGCTGGCTGCAGGGCAGGCGACCCGATTCTTGCGCTTTGTGCTTGTCCCAGCGGGTGGGACAGGTGCGGCTTAAACTCGCGTCCATGGATATGCAAATACTTCTGATCGTGTTGTTGGTGGTGACAAGTGTCGCCGTTGTCCTGCTGTTGGTTTTGCTGATGTCGCTGCGCCGCCGTGAAAGTGCTGTTGGCGAGCTGCGCGATGTGCTGGAGACACGGTTGCAGCAGGAATTGCGTGATGGGCGAAGCGAGCAGCGGGAGGCACTGGAGTCGGTGGCTGCACGGCTGGCGCAGGAGGTTCAGGCCAATCGTCGTGAAACCGGGGAGCGGCAGCAGCATCTGGAAACCGCCTTGGCGCGTCAGTTGCAGGCATTGAGCATGCAAACCGAGACACGCCTGCACGCCTTTGGGCAAGCATTGGCCGAAGATGCCGAGCGCAGCCGACAAACTGGTGTGCAAGGCCAGCAGCAACTCGCCGAACGGCTTGGGCAAAACCAGGCGCAGGTGAATGCGCAGATCATCGAGCATTTGCGCGACTTGCGTACTCAGGTGGAAAAGCAATTGCAGGCCATCCAGAGTGATACGGCCACCGGGCTTGAAAAAATGCGTGCCACGGTGGATGAAAAGCTGCAATCCACATTGGAAACCCGGCTGGGGGAGTCGTTCCGCCTGGTCAGTGAACGATTGGAGGCGGTGCAGCGTGGATTGGGCGAGATGCAGCAATTGGCGAGTGGTGTTGGTGATTTGAAGCGGGTTCTGGGCAACGTGAAGACCCGTGGCACACTGGGCGAAGTGCAGCTTGGCGCTTTGCTGGAGGAAGTGCTGGCACCGGAGCAGTACGCCCGCAACATCGTGACGGCAGCACATGGCAATGAGCGTGTGGAATATGCCATCCGCCTGCCGGGCGGGCAGGGCGATGCACCCATTTGGCTGCCGATAGATGCCAAATTTCCGCTGGAAGACTACAACCGTCTGCTGGATGCTCAGGCACAAGCCGATGCTCAGCTGGCGCAGCAAGCCGGTCAGGCACTGGAACGTCGCCTTGTCGAAGAAGCACGCAAGATCCGCGAGAAATACATCGCACCGCCGGCCACCACCGACTTTGCGCTGTTGTTCCTGCCTGCCGAGGGCCTGTATGCGGAAGCACTTCGCCGCCCCGGATTGTTCGAGCGCCTGCAACGCGAATGCCGGGTGACGTTGGTCGGGCCAACGACACTGCTGGCGGTGCTCAATGCCTTGCAAATGGGCTTTCGCACCTTGGCAATCGAAAAGCGCTCCAGCGAAGTTTGGCAGACGTTGGGGGCAGTCAAGACCGAATTCGGCAAATTCGGCCAGACGCTCGAAGGGGTACGCAAGAAGCTGGCCGAAGCCAGCAACAAGATGGATGACGTGGGGCGTCGCAGTCGTGCAATCGAACGCCAATTGCGAGGTGTCGAAGCACTGGAAGCCGCCGATGCCGGACAATTGCCGACGTTTCAGGAAGATTGAATTTGTGCGCAAGGAATTCTTTTTGTTCCATGAATGAAACGAAAAGTCTTTTTACTGAACCGCAAAGTTCAACATTCAAGACTGCTAGAATGCCTGCCATGAACATTTCTACTGCAACTACCGCATTGATTCCCAACAACCTGCCGGTGCCGAGTGCTCTGGGCTCGCTGGAATCCTACATCGGCGCAGTTCACCAGATTCCGGTACTCTCGGCCGAAGAAGAGCAAGACCTTGCCCG
>JBHADJ010000078.1:0-31182 GCA_041855065.1 Lysobacter sp.
GGGCAGACGAGCTGGCAGTCGTCGCAGCCGAAAATGCGATTGCCGATGCCCGGCCGCAACGCTTCGGGAATGCTGCCCGGATGCTCGATGGTGAGATAGCTGATGCAGCGGCGGGCATCGAGCCGGTAGGGCGCGACGATGGCTCTTGTCGGGCAAACTTCGATGCAGCGGCTGCAGCTGCCGCAGTGATTGCTGGCCGGCGGGGAGGGCGGCAGCGGCAGATCGGTATAGATTTCGCCAAGGAAAAACCACGAGCCGCCACGCTTGTCGATGAGACAGGTGTGCTTGCCGATCCAGCCAAGGCCGGCATTGCGCGCCAGTGCACGTTCGAGCACCGGCGCCGAATCGACGAATACCCGGTAGCCGAACGGACCAAGCAGGGTGCCGATGCGCTCGCTCAGGGTTTGCAGGCGGTTGCGCATCAGCTTGTGGTAATCGCGGCCAAGCGCATAACGGGCCACGTAGGCGCGCCTGCCGTCGGCCAGCGTTGCCCATGCTTCGTCCGGGTCGCGGCCATAATCCAGCCCGACGCTGATGACGCTGAGCGTGCCGGGTACGAGCGCCGCAGGCCGGCTGCGCTTGTCGCCATGCGCCGCCATCCACGCCATTTCCCCGTGCATCCCGGCGGCCAGCCAATCGCGCAGATGCACCTCGTCCTCGGCAAGCTCGATGCCGCTGATGCCAAAGCGGGTAAAGCCCAGCGCCCGTGCGGCATCACGAATGGCAGGCAGCATGGCGGCGGGCGATGAGGGAGGGGACATCGGCGCAGTATAAAATCCCGGCATGTGGAAGCTCTACGACAACCGCGCATTGCGCCATTTCGAAGCCTGTGCATTGCACGAAGGTGGGCTGGACGAGGCAGGGCTGATGCGCCGTGCCGGAGCCGAGGCGTGGGCTTTGCTGCGTGCCCACTGGCCTTGCGCGCGGCGAATCCGGGTGCTGACAGGCCCCGGCAACAATGGCGGTGATGGTTGGGTGCTGGCGCAGCATGCGCGGGCGGCGGGGTTGGCGGTCGAAGTGGTGGCCGCACTGCCGCCACGCACGCCGCTGGCGCAGCAAATGGCGGCGGAATACCACGCTGCCGGCGGTACTTCGATCGGTCTGCACGATGTGCCGGCAGCCGCAGACGTGCTGGTCGATGCGCTGTTCGGCATCGGCCTTGAGCGGCCTTTGCAGGGCGAGCTGGCGGCATGGATCAAGGCACTCAATGCCAGCGGCCTGCCGATTCTCTCGCTGGATGTGCCCAGTGGAGTGAATGCCGACACGGGCGAGGTGCCGGGCGAGGCGATTCGTGCCACGCGGACGGTGCAGTTCATCGCCGCCCATGCCGGGCTTGCCACCGGCGCGGCACGTCACCATGCCGGCCTTCTGTCGCTGGCAACCTTGGATGTGCCGGCACACATCATCGCGCAGGTGGCGCCGCGCGCCGAAATCTTCGTGCCGGCGCGGCTGCCCGCCCGTCGGCGTGATGCGCACAAGGGGCACTGCGGCCATGGCCTGCTCGTCGGCGGCGAGCATGGCATGGGCGGGGCGGTGATGCTGGCGGGCGAAGCCGCATTGCGCGGCGGCATTGGCCTTTTGACGGTGGCAACACGCCCGGCGCATGTGACGCCGCTCCTGGCGCGTCGCCCGGAGGCGATGGTGCACGGGTTGGCCACGGTCGATGCCATTGCCCCGCTGCTGGCCGCTGCCGACGTGCTGGCGGTGGGGCCGGGGCTTGGACAAGGCGAATGGGGGCAGGCACTGTTGGCGGCGGCTCTATCCAGTAGCAAACCCTGTGTACTGGATGCCGATGCGCTGAATCTGTTGGCACGCTATCCGGTACCGTGCCCGCAAGCCATCCTGACGCCGCATCCGGGCGAAGCCGCGCGCTTGTTGCAAACGGAGGTGGCGCATGTCCAGCGTGATCGCCTGGCCGCGGCCGAAGCGCTGGCCGAACGCTATCGGTGCAGTGTGCTGCTCAAAGGGGCCGGCACCGTGCTGGCCGCCCCGGCGTCGCCCACCCGCGTGCTGGACGTGGGCAATCCCGGCATGGCCTCGGGCGGCATGGGCGATGCCTTGACCGGGGTGATTCTTGCGCTCCTGGGACAAGGATTGCCCGCGTTCGATGCCGCTTCCACCGCTGGCTGGCTGCATGGTCGGGCGGGCGACCTTGCTGCCGCGACACTCGGCGAAGCCTCGCTCCTTGCCGGCGACCTCATCACCTGCTTGCCCGAAGCCATCAAATCGTGCCATACATCGCCATGAAAACCTGGTTCCTGCCCGACGCTGCGGCCACCGAACAACTGGCCGCGCAGTTTGCCGCCCACCGGCCAGCCACGGCGATGCTGCACCTGCAGGGCGATCTTGGCGCCGGCAAGTCCAGCTTCGCCCGTGCCTTCCTGCGTGCCCTGGGCATTCAGGGCGCCATCCGCAGCCCGACCTATACCCTGGTCGAGCGTTACCCGCTGGCCGATGGCCGCGAGGCACTGCACATGGATTTGTATCGCATCGCCGATGCCGGCGAGCTGGAATTTCTCGGCATCGAGCCGGAGGACGTTGCGCTGTGGCTGGTGGAATGGCCCGAACGCGGTGCCGATGCCTTGCCCGCTGCTGATTTGCGCATTTGTTTGCACATCGAAGGCGATGGACGCCGTTTCAATGCCGAGGCATTGAGCCAAACCGGACAGGTGTGGCTTGCGGCACTGGGTTGCAAATGATGGCTTGAAGAAGGCTTGCTTTGGCCAGACACTTCGGAGAACAGAGCAAGTACGGCAATGTACCGTGATGATTTGTGCGAATAATTGCAGGAGTTGTTGGTGTGACAGCCTATCCCGCCGAATTCGAAAGAACCGCCACCGGCTTTTGTGTGCGGTTTCGGGATATTCACGAAACACTGACGCAAGGCTGTACGCTGACAGAAGCACAGGACAGGGCGGCAGATGCTTCGCCGACGGCAATCGATTTTTATTTTGAAGATCATCGCCTGGTACCGGCGCCAAGTGCTGCCCGGGATGGCGAGCAGCTTGTGCATCTCAGCCCGTGTGGCTGCGAAAGTATTGCGGCTGAATACCCTGCTGGCACAAGGTGCAAGCCGTGCCGAGCTGACGCGCCAGCTTGCCATGCCGATGCCCGCTGTGGAATGAGGCTGGCACAAGCTGGCTAGCGGGCGCATCGAGGCTGACTTTCCGACTTTGCTGCCCTCCCGGGCTGAGCTGCAGCGCTTGCTTATGCAGCGTCAAAGCCACCATGGCGGCTTTGACGCTTTCATTGTGGCTTTCTGCCAAGCCCGTGGTTGCTGCGTTCCTTTGTCATGCAATCCGCCGCGTCATGGCGGCGGAATCTGCACATCATGCCTGTGCGTCATTCACTGCATGTGCCAGCCGTGGCTGACGGCGATGCTTTGCCCGGTCAGGGCATTGTTGTCGAAGGCGGCGAGGAAGAGGGCGACGTTGGCGACATCATCGACCGTGGTGAACTCGTGATCGACGGTGTTCTTCAGCATGATGTTCTTGATGACCTCTTCTTCGCTGATGCCGAACTCCTTGGCCTGTTCGGGGATTTGCTTGTCCACCAGCGGGGTGCGGACAAAGCCCGGGCAGATGACGTTGGCACGGATGCCGAGCGGGCCGCCTTCCTTGGCAACGGTGCGGCACAGGCCGAGCAGGCCGTGCTTGGCGGTGACATAGGCCGATTTCAGCGGCGAGGCCTCCAACGAATGCACGCTGCCCATGTAGATGATGGCGCCGGGGGCCTTGCGCTTTTCCATGTCGCGCATCGCTTCGCGGGTGGTGAGGAAGGCACCGTCGCAGTGGATGGCGAGCATTTTCTTCCAGTCCGCCAGCGAAAAATCGGTGATCTTGTTGATGATCTGGATGCCGGCATTGGAAACCAGCACGTCAATCCGGCCATAGTGGGCGATGGCTTTGGCAAAGCCGTCCACCACTTGTTGCTCGTCGCTGACATCCATCGCGACGGCAAGGGCATCGCCGCCGCCGGTGCGGATTGCCTCGGCGGTCGCTTCGGCGGCATCAAGCTTGAGGTCGGAGACCACGACCTTGCCGCCGGCGGCGGCATACACCTCGGCGATGCGCTTGCCGATGCCGCTGGCCGCGCCGGTGACAAGGCAGACTTTTCCATTCAATTGCAGTTGGCTCATGGGGGTTCTCACAAGGGTTGTAGTTCAGGCAAAACGGTTTTTCAGCATGGCATAGGCCGAGCGCAGAGCTTGTGCTTCGCCACCGGCTGGCCGGCCGGGACGGTCGCTGTCGTTCCAGGCATACACGTCCAGATGTGCCCATGTTTGGCCCTTGGGCAGGAATCGTTGCAGGTACAGTGCGGCAGTGACGCTGCCGGCCATGGTGCTGTTGCTGGCATTGGCAAGGTCGGCGATGCCGCTTGCGAGATAGCGCAGATACGGCTGCCACAGCGGCATGCGCCAGAGCGGATCGTGCTGCGTGCGGCCGGCAGCGAGCCATTCATCGGCGAGCGCATCGTCATTGCTGTAGAGCGCAGGCAAGTCGGGCCCGAGGGCAATGCGGGCGGCCCCGGTCAGGGTGGCGAAGTCGAGAATCAGGGCCGGAGCATCTTCGGCGGCGCGAGTCAGTGCATCGCACAGCACCAGTCGGCCTTCGGCGTCGGTATTGTCGATTTCCACCGACAGCCCCTGGCGGGTGGCGATGATTTCGCCGGGGCGCAGGGCATTGGGGCCGACGGCGTTTTCCACGGCCGCCACGAACAACGATAGCCGTACCGGCAGGCCGCGCTTCATGATGAGCTCGGTCAGGGCAATCGCGTGCGCGGCGCCACCCATGTCCTTCTTCATGTTGCGCATGCCGGTGCTGGGCTTGAGATTGAGGCCGCCGGTATCAAAGCACACGCCCTTGCCGACCAGCGCGATGGCCGGGTGGGCGGGGTCGCCCCATTGCAGATGCAGAAGGCGCGGCGCGCGATGCGAGGCGCGGCCAACGGCATGGATGGCGGGGAAGTTCTGTCGCAGCAGTTCGTCGCCGCGGATGCTGTCAAGCCGGGCGCCGTGGGTTTGGGCAATTTTCTCGAGCAGTGCTTCCATCTGCTCCGGGCCCATGTCCTCGGTCGGGGTGTTGACCATGTCGCGCACGCGCACGCAGGCGGCGAGAATATCGAGCGTTTGGGCTTCGATACCGTGGTCAATCAGCAAGCGTGCGGGTTCGCGCGATGGCTTTTTGTAACGGCTGAAACGATAACTGCCCAGTCCCCAGCCGAGCGCCAAGGCTTGACGAGCGGGGCCATCCAGTTCGTTGGCAAGCTGCCAATCCCCCGTCGGCAGTGCAAAGGGGGCGTGTGCATGGCTGATCGGGTCGTGCGGATTGTCGATGCCGATGATGGCGGCGGCGATGCCGTCGTTGTCCGGCAACAGGATGGCAGTGCCGGGCGCGGCGGTGAAGTTCTGGGCATCAAGCCAAGCGCGGACGGCGGGTGTTTGTGTCGCCAGCCAGTCGCCATAGCTCGCTTGGGTCAGGCAGTACAGGGGCCGGGGCTGGTCACTTTGTCGGGTAAAACCGGGCAGATTCATCATGGCTCCAGAGGTTGTGCTTCCAGCCAGTCGGCCAGAGCGCACAGGGTGGGGAAGGTGAGGTCGGGCAGAAACTCGCGCCGGGGCCAGCGCGGATGCTTTTCCAGCGCATCGCTGCGATGCAGCCAGCAAGTGGCAAGCCCGGCGCGGTGGGCACCGTGGATGTCTGCTTCCACGTCATCGCCCACATGCAGCACTTCACCAGGGGCAAGGCCCAGGGTGTCGCAGGCGTGATGGAAGATGGCGGCATCGGGCTTGGCGCGGCCAAAGCGGCGGGCGGTGACGTGGGCGCGGAAAAGATGATCGATGCCGATGTGCGCCAGGTCGGCATTGCCGTTGGTCAGGGCGCACAGGGGCACTCTGGCAGCCAGCCGCTCCAGTGCGGCGCGGGCATCGGGATAGAAATCCACCCGGTTGCGCTCGAGAAAAAACGTCGCATACGCGGCATCGGCAAGGGCGGTGTCCTCGCCGCTTTCTTCCAGTGCGATTTCGATGCCCTTGCGGCGCAGCCAACTGGCATCGTGCGCTTGCTGCGGGAAGCGCTCGATGACGCGCTCGCGCAGACGGCGCATCACTGCAATGGGAAACTTTTGTGCCGCCTTGGGGGCGTGTTGTTCGAACCAGCTGTGCAGTGTGTGCTCGATGCGCTCGCCAATGGGCGCGAACGGCCACAGGGTGTCGTCAAGATCGAGGGTGATGGCGCGGATGGAACGGGCTTGCACCCGGTTATACGAGGCCATCGCGACGCAACTTCTCGTGATGCTGACGCAGGCTTTCGCTTGCGCCTGCATTCTCGGCATCGGCAGCGCTGGTCGGCATTGGGGTGGGTATCGGAGGAGAAGTATCTTGCACCGCCTGGGCAGCGGCCTCGGTGCCAAGCCCGGCAGCAGCACCTGTTTGCAGCGCGGCTTTCAGCAAGGCGCTGGACACGCTGCCCGCCATCTGGAAGAAACCGCTGCTGCCGGCCAGCATCAATGTCTTGGAGCGCCCAAGCACAAAGCCGCTGGCGAGTCCGGCGAGCACGATCCGGCCCGGTGTCCAGGCTTGCCGCCAACTGGCGCGCAGTTGGCGCAAATCGGCGGCGGTACTTTTTTCGTGCGCCTCGACGGACTGCTCGGCATGCCGCACTTTGTCGATGAGATTCTGAAAGCTCATACCGCCTCTGGAGGTGTACCGGGTGGAGCGGGCTCATCGTCGTCGTCGCCGAGCCCGAGTCGTGCCAATTGCCGGCGCGTGGCGCGAAAGCGGGTATGCGCGAAATAGCGCATGGCAAGCCAGCCACACAGCCCGGCGATGACAAGGCAGAACAGGCCGACACTGAGCAGTGCAAGCCAGATGGAAAGACCGAATTTCACCAGCAGCGCCACTAGGGTGGCGGTCAGCAGCAGCCCGCCGACTGCACCGGCAACGATCGCGACGGCGGTAAAAGCCAAACTGCGTCCCAGCGCACCGCGTGCCAAGGCCAGCTCGGCGGTAAACAGGCTGCGCAACGCCTTGAGTGAAGCCAGTCCGGCACGCAGACTGGCTTGGCCACTTTCGCCCACCTGACGAAATGCCTCCAGAAAATCGGGAGACTGGCTGGATTCGGGCGGAGTATCAGGCGTGTCGGCCATGCGGCTTACTTGTCACCACTGCCGGAACGGGCAAGCTTGGCAATCGCCCAGCCCGCTGCAAAGGCAATGCCGAAGGCGGTCAGCGGACGCTCACGGATCAACTCGGCGGCGCTGTCGATCATGTCGCGGCTTTTTTCCATCAGCACATCCATCTGCTCCTTGGCGGCCACCCCCATTTCTTCGGCGGCAGACAGGCCGGCAACCGCGGTGTCGGCCAGCTCGGCCTTGATGTTGGCGCGGCCAAGACGCAGTTCGTCACCGGCGGCTGCGGCAGCCCCCTTGATGGAGTCGCTGGCATGGGAAGCCGCTTGCTTGAGATGGCTGCCGGCTTCGGCGAGGTTTTCTTTGACATTGCTCATGGTTGAACTCCTTGAAGGGAAGGGACAGAGTATCAGGGAATCAGCAATTGGCCACGCTGACCATCGCGCCAAATGCGCAGCACCAGTTGTTGCGGAGTATTTCGGAAACTGGCACGGAAACTGGCAAGGTCGGTGAACTCGCCGCTGCTGGCGGCAAGAATCACATCGTTGGGACGCAGCCCGGCGCGTGCGGCTCGGCTATTGGCCGCCACGGCAGTTACCTGCACGCCGCTGGCACCTTGGCGGCGCAGTGATTCAGGCAATTCGCCGAAGGTGACACCGGAAAGACGGGCGTCAAGGCTGTCGCCATCGCGTGGTTGTTCCTGCAATTCGGCGGCAAGTTTCAGCGGACGGCCATTGCGCAGGATCTCCAGAACAAGCCGGGCATCGGGCGCCTGCAAGCCTTGCAGGTTGCGGAATTCCTCGGCGCTGCCGATGCGCTGGCCATTGACGTGGCGGATGATGTCGCCCACTTCCAGTCCCGCGCGTTCGGCAGAGGAGCCGGCAATCACGCGTACGACCACCACACCGCTGCCGGCTTCCACATCAAGTGCCCGAGCGAGACGGGCATCGATATCCTGAGTCTCGACACCGAGCGTGCCGCGCCGAACCTGACCGTTCTCGATCAGTTGGCGCATGATGCTGGCCGCAAGATTGGCGGGAATGGCAAAGCCGAGCCCGATATTGCCGGCCTGCGAGCCTTGCAGATTGAAGCTGGCGGTGTTGATGCCGACCAGGTGGCCGTTCAGATCGACCAGTGCGCCCCCGGAATTGCCGGGGTTGATGCTGGCATCGGTCTGGATGAAATTCTGGAAACCCACGCCGGGCAAGTTGCTGCGGCCGACCGCCGACACGATGCCGGAAGTGACGGTCTGATTGAAGCCGAATGGATTGCCAATGGCCACCACGAAATCGCCCACCCGCAGCAGGCTGCTGTCAGCAAGCGGCATCGCGGTGAGGTTTTCGGCCGGAATTTTCATCAGAGCGATATCGGTATCCGGATCCGAGCCAATGAAGCGAGCTTTGAGTTTGCGGCCATCCGAAAGCGTGACGGCAACATCGTCGGCTCCCTCGATGACATGATGATTGGTCAGCACATAGCCTTGACTGGCATCGACGATTACCCCGGAGCCGAGTGATTCGTTGATGCGCTCCTGGGTCAGCTCGGGAAACATCCGGCGGAAAATCGGGTCATTGCCGAACGGGCTGACTCGGATGCGCTGCTGAGTACTGACACTGACAACCGCCGGCATGCTGCGCTCGAGCATGGGGGCCAATGATGGCAGTGACTGTCGGTTGCCGACCGGAGCCGGTGGCGTGGCCAACATCGGCGGCGCGGCAACCTGCGCTTCAGCCGGAGAGGACAAGCCCGAGCGCAGAAAAGTGGCGGCAAAACCGCCAAACCCCGCCGCCAGCGTGAGTGCCAGCAACATCGGCAGGGCAGGGCGGTGGGCAGAAGAAAAACGAGGGCTCATGGACGAGAACTGCTGTGGTTTGATGCAGAGAATGGGGACTCTTCCCTTTCGAACAAGGGCATCAATGTTTCCTGAAGGATACAGGACAAATGAAAAACGAATGTCAAGAACAAATGCCTCACGGAGTAAAAGTTTTGCTATCTTTCGATCACGAGGGCTTTCATGGGGCTTGCGTAATGGCTGCAGGAAAGCGCTTGGGCGGGACGCTTGGCTTGCTCTGGTAGCGGCTCGCATGTTGTTTCATTTCCCCTGTCTTGCGCCCACGAGGAGGGCTCATGTCCAAGAAGAAAACCCAAGGCATTGCCGACAAAACCAAACGCGCGGTGGAAAGCGCCGTTGAATCGGCTGAGGAACTCGGCCATGCAGCCATGGCCAAGGCCGAGAAGGCGGTTGCCACGGCAAAGAAGACCGGCAAGGCAGCGGCCGAGAAGGTGAAAGCAACCAGCAAGAGCGTTGCCAAGAAAGCCGCCGCCACCAAAGCGGCAGCCGAGAAGAAGGTGGCTGCGACCAAGAAAGCGGTTGGCAAGAAAGTGGCTGCCACCAAGAAGGCCGTTGACAAAAAAGTGGCGGCGGCGAGCAAAGCCGTCAAGAAAACCACCGATGACACCAAGAAAAAGTTGAGCGCGACCGCCGAGAAGGCACGCGCAGAAGCTGAGGCTCTGAAGGCGCAGGGCGCCGGTAAAAAGACTGCGGCGGTGAAGCGGCTTGCAGCGCAGAAAAAAGAGGCAAACGCCAAGAAAAATGCCGGCCAGCAAAAAGCTGCCAAAGCGGTCAAGAAGGCAGTTGCGGAAGTGAAGGCAACCGGCAAGGTGGTGGCAAAGAAAGCGGCGACGGCGAAAAAGACTGTCGAGAAAAAAGTCGCCAAGGTCACCAGAACGGTGGCTGCCGAGGGGGAAAAAGTGGCAGCCCAGGCGGCCAAGAAGGCGGCGGGAGTCAAGAAAGTCGTGCAGAAAAAGGTTGCCAAGGCTGAAAAGGCCGTGGCGAAAGACGTGCGCGCGGTAAAGAAAGCCGTCGCCAAGGCCGGGGCGCAGGCAAAGAAAGCCGCCAGCAAAAAGGCCAGCAGCAAGAAGGCGTGAAGCCATGCACGGAAGGCTATTGCCTTCCGGTTCGAAAGGGCGCGGCAAGACATTTGTCCGCGCCCTTTTCATGGTGGCTGTCACTGTCGCGACGACGCGATTGGTCGTCCGGGGCGTTTAGCCGCTTTTGCTCCCCAGCATGATGACGAACATTCCGGCAAGACACAGGGCAATGCCCAGCCAATCACTGGCGGCGGGTTTGATGCCATCCACCCGCCACAGCCATAACAAGGCCACGGCCACATAAACACCGCCATAGGCGGCATAGACACGCCCGGCGGCTTGCGGATGGAGGGTGAGCAGCCAGGCGAACAATGCCAGGCTGACCGCGGCCGGCAGCAGCAGCCAGGCCGAGCGGCCTTCCTTGAGCCATAGCCAGGGCAGATAGCAGCCGATGATTTCGGCCAAGGCCGTCAGCACGAACAGGCCGAGGGTTTTCAGGGGAAACCAGTTCATCAACAAATCACAGTCAAAAAACAAAAAACCCCTGCCATCGCTGACAGGGGTTTTGGGCAATTGCCGGCAGGCATCAGACCTGCATGGCCTTGGCCACTTCGGCGGCGTAGTCTTCCACCACCTTTTCGATGCCTTCACCGACCGCAAGGCGCTGGAAGCCGACCACTTCGGCACCGGCGGCCTTCAGCACCGCTTCCACGGTTTTGTCGGTGTCCAGCACGTAGGGCTGGCCGTACAGGCTGACTTCGTTGACGATCTTGGCAATTTTGCCGCTGATGATCTTTTCCAGAATTTCGGCCGGCTTGGCCTTGTCCTTTTCGCTCATCTTGGCAAGCTCGATTTCCTTTTCCTTGGCGATGAAATCGGCCGGCACGTCACTTTGCTTGTTGTACGGCGGGTTCATGGCAGCCACGTGCATGGCAAGGCCACGGGCAAGCTCGGCATCGCCGCCCTTGAGTTCGACCAGCACGCCGATCTTGCCGCCGTGCACGTAGCCGGCCACGTTGTTGCTGCTGTCCACGGCCGCGAGACGGCGTACCTGCACGTTTTCACCCACCTTGGCGATGACGGCGGCACGCGCTTCTTCCACCGTTTCACCGGAGGCGAGCTTGACGGCCTTCAGCGTTTCCACATCGGCCGCATTGGCGGCCAGTGCGGCGGCGGCCACGGTGTTGGTGAAGTTGACGAAGTTGTCGTCCTTGGCCACGAAGTCGGTTTCCGAGTTGATTTCGACCAGCACGGCGCGGCCACCGTCCTGAGCGGCGGCAATGCGCCCTTCGGCCGCCACGCGGCTGGCCTTCTTGTCGGCCTTGGCAAGACCGGATTTGCGCAGGGCTTCAGCCGCGGCATCGATATCGCCATTGTTTTCGGACAGTGCCTTCTTGCACTCCATCATGCCGGCGCCGGTGCGCTCGCGCAGTTCCTTGACCAGAGAAGCAGTAATTTCAGCCATTGGAGATTCCTTGGGATGATAAAAGGCTCCCGCCCGAAGGCGGGAGTTTGGAACACGACAGCGCCGAGTTATTCGGCAGCTTCTTCAGCCGCAGCGGCTTCGGCGAACTCTTCTTCGCTCACCACCGCAGCGTTCGGGGCAGCGGCCTTGCCTTCGAGCACGGCATCGGCGGCGGCACGGGCGTAAAGCTGCACGGCGCGGATCGCGTCGTCATTGCCGGGGATGGCGTAGTCCACCAGGTTCGGATCGTAGTTGGTGTCCACCACCGCGATCACCGGAATGCCGAGGGTCTTGGCTTCCTTGATGGCGATGTCTTCGTGGCCGATGTCGATCACGAACAGGGCATCGGGCAGGCGCCCCATGTCCTTGATGCCGCCGAGGCTGGCTTCGAGCTTTTCACGCTCGCGGCGCAGGCCGAGCACTTCGTGCTTGACCAGCTTCTGGAAGGTGCCGTCGGTTTCGGCCGCTTCCAGTTCCTTGAGACGGGCAACCGACTTCTTGATGGTGGCGAAGTTGGTCAGGGTGCCGCCCAGCCAGCGCTGGGTCATGAACGGCATGCCGCAACGCTCGGCTTCTTCGCGGATGGCGTCACGGGCGCTGCGCTTGGTGCCGACGAACAGCACCACGCCTTTCTTCTGCGCCACCTTGGAAATGAAGTTCATCGCGTCGTTGAACAGCGGAACGGTCTTTTCCAGGTTGATGATGTGGATCTTGCCGCGGGCACCGAAGATGTACGGCCCCATCTTGGGGTTCCAGTAACGGGTCTGGTGGCCGAAGTGCACGCCGGCTTCGAGCATCTGGCGCATGGTGATCTGGGGCATTGCAATGTTTCCTGTGATGGGGAACTGCCCGCATCCTGCCAGTGGAAAGTTGTGGCAGGGCGCCTCTGCGCCGTGATGCGGCAAGTTCCGGGGTTGAGCCTCCCTGCGGCCTCCGCGACAGATTCTCTTGCGAGAACACCCCGGCGCGGGTAACAACAGCAGGTGTGAATTCGCCGGATGACCGGCATGACTGCCTTGAAGGCAGCCGCAAGATGATAGCAGAAAACTTGCGAGGCAGCTTGCCGCACGTGTGCACGTCATCGCTTGCCGACAGACGCTTGGCTGGCCATCCATCCGAGGGCATCGCTCCAGCCGCCGGTTTTTCTCGAATGCTTGACGAGTGTGGGGCAGAGTAGCTTCCGCAGCTTCGGCATGGGTTTTATGCAATGCCGCTGGCGAAACAAGGTCAAGGGCTTTGCCGCCCCGGAGTCGCCTTGCTTCAGCGGCCTTTCTTGCGCCTGACGTACAGCTGTTTGCGTACCCGGGCGACAACTTCGCCCTCGTGGTCGAGGATATCGGTGTCAAACCAGCGCAGGACTTTTTCGCCACTGGCGGCGGTGATTGACAATCAGGGACAAAAGGCCACGTCGCTGCAACGGCATCCTGCAGATCAATCGGGGAAGAAGCCTTCAATGCGTTGGGTGTGATAACGGCTGTTTTCCTCGAACGCCCGACGGATGCGGGCGAATGTGTCTTCCACCGCCCAGCCGTGACTTTGTGCCATGCCGTTGGCCACATGTCGGGCAAGGTCGGCCAGTAGCTGCCCCCACGCCTCGCATTCGTCTATTTGGCTGTCCTCGGCATCGGCCCACATGCCAAGCAGCAGCGAGACATGCAGCTCGCCATGCGCAATCCAGGCGCGCAGCATTTCGGTCGCGTCAGGATCACCGTCGATTTCGAATGGTGTAGGGAGGCTGCGGATGCTCATGCCGGATGGATCTCGGCAAACGACTCCGTACGCCGATGGCCATTGCAGGCCTCACCCGTGCGCGGAGCCGGGTAGTCCTCGCGGCGGTCGAGCAGGCAGGTCTGCATGCCGGCCTCGCGGGCGGCGTCGAGTTCTTCCACCACGTCGGAGAGGAACAGAATCTCGGCGGCGGGCAGGGCGAGGGCTTCGGCGATGCGGCGATAGCTGGCTGCTTCGCGCTTGTGGCCGATTTCGGTATCGAAGAAAGCGCTGAAAAGTGGCAGCAGGTCGCCGGCCTCGGCGTTACCGAAGAACAGTTTCTGCGCCGGCACCGAGCCGGAGGAATACACTGCCAGTTTCAGCCCGGCCTGATGCCAGGCAGCCAGCGCCGGGGCGGCATCGGGATAGATGTGGGCGCGGAAGTCGCGGCTTTGATAGCCGGCCTCCCAGATCAGCCCTTGCAGCGCCTTGAGGGCGGTGTGCTTGCGATCCTCGTCGATCCAGCGCTGCAAGGTGGCGATGATGGCCGTATCGTCGTGGGCGCCGGCCTCCTCACCCACCACGTCCAGCCAGCGGCGCACTTCCGGGCGAGCACCATGGGTGCGCACGAAATCGGGCAGTGCCTTGCGGGCGTAGGGAAACAGCACGTCCTTGACGAAGGAAATGCTGGAGGTGGTGCCTTCGATGTCGGTCAGAACAAGACGGGTCATTTTTCGTACCGCGGGAAGCGTTGGGCAATGTCGCTGCCGGTGAAGTCACCGATCCAGCCATCGGGATTGGTGAAAAAGCGGATGGCGACGAACTCGGGCTCGGCACTCATGTCGAACCAATGCGTGGCGCCGTCGGGCACGGAGATGAGGTCGCCCTTCTCGCACAGCACCTCGTACACCTTGTCGCCGATGTGCAGGGAGAACAGGCCACTGCCATCGACGAAGAAGCGCACTTCACCTTCCTTGTGGGTATGTTCTTCGAGAAACTTGGCGCGCATCTCGTTGCGTTGCGGGTGGTCCGGGGCGATGCTCACCACGTCCACGCTGTTGAAGCCGTTGGCTTCGACCAGCCGGTCGATGTCGGTGCGGTAGGCGGCCATGATGGCCTCGGCACTGTCGCCGGCCTTGACCGGAGCATTGGCCTGCCATTGCTCGAACAGCACGCCGACCTTGTCCAGCTCGGCGGCGATGGCGGCGTGTTCGCGGGTTTCCAGCAGCACGCTGCCGGGGTCGTTGTCATTGAACAGGCGCAGGCGGCTCATCGGGTCAGCTCCATCATTTTCAGTTCGCATTGCAGAAGAAACTCGAACGCCTCCAGATGGCGGCGGGTTTCGGCCATGTCGCGGCCAAAGGCATACAGGCCGTGGCCTTCGATCAGGTAGCCCCACAGCGGCCCGGCATCGAGTGCAGCATCGACCTGGGCGGCCAGCACCGTCATGTCCTGGGTATTGGCAAAGACCGGCACGTCCATGTGGCCCTCGTGCGTGGTGTTGCCGTGGAAGGCCTTTTGCAGCTCGTAATCGGCAAAGCGCACATGGCCTTGCCGGGCAAACAGGCGCGAGGCCACCGTTTGCGCCAGCGAATGGGTATGCAGCACGCAGCCGATGTCCGGGAAGCGCTGGTAAATGCGGGTATGCAGCAGGGTTTCGGCGGAAGGGCGCAGCGAAGTGGCGACCGGCCGGCCTTCCATGTCCACCACCATGATGTCTTCGCTGCCGAGGCGGCGCTTGTCGCGCCCGGAGACGGTGATGGCGGCGTGTTGCGCATCGATGCGCAGGGAGAAGTTGCTGCTGGTGGCAGGCGTCCAGCCGGCTTCGCCCAGTTCGCGCACGTTCTGGCAAAGCAGCTGCGCCGCCCGGGCAAGGCGTTCGGGATCATAGGGGAGGGTGCTCATGCGCGGATTCTACCGTGTATTTCCGTTTCGGAAGGTGGGGGGCGCAACACAGCGTTCCAAGGCCGGGCGGCAAGTGTTTGAAGCGGCTCACTACACTTTTGCCAGGACGGACAAGCAGCGAAATCAGGTGTTGGGATGTGGAAGAACAGCGAACTCAATTACGGCACGGTGGCCAAAACTTTACACTGGCTGACCGCGGCGCTCTTTCTTGCAGCCTATATGGCGGTGTATTACCGGCACTGGTTCACCGAAAAAAACACGCCGGAAAACTGGACGGCCTTGCAGTTGCATTTGTCATTTGGGCTCAGCATCGCAGTCGTGGTGGTGTTGCGGCTGATCTGGACGCTTGCAAATCCGCATCCCAAGCCTGAGCCGGGCAGTGCGATGGCGCATCGGGCGGCCAAATTGGGGCATTGGGCGCTGTACGGCGTGTTGATTCTGATGCCTCTGACAGGTTACCTCGGTACCGGTGTGGGTACCGAGTGGTTCTTTGTACTCGATGTGCCGAAGTTTGCCGATACCCAAGCTTTCAAGACCGTGGTGGAAGGCGGCATGGGGCTTGATTTCGAGGCGTTTGAAAAGCCCATCGACTTCGTGCACAAGAAAGGCGGTGCATGGCTGGTCTGGATACTGATTCTCGGGCATGCCGGCGCGGCGCTTTATCACCATTTCGTGCTGAAAGACCGCACCCTTGTCAAAATGACCACTGGCAAGGGCTGAGGCGGTTTTCCGGCGATAACTGGCACACGTCCGGGCAAGGTTCATGGTGGCGCTGGCAGCCCCAACACCTGCCTGCGGTTACTTCAACAGGCTGTGCACCAGCACCAGCAGCACCAGCACCGGCGAGATCAGGCGCACGATCCACAGCCAAGTCTTGAATTGGGCGTTGGACAGCTCCGCCAGCTCCTTGCGCAGGATGCTTTCGCTGATGGCCCAGCCGACCATCAGCGCGATCAGCATGCCGCCGAACGGCAGCATCAAGTCACTGGCGATGAACTCGATGAAGCCCATGATGTCGCGGCCGAGCAGCTTGATGTGCGACCAGTGGTTCAGGGAGAGCGCCGAGACAAGGCCGAGCAGCCAGGAGATCGAGGAGAGCAGCAGGGAGGCGCGCTTGCGGCTGCCGATGCCGAAGCGCTCGACCAGCCAGGCAGCGCCCGGTTCCATCATCGAGATGGAGGACGTCCAGGCCGCCAGCACCAGCAGGATGAAGAACGCCAGCCCGTACAGGGCACCGAGCGGCATGACGTTGAAGGCCAGCGGCAGCGAGGTGAAGATGAGGCCGGGACCGCCGCCGGCCGGATTGATGCCGAAACTGAACACGATCGGGAAAATCGCCATTCCGGCAAGCAGCGCCACGCTGGTATCGGTCAGCGCGATGGCGATGCCCGAACGCGGGATGGAAACGCCTTCGCGCGGCAGATAGGCACCATAGGCCATCATCGTGCACATGCCAAGGCTGAGGGTGAAGAAGGCCTGCCCCATCGCCGCCAGCACCACTTGTCCAGTGATCTTGGAGAAATCCGGGCGGAACAGGAACTCCAGGGCTGCGCCGGTGTGGCCGGTGGTGAAGCCGTAGCCGACCAGGAGCAACAGCATCAGGAACAGCGCCGGCATCAGGAAGCGCACGGCGCGCTCCAGCCCCTTTTCCACGCCTAGCGCCACCACGGCCACGGTCATCAGCATGAACAGGCTGTGCCACAGCGAAAGCTCCAGCGGGTTGGCCAGGAGGCTGTTGAAGGTCGCGCCCGGGTCGCTGATTTGGCCGCCGACAACGAGCATCTTGAGATAGAGCCAGACATAGTGCAGCGTCCAGCCGGCCACCACCGAATAGAAGCCGAGAATCAGCACACCGGCGACGATGCCCATCCAGCCGATGCTGACCCAGGCAGGCGAGGCATCACTTTCCTTGAGCACCTTGCGCAGCGAGTTGATCGGGCTCAGGCGGCCATGCCGACCGATCAGCACTTCGCCGAACAGAATCGGCAGGCCGACCAGCGCGATGCACAGCAGATACACCAGAACGAAGGCGCCGCCGCCATTGTTCGAGGCCATGTAGGGGAAGCGCCAGATGTTGCCCAGCCCGACCGCCGAGCCGGTCGCGGCCAGGATGAACATCAGGCGGGAGGACCACATGCCGTGGATCGAAGGCTTTTCCATCAGAGGTTCTCGAAGATCAGGGTTTGACCGGGGCGGGAGCCGGATTGCGCAGGATGCTGATGCCCAGATAGGCAAACACCACGGCCACCAGCGGGTTCAGCAGATTGAAGAAGGCGAAGGGCAGATAGTCGAACGTGGCAACGCCGAGGGTGGCGGCCATGTAGGCGCCGCAGGTATTCCACGGCACCAGCGGCGAGGTGAGGGTGCCGCCATCTTCCAGTGCGCGGGAGAGGTTGACCGGTGCCAGACCGCGCGCCTGATATTCCGCCCGATACAGCCGCCCGGAGAGGACGATGGACATGTACTGGTCGGCCGTCACCACGTTGGTGCCGAAGGCCGTGGCGATGGTGGCGGCAATCAGCGAGCCGGTGCTGCGTGCCAGCACCAGCACGGCGCGCACCAGCCGTTGCAGCAGCCCGGCGCGCTCCATCACCGCACCAAAGCCCATTGCGCACAGAATCAGCCAGATGGTGGAGAGCATCGACGCCATGCCGCCCCGGCTGATGAGCTCGTCGGCCGCGCTGTTGCCGGTTTCCACGCTGTAGCCGGCAAACATGACCTGCCAGCCGCCGACCAGCATGGCCACTGCCTTGGAGCGGCCTTCGCCCTCGCCCAGCGCCTGCATGGCCTCGGGCTGGAACAGCGCGGCAAACAGCAGCCCGGTCAGTGCACCGATCAGGATGGTGGGATAGGCCGGCATCCGCCGAATCGCCAGCACCAGCACCACCAGCATCGGAATCAGCAGATGCGGGCCGATGTGGAAATGGGCTTGCAGAATCTCCGGCAGGGCATCGAAGCCGGCCTCGCTGCGGTTGTGCGCCGCGCCGAGCCCGACCACGGTGAACAGCAGCAAGGCCAGCACCAGACTGGGCACGGTGGTCCAGAGCATGTGCCGGATGTGCTCGAACAGCTCGGAACCGGCGGCGGCCGGCGCCAGATTGGTGGTATCCGAAAGCGGCGAGAGCTTGTCACCGAAATACGCCCCGGAAATGACCGCGCCGGCGGTGATGGCCGGGGACATCTCCAGCCCCTGTGCCACCCCGATGAGCGCCACGCCCAGCGTGCCGGCCACGGTCCAGCTGCTGCCGATGGCCAGCGCGACGATGGCGCAGACCAGACAGGCGGCCGGATAGAAATAGGCCGGATGCATCAGCTTCAGCCCGTACACGATGAGCGTGGGCACGGTGCCCGAAAGCATCCAGCTGCCGATCAGCGCGCCGACCGCCAGCAGGATGAAGATCGGCACGATCGAAAGCGAAATGCCCTGAACCATGCCCTCTTGCAGGTCTTTCCAGCGGATGCCGTTGGCAAGGCCGATGATGGCCGCCAGCATGGTGGCCAGCATCAGGGCGGCTTGATTGGGGCCGGAGGAGCTGCCGTCCTTGAACAGCAGTACCGCCGTGCCGAGCATCAGCGCTAGTACCACCAGCGGCAGCAGCGCCTGCCACAGGCGCGGCTCGCGTTCGGGAGAAGGCGATGTATCAATCATGGCAATGCGCCCTTGAGGCCGGTGGGAAGATGGAGGGGGTGGTGCGCATAGGGGGTTCCATGAAAGGAGTCTTGCCACCTTGGCAAAGACGCGGCTGAACCTTATCAAAACCGGGAAAGCATCGACAAGGAAAAGCTGTGCTGCACTGCAGCGCGCATTGCCGTCATCGTGCATCTGGCGTAGATTGCGGCCATGAAATCACATGCTCCGCAGCTGGCCGAAGCACTGGCTGCCTTTGCCCGCCAAGCGCCGGATCTTGCCGAGACAGCGCACGCATTTTCGGCACTTTTGCAGGAGGTGGAAAACCCTTTCGAGCGCAGCCGTCTTGCCGGGCATTTCACGGCATCCAGCTGGCTGGTCAGCGCCGACGGCACACGCGTGCTTCTGACCCATCACCGCAAGCTCGGGCGCTGGCTGCAATTGGGCGGACACGCCGATGGCGAATGCGATCTTGCTGCCGCTGCCTTGCGCGAAGCCCGGGAGGAATCCGGGCTGTCCGGCTTGGTTCTCATGCCCGGAATATTCGATCTGGATCAGCACTGGATTCCGCAATCGGGCATGACACCTGGCCACTGGCATTACGATGTGCGCTACGTGGTGCGCGCAGGCTCGGATGAGGATTTTGTGGTCAGTGCCGAATCATTGGCACTTGTGTGGCGCGATATTCGTGAATTGCTCGACGCCGGCGATACGGACGCATCACTACGCCGCATGGCGCGTGCATGGCTGGCTCGCACGGCATGACGATGCGAATTGCCGAGGCGGCATTTGTTCTGCATGCCCGTCCCTGGCGGGAAAGTAGCCTGCTGGTGGAGGTGCTGACGGCCGAACACGGCCGTATCGGCGTGGTGGCACGCGGTTTGGGCAGCGCACGACGCCATTTGCTGCGCGCGGCCTTGCAACCATTGCAATGCATCCGCATGGAGGCCGTGCAGCGGGGCGAACTTGCCACCTTGCGAAGCGCAGAGGCGGTCGATACCGCGCCACGCTTGACGGGTATGGGTGCCTTGTCGGGCTTCTATATCAACGAGCTGACCATGCGGATGGTGCCGCGCCATGATCCGATGCCCGAACTGTATGCTGCGTATGCGCGAATGCGCGGGATGTTGATTGCCGAATCCAGTGTGCTGGCCTGGCATTTGCGCTGTTACGAGCGGGATTTGCTGGCGGCGCTGGGGCTCGGATTCGATTGGCATCTCGATGGTGATGGGCTGCCCGTCGATGTGCAGGCTGACTACTGGATGGAGCCGGAACACGGGGCTCGCCGGTGTGATGGCGGCGCACCGCGCGGCCATGCGCAAGTCCCCGGGCGTGCGCTGCTGGCGCTGGCATCGGATCATGTACCCGATCGCGATGCGATTTCACGATTGCGGCCGATGATGCGTGAACTTGTCCGGCATCATCTGATTGGCAGTGACTTGCAATCCTGGCGGATTGCCCGGCAATTATCCGATTGGAGCCGCGAGTAGGTAGCCCAGGAATCGCTATCTTGTCGCCACCGTGCGACTGCCTTCCAGCACGATGTGCAGATCCAGCCCTTGCGAGCGCCAGAAATCCAGGCTGTCTTCGAGTATTTCGATGAATGTCCGGAAGTCTTCAGCCGCCGTCTGCTGCAAGCTGCGGCAGTGGCGGAACAGGAGCAAGCCGGCGGCATTTGGTGTCTGCCGCCAGGGCAGGTCGGTCAGCGCATCGGCCAGACTGTCCCAGTTGTGGCCGATACCGGCCGGAAAGCCGAGCGTCTGCCGGAGGCGGCGCAGCAGTGCTGGCTTGTCGTGAACGCCGCGCAGTGACACCTCCCGAATATCGGCCTTGCGCGCAAGAAAATCGCCCAACAGATCCTCGATATCGGCAGAAGGGACGAAAGCAAGACCGGCAGCGGGGAGAGGCATGATGATGAATTTGTGGCGACGGAGATTCAGGCCCCCGCCGGGGGCGGAGGCTGGCTGGGCGGTTTCAGTGAGCTGCTTTCAGAGCATTCAGCAGCTTTTGTCCGGCACGGCCATCGGCATTCCAGCCCAAGCGCTGTTGTTCCTGACGGATGGCATCCCGGCTGCTGCTGCCAAGGATGCCGTCGACCGCGCCGATTGCATGGCCGCGAGCGATCAGCAAACGTTGCAGTTCCATGCGCTCATCGCGGCCAAGTCCGGGATCATCGGTTGGCCATGGCGTTTGCAAAGGCGGTGCACCACGCAGCGCATCGGCAAGCAGGGCGATGGCGAGCGCATAACTTTCTGCCGCGTTGTAGCTGTAGATGGCGTCGTAGTTCTTGAACACGATGAAGGCCGGGCCCTGGATGCCGGTCGGAATCAGTACGGCGGCTCGCGTATCGGCCGGGAGTGCAATATTGCCACCATCGATGCGTCGGATTCCCATGGCCTGCCATTCGCGCAGGGGACGGCGCTGTGTGCGTCCGGCCAGCGAGGCATTGAAGCCGGCCGGCAGGCGGACTTCGTATCCCCAAGGTTGGCCGGTGCGCCAGCCCGAGCGCACCAGATAATTGGCTGTCGAGCCCAGTGCATCGGGGATGCTGCCGACCAGATCGCGCCGCCCATCGCCATCCATGTCCACCGCGATGCGGTTGTAGGTGGACGGCATGAACTGGGTATGCCCGAAAGCCCCGGCCCATGAGCCCTTCAGATTTTCCACTGTCACATCGCCGCGCTGCAGGATTTTCAGCGTTTCATGCAGCTCGCTGCGGAAAAACGCTTGACGGCGGCCAAAGCAGGCGAGTGTGGCCAGGGATTGCAGCAGTGGGCGACGGCCAAAGTTCTGCCCGTAATCGCTCTCCACGCCCCAGACGGCGACCACTGTGGCTGGATCCACCCCATAGCGGGCGGAGACCTGTTCCAGCAAGCGGGCATGCGTGACAAGACGCTCTTTGCCTTCGCGAATGCGACGGCTGTCGACCAAGGCAGCCAGATAATCCCAAAGCGGAGTGGAAAATTCCGGTTGTCGGTTCAGGAGCGGCAACACGCCCATGTCGGGCGAGATGGAAAGCGCATACTGATCGAATGCCGTTGGCTGTACGCCGGCAGCCAGTGCCGGGGCGCGCAGATTGCGCATGCACTGGCGGAACTGGGCAAGCTCGGCGGGTGTGGCGGCGACCACGGCGGGGAGGGGAGCAGGAGCGGCTGATGCGGTGGCGGCAGATGTGTTGCCGAGCGGTGCGGTGGGACGCTCAGGCGGGCGTTGTGCATGGCAGGTCAGGGCAGACAGCCCGAGCGCCGAAAACATCAGAATGGAAAAACGCTTCATGCCGCACACTCGCTTCGATTTCAAAGGAGGCAAGCATGCCATTTTGCAGCCGGATAAACAAAGACGGCGAGCACAAGGCTCGCCGTCTTTGCTGTTGCTTTCACTCAAGCGGGCATCAGAACTTCATGCCGATGCTGGTGAAGAAGTAACGACCGGCCTGGTCATAGCCACCCAGCGAGTTGGCGTTGTTGGCCAGCGTGCTTCCCACCATCGGCGGTGCCTTGTCGGCGATGTTGTTGACACCGACGGTCCAATCCACCAGACCCAGGGTGATGGTGCCGGACAGGTCGAACAGGTTCCAGCTGCTCACCTTGTTGCCGTTGTTGACCAACAGCGTGTCGCGGGTCAGGTTTTCACCGGTGATGGCATCCACGTAGTCCATCGAGCCGGTATGACGCCAGCGCAGATTGACCTTGTAGTTGTCACGCGAGAAGCCGACATTGGCGATATGGCGCCACTTCGGCGTCTGGCAGGAGGAGTTGACCTTGCCCACGCAATCGTACTTGGTGCCATCGACTTCCGGCATGTTGTCGTACTCGGCCTTCAGCACGCGGCTGCCGGTGAAGCTGGTGGAGAGCCAGCCGCCCAGGAGGTTCCAGCGATAAGCCAAGGTGAAGTCGACACCGCGGTGGTGGGACTTGCCGAAGTTGCCGCTCAGGTTGGTGACATAACCGGAGGTTGCGGGATTCGAGCCAACCCACAGGTCGCCGTCGGCACTGCGGTTGACCAGGCTGCAGAAGGTGCTGCTGCCGGTTTCACCGCACAGATCAAGGATGGTTTGCGCGCCGACGGTAGCGATGCGGTCTTCCATCTTGATGTCATACATGTCCAGACTGATGTCCAGGTTTTCCAGCGGGCGCAGGGCAAAACCGAAGGTCCAGGTATTGGCCTGTTCCGGCGTCAGCTGCTGGTTACCGCCGATGAACTGGTTGTACTGGCCGGCCGGGCTGGTGGTGATGTTGCCGTATTGGGCGCTGGTCACGCCCATCAGGGCGCACTGCGCCAGGGTGTAGGTCGGCGAGCTGCCGGCACACGGGTCGTCACCGGTGAACAGGGCGATGCGCTGGCTGGCGTACAGCTCGCCCACGCTCGGCGCACGGATGGCCTTGTTATAGCCACCGCGCACGCGCAGCATGCCGAAGTCGGCATTGGCACCGACCTTCCAGGTGTCGGCGCGGCTGCTGGCATGGCTGTAGTCGGAGATGCGATAGCCAAGGTCAAGCGAGAGGCTCTTCAGCAGGCCTTCCTTGTTTTCCCACAGCGGCACGACCGATTCCATGAACAGTTCGCGCACGGTGATTTCGCCAGCCAGCGGCAGGCTCGGACCGCCGGAGCCGGTGAAGTTGCCGGCGGCCATGTTGCTGTCGGCCACGTAGTCATAGGTTTCCTTGCGCCATTCGTAGCCGGCGACCAGTTTCACCGGATCGTGGTTGGCGCTGGCAAGACCAAAGCCCAAGTTGCCGCTCAGGTAGCCGTTCAACACGGCCATCGAGGTGACGGTGCGCGACATGCCGATGCCTTCCAGTGCCTTGGCGGCTTCGACGGTCACGCCGCCGGGCTTCCACACGTTATAGGCAATGCAGCCGCTGAACGAACCCGTCGGGCAGCCGTACAGCGCTGCTTCCACGCGATCGCTGAGGAAGTCGCCACGGGCGGTTTCGGTGCTTTCGGTGCGGCTGTACAGATAGGAGGCGTTATAGCTCCAATCCAGATTGAGATCGCCTTCCACACCGCCGACGATGCGCCAGGAGTTGGTGTTGTGGGCAAAGTTGCGCGGGCCACCTTCGACGTTGCGCTTGCCGACGAGCACATCCACCGAGGAGGCCGAGTCGATGCCCAGATCCGAGCACAGAGTGTTGATCAGCGAGTCGCTACAAGCAATGGTGAGCGACTGGCCGAAGAACGTGCCGGATTCAGCCACCTGGATGTTGCTCTTGCGGTTGCTGTACATCAGCTCGACATACGGGCGGAAGTAATCGTTGACTTCATAGCGCACCGATGCGCCGAAGTTGTAGCGGGTATCCGGGCGCTGGTAGTAGTTGATCGGCGCATAGTTGTACAACTCGCCCATGCCGGCAGCCCACACGCCGGTGGTCGGATCGTAGTGAGCCCAGTCATCGAACGCACCGGCGCTGTCGGTCACGAGGAAGTTGGGGTTCGGCGCCGTGCCCGAGCCGCCGCAGGCAGTGGCCGTGGCATTCAGGGCGCAGGAGGAGTAATCGCGATCGCCCTGGAACAGGGCTTCGTTCTTGCGCCAGCTGAGCCACGCCATGGCATGGCCCTTGCCATCGGCAAATTTGCCGCCAAGTGCCACGTCGATGTTGCGCGAGAAGCCGTCGAAGCCGGAGTCGCCGCTCGGGTAGCTGAACCCGCGGCTGTCCATCAGGCCGGTGATGTAAGAGTCGTCATTCTTGTGACGGTAGGCCGACATGCCGGCGTTGATGCTGACACCTTCAAAGTCGGTATCCAGAACGAAGTTCACCACACCCGCGATGGCGTCGGAGCCGTACACGGCGGAAGCCCCGCCGGAGAGGAGATCCACGCGCTTGATCAGTGCCGAGGGCACGATGGAGATATCGCGGTACTCGTTGGCACCCGGCGGCAGGCGATGGCCGTTGACCAGGGTCAGAGTGCGGCCAGGGCCGAGCGAACGCAGGTCAACGGTGGGATAGCCCATGGCACCGTTGTTGTCGAACGAGTCGAAGCTCGGCGACATTTGCGGATACAGGTTCACCAGATCTTCGGCGCGGGTGCTGCCGGTCTGGGTGAAGGCTTCCTGTTCGATTTCCGAGACCGGGCTGGAGGCCGTCATGGTCTGGCTTTGAATACGGGTACCGGTGACCTGGACAACGTCCAAGGCACGCTCCTGGCTCTGGCTGTCTTGTGCCATGGCATTGCCCGCCACGCCGATCGAGGCGATCAGGGCGAGGACGATGGCATCATGCAACTTGCTGGAAGTCAGTTTCATGTGGTGTTCTCATGCTGTGGAAGAAGGCAGGCAGAGCGTGTAACGGTGCCGCCTCAAAAAAGTTAGTGTCATCATTTACGAAAACACAACAAATTTCGTGTCAAAAAAAGAAAAAAGTGTGTTTTCCCCCATTCATTTTTGGCGAAAGCCATTTTTTGTTGCGCTGCAATAAAAATGCAATCTGGCAAAGCGATGCGGTTGGCGTGAAACATTCGCTGGCGTACTGAGCAAAGATCGACCTGCCATTTTGATTTGGACTAATGAAAAATGATTCTGAACGTGGGAGACTTAGGGTTCCTCTCACCACTTCTAATGAAGGAACAATCATGGGTTTGCGTTCTCTTAGTCTTGCAAGCGCCATTGTGGCCGCTCTCGTTGGCGGATCGGCATATGCCCAACAGACGGCGGCTTTGCGAGTCGATCAGCCTGTTTCTGGCAACCTCACCGAGCGTGCACGCCATATGTTGTACCGCTACCGTGGCACGCCAGGTGAGCGTATCCGCGTAGCGTTGGACTCGGGTGATTTCGACGCCTATCTCACGATTGGCCGTCCGGGAGACAGCAATCCGGAAAATTGCTCGGGCTGTCTTTCCAATGATGATGGCGGGAGCGGCACCAACAGCCTCCAACGCTATACGGTGCCCGAAGGTGGCGAAGTGGAAATTCGTGTGGCGTCACTGGGTGACAACGGTACCGGGCGCTACACCGTGCGTTTGACTCAGCTGCCGCCCGCAGCACCGCCAGAGGTCAGGCCGTTGACCGTTGGCAGCACGCAGCGCGGTAATTTGTCCGAACGCTCCAGCGAGGACGATTCGGGTCGTCCCTTTGACATTTGGAGCATCCGTGGTGAGCCGGGGCAGGAGCTCGTGGTGCGCATGGAATCGAATGATTTCGACACCGTCCTCCAATACGGCCGCTATGAAGGAAGCAACTTCGAGTCGCAGCAAGAAGATGATGACGGCGGCTCCGGTACCAATTCCCGCTTGCGCATCACTTTGGACGGCCGCGGTCAGGGTGCGGTGCGGGCACTCTCCTTCGGTGAAGGAAATCTTGGCAGCTACACCATCAGCTTGGCACCGCGGCCGCAGCCGCAGCCGATTCGTGCCCAAGATCTTGCCGTGGGCGATTCGGTGAGTGGAAAGCTGGAGGCGGGTGACAGCTTCGATCCGGATGATGAAGACACTTTCTTTGATGTCTACCAGATCAAAGGGCGCCCCGGACAGCGGGTGACGATCCAGCTGAATGCCACCAACTTCGACGCATTGTTGCGCTGGGGGGTGTTCGATGGTGAAACCTTCATCGAAGATTCGCGCGATGATGATGGCGGCGGTGGCACCAATTCCCGTCTGACCGTAACGCTTGATGCGGATGGCAAGGGACGCTTGCTGGTGACGGCGCTGGGGCAAGGAGAGGGGCAATATACCCTTTCGGCCGTCAACGCGGTGCGCTCGAGCCGCTGATGCATCACAAGCTGTATCCGAAAAGCCGACGCCGCAAGGCGTCGGCTTTTTCGTGGCCATGGCAAGGCATGCAGCAGAAAGGTTGATGCATGGCAATGTGCAGAATCGGCTTTGCTCTGACTGGAGCGGAAACCCTGCGAAGCAGGAGAGCTTCTGGCTGAGGCGGGGAGGATTGGTCGATGCATCGTCATGGACGCCCTGTTATCGCGTGTCATCTTGCCGGGGGGCATCTGAAAGGGGGGCTGCCATTGATGCTGTGTGCCCTTGCTTTGACTCTTGCCGATGATGATTCATTGAAATATGTCTCCCCAGGATTCGTGTCGGTCAGAGAATCGTGCAAGGTGGTCTTGCCATTGCCACCGAGAGATCGCAACGATGTTTGCCAAGCCTGTTGACAGGCAATCGAACCGCTGTCGGCAACCGATCGCTTTTGGCGGGATGATTGATTGTGCCTTTGCCTGGCGGTGCTCCTTGATCGGATGTCGGGCTTGTTGACAGGCAATCGCTGGCTGTCCCTGTCAGACGGTGCTTGTGAGCAAGTTCTTGAGTGGTTGGCACGGATCCCGACCGGGCGGGGTTTGCCGAGTGCCGATATGTGCAGCAAAGGCTTGGCATGGCGTTTGTCGCAATAGTGGAGAGGGGCTCTTTGGCAGTGTGCCGCTCGATGTTGCGTGCTTCCGGGAGAGTCTGGCACTCATTGGAGGACTGTGCGACTGCCGGAGGTCGGTCTGTTTTGCTGTGCGGCTTCCGTGAAAAATTTTTTGCAAACCCGCTTGCCAAATCAGAAAGACATGCGTAACATAGTCGGTCTTGAGAGCGCACTTGCTTTCATGCAAGGCCGGATAGCTCAGTTGGTAGAGCAGGGGATTGAAAATCCCCGTGTCGGGGGTTCGATTCCCTCTCCGGCCACCATGTGAATACGTTTTACGGGTATCCAGTTTCTTTTTCCAGCCTCGTAAAACCTTGAAATTCAGGAAGTTAGGCCTGCTATTGGGTTCCTGATGTTTCATGTAACCCGCTGATGTTCAGGGTTTTTAGGGGTATTTTTTAGGGTACAATCGGCCTATCCTCTTAAGGCCTATGGGATATACCCCAAAAATTGCCCGAATGCCCAAAATCATCCCCCCTTTGACCAAGCTGCAATGTGATGCCTTGCGGTGTTCCACCGATGGGGCTAATCGCCTGTTTGATGGTGGCGGCCTATACTTGGAAGCCTTCCCCACCGGAAGCAAATTGTGGCGGCTCAAGTACAGCATTGACGGCAAGGCAAAATTGCTTGCACTTGGCAAGTATCCTGCCGTTTCGCTCGCCGCCGCCCGCGAAGGCCGGGAAGCAGCAAGGCAACTCATAGCCAACGGTATCGATCCGATGGCACAGCGCAAGGCAAGCAAGCAGAAGGCCGCCATGGATGCGGTGAACACCTTTGAGGGCATAGCGCGAGAGTGGTTTGCAAAATTCTCGACCACATGGGCAAAAAGCTATTCAAGCAAGGTGCTGATGCGGCTTGAAAAGCATGTTTTTCCGTGGATTGGAAGCAAGCCCATTGCAGAGGTGAGCGCCTCGGATGTCCTTGCCATACTGGCAAGACTGGAAAACGCTGGGACGCTGGAAACAGCGCACAAATTGCGTGGCGTATTGAGCCGGATTTTTCTTTATGCCATTGCCACGGCACGCGCCGAAAACGACCCGGCGCACGCGGTGCGCGGTTCGCTGGCTCCCTCTGAAAAAAGAAACTTCCCTACCATCACTGATCCGGATTCAATCGGCGCGCTATTGCGTGCAATTGATGGCTACCAAGGGCAGTACGTCACACGCTGCGCGCTGGCGCTGGCTCCCTTGTTTTTCGTAAGGCCTGGCGAGCTACGGCAGGCACAGTGGAACGAGTTCGATTTTTCTGAAGGCGTTTGGCGAGTCCCAGCACAACGCCTGAAAATGCGCACCACGGCTAAAGCAAAGCATCCACCGCACATTGTGCCACTGTCACGGCAAGCCCTTGCAATCCTTGACGACCTTCGCCACCTGACCGGACGCGGCAAGTTCGTTTTTCCCGGCAATCGCTCGCCCCTGACCCGGCCAATGAGTGACAACACCATCAATGCTGCCTTGCGGCGCATGGGCTACGGCAAAACCGAAATCGTAGGGCACGGCTTCAGACATATGGCTTCAACCCTGCTTCATGAAATGGGCTTCACTCACGAAGCAATCGAATGCCAGCTATCGCACAAGAAGAAAGGCGTGAGCGCCGTTTACAACAAAGCGGAATACCTGCCGGAAAGGCGCAAAATGATGCAGCACTGGGCTGATTATCTGGAAGCCTTGAAATATGGCCACCCCTTACCTGCCGCACCTATCACCGGACAAAGCTGACAGGTCCCGATGCGGCTGGCCAGCACCACCGACGTGGCCGAGCCGTTGCCAGTGGCATACAAGCGCCACAGCCCTTCGCCATGCCAGAAAGCTGCCCGGCCACTGACGGGCGACCAGACCAGGCGCGCCCTCGATGCAGCTGGACAAACACCCCTAGGCAGGCCGAAATAGGGGGGTAGGAGGGGCGGCGAGGGCGCGCCATTTCCCCCGCGCCTCGCCTGCGACCTAAACCCCCCGGTTTTTCTGCGCTTTTAGCGCGCTATGTGACTCTGTAAGGAGGAAGCCAAACAATGCCTATCCCGGGGCTACCACCCCAAGAAACCTGCCCCTTAAAACCCCGCACGGAGCGCCGTAGAGGCACCCCCAAAATCAGGGCTTAATTTTTGTTCCCCACTTTTAAAAGTCAAAATCCGGGGAACAAAAATTAAGGGAACAAAAAAACCTATATAAATCATGAAGTTACAAGGCTTGTTCCCCAAAGTTCACGTGTCCCCTTAAAAAAATGTAGCCAGCAAAAAATAGAGGGGGTGAACGTTAAATAAATGTTAAGAAGATTCTGCAATATGAATGGTATATAAATCTATATGTTTGCTGGGAAGCTTTGTTTTTGTCATAGAGTGGAGTCAAGCGATCCTGAATCTATACCAAAAATCCCCCCTTTCACTTTGCTGATTGCACTTTTTTTAGGGGACAAGGGGACAATGGGGACAAATGCCGTAACTCATTGATTTTATTGCGTCCCCTTTTTGACGGTCATGTTCCCCAGTCTGGAAAAAGTGGGGAACAAAACCGCCCTAAATTGTGACTTAAATCACATTTTTACGCTATTTTTTAGTTATAGTATTACAATATAGAAGATAATGATTCTCCATTGCAAATTCCAATTCGGTTCCTTGCGTAACGAATATTTAACAAATTGCCCCGCTCGATTTTTGCTGTCGCAAGTAAACCGCGCTCTTACGCTTGCCGTTTCGTGACAACGCAAAACCTCGCCGCGATGCTTTCGGGAAAGAAGCCGAAAGAGGAAAACGCAACCAATGAAGCGCGAGGAAGTCACGAAAGAGGCAAAACCGGAAAAAAGCGATTTTTTGCTGAGAATCCCGGAAGTCTTGCAAAAGGTGAACATCTCACGGGCAACGCTCGACAAGCTGCGCCGTGCCGGGAAATTCCCGCCCGGCGTAAAGCTCGCACCCAAAACGATTGCATGGCGAGCCTCTGAAATCGACGCATGGCTTGAGAACCTGCCTGCATACAGCATCGCCACGGGCCAATCTGCCGCCGCCAATGGAAGCCGCGCATGACCGCGCCACGCCCCCCCGAAAAGCCCCGGCAGTCCGGCAATATCGCCCCCCGGCAATACTGCCCGCATTGCAGCAGCTATGCCCGCGCCCGTAGCAGCCACCCCGTAAGCCGCATCAGCCGCGAAATCACCTACCAATGCCAGAACGTGGCCTGTGGCTTTTGCTGGGTTTCGGTGCTTTCCGCTATCCGCGAAATCAGCCCCCCGGCCGTCCGGCATGCCGAGGTGGAATTGCCCCCTTTCCATCATCCGCACAAGAGAAAAACCCGATGAAAAACAATCCCTTGACTGTCACCGTGAAAATCGGTGGCCAGATCCATGACCTTACGCACACGGCCGCCCTGGCCTTGTGCGAGGACATCGCCCGGCAACTGCAAAAAAGCCAGCATCACAGCGGCCTGATGAACACCCCCGGCGGCCAGACCGGGCAACGCTTTGCCACGGATGCTTCAAGCAAAAAGGGCTTTGTGGAAATCACCGATTGCTGAAAAAACCGCTTGACACAACCAGAACCCACCGCTAACCTCGCCCCCGCGTGTGCAAATTCACACGCCGGGCTTGGCGGCCTGAATTGAAAGCGGCATAGGCCGCGTTGAGTCCTTTCCGCGGCTTTTTTCATGCCAGCTTCTTCTATGAGCGGCTGGCAGGAGAGCCGCAAGGCTCGCCGGTTCGCTTTCCCGGTCCGCCAATCCTGCCAGTTGCTCACCTGCGCTTGGCGGCGCGGTGCGCGGTTCGTCCAACGAATCACAGGAAAGCACAACATGACCGCACCCCATGCCCTGACCGTGGGCACTATCGCTATAGGCCAGCATGCCGGCCTTTACTCCCTGAATGACTTGCATCGCGCCGCCGTTGCTGCCGGGCATGACTACAAAGCTACGCAAGTCGAACACTTCACCCGTAACGACTCTACCGCCGCACTGGTAGATGAAATCCGCAAAAATGGGGAATTGAACCCGCTTGTTTCCAAGCGCGGCCACAACGGCGGCACCTTCGCCAGCCGTGAACTGGTGATTGCCTATGCCGCCTGGATCAGCCCCGCCTTCCATTTGAAGGTGATTCGCGTATTCCTGGACAGCATCGCCCCGGCCAACACCCCACCGGCAC
>JBHADJ010000079.1:0-6386 GCA_041855065.1 Lysobacter sp.
ATCATCGCCGCGCCGATGGCGCTGGTGATGTGGTCGTAACCCGGTGCGATGTCGGTGGTGAGCGGCCCCAGCGTGTAGAACGGGGCTTCGCCGCATTCGCGCAGCTGCTTGTCCATGTTCTCCTTGATGAGCTGCATCGGCACGTGGCCGGGGCCTTCGATCATGGTTTGCACATCGTGCTTCCACGCGATGCGGGTGAGTTCCCCCAGCGTTTCCAGCTCGCCAAACTGCGCCGCGTCGTTGGCATCGGCGAGCGAACCGGGACGCAGGCCATCGCCCAGACTGAAGGCGACGTCATACGCCTTCATGATCTCGCAGATCTCTTCAAAATGGCTGTAGAGGAAGTTTTCCTTGTGGTGCGCCAGGCACCATTTGGCCATGATGCTGCCGCCGCGCGAGACGATGCCGGTGACGCGCTTGGCCGTCAGCGGTACATAGCGCAGCAGCACACCGGCATGGATGGTGAAGTAATCCACGCCCTGCTCGGCTTGTTCGATCAGGGTGTCGCGGAAAATCTCCCAGGTCAGCGCCTCGGCACGGCCATCGACTTTTTCCAGCGCCTGATAAATCGGCACCGTGCCGATCGGCACCGGGCTGTTGCGCAAAATCCATTCGCGGGTTTCGTGGATGTGCTTGCCGGTGGACAAATCCATCACCGTATCCGCGCCCCAGCGGATCGCCCAGACCAGCTTTTCCACTTCTTCGGCAATGCCGGAGCTGACTGCGCTGTTGCCGATATTGGCGTTGATTTTGGTGAGGAAATTGCGGCCGATGATCATCGGCTCGCTTTCGGGATGGTTGATGTTGTTCGGCAAAATGGCGCGACCGCGGGCGATTTCATCGCGCACAAATTCGGGCGTGATGCGCGCGGGAATGGCGGCACCAAAATCCTGCCCCGGATGTTGATTGCGCAAATGCGCCTCGCGCACCGCGTCCAGCCGCTGGTTTTCGCGGATGGCGACGAACTCCATTTCCGGGGTGATGATGCCGCGCCGGGCATAGTGCATCTGGGTGATGTTGGCACCCGCAACAGCGCGGCGTGGCTTGGGGCGATTCGGAAAGCGCACCGCCGCCAGCTTTTCGTCGGCCTCGCGGGCACGGCCAAATGTCGAGGTGATGCCGGGCAGCGCCTCGCTGTCACCGCGCTCGGCAATCCACCCGGCACGCAAGGGCGCCAGCCCGGCGGCCAAATCGATGCGTGCAGCCGGGTCGGAATACGGGCCGGAGGTGTCGTACACGGTGACGGCGGCGTTTTCTTCACCGCCAAACAAGGTCGGCGTGCGGGTCAGGGCGATTTCGCGCATCGGCACGCGCAGATCGGCACGGCTGCCTTCGACATGAATTTTGCGCGAGCCGGGAATCGGGCGGGTGACTTCGGCGGAAAGCGCTTGTGTTTCCTGAATAAGCGAGCTTGGGATGGCATTCATCGAACTTCGTCCTGTGGCGAGGGGCAGTACCCGTGGCGGAACGAAGCAGGCATACGCCGAGCGCGGTGCGGCCATCGAAATGGCTTGGCAAAGCTCCCTACGGCGGCATCACCCGCATCAGGTTCAAAGGGACTGTCTCAACCGGCATGCCGGTACCCCTGCTTCTTGCCGGGCATGGTAGAGCTTTGCCGAGCATTTTGCACCCTGCTCGGCCACGGGGGTGGCAGAACTTATCGCAGCAGACCGAGAATACCGCGATAGCTGGTCGGCTTGCCCAGCCAGTAACCCTGACCAAGCTGGCAGCCGGCATCGCGCAATGCCTGCCACTGCGTCGGATCTTCGATCCCTTCGGCAACCACGGTCAAGCGCAGATCCTTGGCCATGTTGATGATGTTCTGCACCACGATCCTGTCGCCCTCCTCCTTGCACATGCCATCCACGAAGGAGCGATCGATCTTGACCCCATCCACCGGCAAACGGCGCAGATGGCTGAGGCCGGAGAATCCCATGCCGAAATCATCCAGCCACAAACGAACTCCCAGACTTCTCAGCCGCCGGATGGTTTCGTTGACCTTGCCGCTGTCCTCCAGAATCATCGTTTCGGTCAATTCCAGATGCAGCGCATCGGCAGGCAGTCCGATATTGGCCAGAATCTTCTCGACTTTCTCCGGCAGTTTGCCATCCTGCAACTGTCTTGCCGAAACATTTACCGAGACGAACATGCCGGCATACTGCTTGCCTTGCTTGCGCCAACTCGCCAGATCCTGGCAGGCGGTACGCAGCACATCCAGCCCGAGGCTCAGAATAAGCTCGCTTTCCTCGGCCAGCGCGATGAAAATCGCCGGAGAAACCTGCCCATACTCCGGGCTCTTCCAGCGCAGCAATGCCTCGGCGCCCACCACCATCAGCTGGCGACTCTTCATTTGGCATATCGGTTGATAAACCACCGAAACTTCACCGCGCGCCCAGGCACCCCGCAGACTTTGCTCCATCTTCATGCGGTCGTTCAAACTGCTGGCCATGCTTTGATTGAAGAAACGATAGCCCTGTTTTCCGGCCGCCTTGGCCTGATACATGGCAATATCACCATTCTTGAGCAAAGCCACCGCGCTGAATCCATCATCGGGGAACACGGTAATGCCGATGGACGCACCAAGACGCACTTCGACATCGCTGGCTTCCGGCTTGACCGGCTGGGCAATAACCTCGATCAGGCGTTGCGCCAGATGTTTTGCCGCTTTCGATATGCTCTGATCTTCATCTTCGCGCGAATGCAGAAGGATGACGAACTCGTCACCGCCAAAGCGCGCCAGATCGATTTCCCCGCTGAAGTGTTTCCCGGAAATCTTCTCAATCGCCTGCCTTATTCGTCCGGTGATTTCCCGAAGCACATTGTCGCCGACCTCGTGCCCCCAGGCATCATTGACCCGCTTGAAGTTGTCCACATCGATGAACAGCAATGCCAGACGCGTATTTTCTCCCGCCGCGGCCAGATAGATTTCCAGCTGGTTTCGGAAGCCATGCCGATTGGGCAACTCGGTCAGCGGATCACCATACGCAAGTTTGCGGATTTCGTTGTCGTGCTCCCGCACGCTCACACTCATCCGGGCAAAGGCGCGCTCCAGATCCCCCAGCTCGTCGGAGCGCTTGGAGGGAACGATGTCGATTTCGTATCGGCCACTTTCGATGGCGTGCGCATAATCCGCCAGCTGTTTCACCGGTCGGGTATAACGCGACTGCACCAAACGCAGGATGATGTAGCCAAGCAAGGCAATCGTCCCCATCAGGCCATAGATCCACAGCCGATGCTGACGCGCTATCCTTTCCATCTGCCTGTCAAGCTCATCAAGTGCCGCCGCCTCACCTGCCAGCAGGGACTCCAGCGAATAGCCGATACGCACCCCGCCAAGACGCTCGTCCCCGAGCAGAATCGGGCTGCTTGCATCAATGAAACCGTCACCATGCTGCAAGGTTGCCGTCGTTGCGGAAACAACACTGTCCGCCAGAGGATCCTGCATCTTTTCACCATAGCTGGCGATTTCGCCACTGCCATCGTGAATGATGCGACCATCCTTGTCGAAAACAAAAACGTAGCTTACGTCGGGAATTTTCTGGATGGTATTGACGATCCGGCCAATGGCTTCCAGATCAAAGTAGTACAACGGATTGGCCAACTGCTCGGCTGCTTCCGTGACACGACTGCTCGCCCGGCGCTGCATGTGTTCGAGCAGGGCATCATGCAACGTCACGCGAGTAAATTCGGTCACTCTTCCGTGCATTTGCACCTGTTTCAGGTACAAAACTCCGACCAGCAACAGCACCAGCGAAAGCACCAGCACGATGGCAATGCGGGCTTGCGCCTGGATACCGAGCTTTCCCATTCCCAGCATTACTCAACGTCCCTTTTCACACGGACGACAGCTCTGTGCAGATAATCCAGATCGGCGCGCGAATCGGCATCCATCGGCGCAAAATGCGTCGTGTGGAAAAACGCCTGCAACGCGGGCGCAGCGGCCGGATCATCGGCCGCCGCCATCAGAACTTGTGTCAGCCGATTGCGCACAGCTTCGGGCATCTGCGGGCTGACCATTTCCAGCGCCCGCGGCACTTTGGGAGAGACATGGATGACTTTCAGCGTGTCGCGAAATGCCGGCGGCATATAGCTTGCCGATGCCCAATCCTCGTCGCTCATCACGCCAGCGGTCACTACACCTTTGGTGACCCAAGTGGCGATGTTGCGCTCCGAGCGTGCAAACAGATAACCCACGGCCATCTCGCCAACGCTGTCCTGCGGGGTGGACTGCACTTCGAGCGGCAGATTCTGTTCAAGCAGCTCGTAGGCCGGCACAAAATAAGCCGTGGTGGAATGTGCATTCTGAAAGGCAATACTTTGACCAAGCAGCCCGGAAAGGTTTTCAACGCGACTGTCCTTGCGCACGAAAAATACCGTTCGATAATCAAGCCGGCCACCCCGTGCAGCACGCAGCAAAATATCGCTGCCGGAACGGTCCTGCAACCACAGGCTTATGCCTGTCGTTTCGCTGACCCAATCCACCTGACCGCGTCGCAAATAGCTTGCCATCTGCTGTGCATCGCGCGCCATCAAGATGCGTCCACGGGTGATGCCGACATTGCGCATGCGTGGAACCACATAATCCAGCAGCGGCTTGAGTTGGGCATAATGGGTTTTGGGATCGTCGCTTATTCGGCCCAGCACGAGCGTGTCCCTTTCAGCCCGGGCTACAGCAGAAGCACAGCACAGTACAGCAACAATCAAGCCAGCCCAAAACCTGAACATAGCCAAAATACCTTGGCATTTAAAATAGCTTTCATTATACCCCCCCCCCCCGAAATTCAAGGAATTTCGGGGGTTTTCACGATTTTTTTCACCTCTCGAAAAGGGGCTCTCGGCAGCAATTTGCCTATCCGATCAGGCCCTTACCCCGCAGCTTCAATTGCTCCGGCCGTCATCTTCGCCAGCTTTCGCGCCCCTCGCCTCCGCCAGACGTGCCATACGCTGCGCATCCGCCAGCACACCACGCAACAGGCGCACCTCACGGGCGCTGGGCATGGCCCTGGAAAAAATCCGACGCAGCTTGCGTTCGGCCGATTCCGGGGCACGCCCCTTGTGGAAATCGATCGCTTCAAGCGTCTGGGCAAGCTGGGCAAAAAAGCCCTCCATCTGGGCATGCGAAGCCGGTGCCTCATCCTCGCTGGGCACGACAGTTGCTGTTTCGGCAGACTGCGCCAGTACCGCCTTGCGCATCTCGTAGGCCAATACCTGCACCGCCGCTGCCAAGTTCAACGAACTGAACGCCTCCACCGAGGGGATATGCACGGCCACGTGACAAAGCTGCAACTCGTGATTGTCAAGGCCGGTGCGCTCGCGCCCGAATACCAGCGCCACCTCGCCCCCCTGTCCGGCCACTTGCAGTGCTCCCGCAGCGGCAGCTTCTGGCGACAACTCTTGCAGGGCAATCCGGCGACTGCGCGCCGTACAGCCCAGCACCCAACGACAGTCGGCAACCGCCTCGGCCAAAGTTGCAAATACCGGAGCATCGAACACCAGGTTTTCCGCCCCTGCGGCCATCGAAACCGTTTCCATGTTCGGGGCTTTTTCCGGTGCCACCAACACCATGCGAAACAGACCCATGGTGCGCATCGCCCGCGCGGCCGCACCGATGTTGCCCGGATGCTGGGTGCCAACCAGCACGATGCGCACTCGCTCAAGCAGATCGTGTGCACCGCTCATGCCGCCGCTCCCGCCAGTGTCGGCAGCCGGAAAAACGCGGTGGCGGTGGCCGTGCTGGCCGCCACGACATGCGCCATCGGCTCACCCCGGTCGCGGGCGAGTTCTTCGGCGATATGCGGCAAAAATGCCGGTTCATTGCGGCGATCTTTCGGCATCGGCCGCAAAGTGCGCGGCAGCAGATAGGGCGCGTCGGTTTCGATCATCAAGCGGTTGGCCGGGATGTGCCGCACCAGCTCGCGCAGGTGCTGGCCGCGCCGCTCGTCGCATAGCCAGCCCGTGATGCCGATATGCCAGTCTTCGTCCAGATAGGCAAACAATTCCTCGCGGCTGCCAGTAAAGCAATGCACCACGGCCGGGCCAAGCTGGCCGGCAAAATTCTTCATCATCGCCATGAAATCGGCATGGGCATCGCGCTGATGCAGGAACAGCGGCTTGCCGGTATCCACCGCAATCTGCAATTGCTGCTCGAACGCCTTGCGCTGCATCGGACGGGGCGAGAAATCACGGAAAAAATCCAGCCCGCACTCGCCCACCGCCACCACTTCCGGATGCTGATGCAGGGCGCGCAATTCGGCATCGCACTCGGCGCTGTATTCGCTGGCATGGTGCGGATGCACCCCGGCGGTGGCAAACAGCTCGCCCGGATGCGCCTTGGCAAGCGCCAGTGCCTTCGGCGAGTGTTTGCGGCAAGCCCCCGTGACCACCAT
>JBHADJ010000080.1:0-30570 GCA_041855065.1 Lysobacter sp.
GGCCGTGGTCGCTACCATCACCCCATCGCAAATCAGCTCGTCCAACCGCTCCTCGCCATTCAATTCAATCGCCACGTGTGCCGCCTGCCGGGTCTGGCGCAGCAAGGAAACCTCGTTGTACGCCAGCGATTCCACCCTTGCCCCGGATTCGGTCTGTACTTGCATCTGCAAGGGGCGCAGCAGGGCCGGCTCGGCCGCGGCGATGCGCTCGGGCAAGCTCTCCATGCGTTGCTGGTTCATCAAAAAGCCCAGCGTGCCAAGCTTCATGCCATACACCGGGCGGCTCAAGGCGGCATGGCGGTGCAGGGTTTGCAGCATGAAGCCATCCCCGCCCAAGGCCACCAGCACATCGGCCTCCTCCGGCCGGCATTGCCCGTGCAGCCGTGCCAAAGCCGCAAGCGCTTCGCGCGCTTGCTCCGAAGGGGCTGCCAGAAATGCAATTCGCAACGTACTCATGCGCCGAGGATAGCGTCAGTGCCGGCATCCGGGATAGAGGGGCACGTCACCGGGAATGGCATGGCGCTCAATCCGCCCGCATCTTGTGCCAATGCACTTCGGCGCGCGCCAGGTCTTCCGGGGTATCGACGCCGGGCGGGAAGTTGGCCGGGGTCAGGGCGATGGCGATGGTGTGGCCGGCTTCGAGCACACGCAGTTGCTCCAGCGACTCGATTTGTTCGAGCTGGCCGGGCGGCATGGCGGCAAACTGGCGCAGAAAGCCGGCGCGATAGGCATAAATGCCGATATGGCGCAGCCAGACATTCGGCGTGTCGGGCGCGTGTGTGCGGCCATCGGCAAAGGCTTCGCGGTGCCAGGGAATCGGTGCGCGGCTGAAGTACAGGGCGCGATTGTCGTGGCTCATCACCACTTTCACGGTATTGGGATCGAACACGCTGGCCGGATCACTCACAGGCGTGGCCAGCGTGGCCATCGGTGCACGGCTTTCGGCCAGCAGCGCCGCCACGGCGCGGATGCCCTCGGGCGGAGCGAAGGGTTCGTCCCCCTGCAGATTGACGATGATGGCATCCTCCGCCCAGCCGGCAAGCTCGGCGCATTCGGCAAGACGATCGGTGCCGGAGAGATGCCCGCTGCCGGTCAGCACCGCCTGCACGCCCGGCAAATCCGCCACGGCAGCGATGATGCGCGCATCATCGGCTGCCACGAATACCTCGCGCGCGCCGGCTTCCAGCGCCCGGCGTGCCACGTGGCGCACCAGCGGCTCACCGCCCAGCAGGCGCAGCGGCTTGCCCGGCAGACGCGAGGCGGCATAACGGGCGGGAATGGCAACGATGAAATCAGGCATCGGCAGGTTTCCTCAAGGTGGCGAGCCGTTCTTCCAGCGCCAGCCAGAAGGCTTCGGGCAGGCGCGCTTCGATCGCCACGCACCAGCTGTCCTCGGGGGCGAAGGCGGCGCACTTCACGGCGTCTTTTTCGGTCATGAAAAGCGGCAAGGGGCTGCCGAAATCCAGGTCTTCGGCCACATAGGCATGGTGGTCGGGAAATGGGTGCGGCACCACGCCCAGCCCTTGTGCGCGCAGCAGTTCGAAGAATCGCTCGGGATGGCCGATGGCGGCGATGGCGTGCACACGGCGCCCGGCAAACTCGGCAAATGGCCGGGCACGCACGCCCTGCAGCGGAAACGGATGGCCGAACACCTGCCGCAACGGCCACTCACCCAGCTGCGGCTCGGGCAGGCTGGCGCTGATGCCGTGGTTGATCACGCGAAAATCGACGGCCTCGGCCTGCGTCGGCAACTCGCGCAACGGGCCGGCCGGCAGCAAGCGGCCATTGCCGTAGCGACGGGCGGCATCCACCACTTCGATGCGGATATCGGCCTTGAGCGCCAAGTGTTGCAGGCCATCGTCGCAGACGATGACATCGCAGCCGGCCGCCTGCAGTGCCCGGGCGGCCGCCACCCGATCCTTGTCCACCCGCACCTTGGCGCCGGTGCGGCGGGCAATCAGCACCGCTTCGTCGCCATGCGTGTGCGGGTCGCTGCCGGCCTCCACCCAGCGGGCGATGCCCGGATGCGCCCGGCCATGGCCGCGACTGGCGATGCCGGGCACCCAGCCGGCCGCTTGCAGGCGCTTGACGATGGCAATCACCAGCGGGGTCTTGCCACTGCCGCCGGCAGTGAAGTTGCCGACCACGATGACCGGCACCGGCAGGGCATGGCGCCGCATCAGACCCGCCCGATACAGGCGGCGGCGCAGCCCGCTCAGCCCGCGGTAGAGGCCAGCGGCAAAACGAGCCGAAAGCGGCACCGGCATCGCCTCGTCATACCACCATGCAGGGGTTTGCGGCATTTTGCGGCTCATGCGCCCTCGCGGAATTGCATGCGGTGCAGGTGGGCGTACAGGCCGTTCTGGCCGATGAGTTCGGCATGGCTGCCCTGCTCCACCAGACGCCCTTCGTCCAGCACCAGTACCTGGTCGGCATGTTCGATGGTGGACAGGCGATGGGCGATGACCAAGGTGGTGCGGTCGGGCATCAGATGGTTCAGCGCATCCTGCACCAGCCGCTCGGATTCGTTGTCGAGTGCGGCAGTGGCTTCGTCCAGAATCAGGATCGGGGCATCCTTGAGCATGGCGCGGGCGATGGCGATGCGCTGGCGCTGGCCACCGGAAAGGCGGCCACCGCGCTCGCCCACCGGGCTTGCAAGGCCGGCGGGCAGGCGCTCGATGAACTCCATCGCATTGGCACCACGGATGGCCGCTTCGATGGCAGCAGTGTCCGCGTCCTGCAATTCGCCATAGGCGACGTTCTCGGCGATGCTGCCGTCAAACAGCATTACCTGCTGGCTGACCATCGCGATCTGGCGGCGCAAGTCGGCCAGCCGGTAATCGGCAAGCGGTACGCCATCGAGCAGGATTTGCCCGGATTCGGGCTCGTAAAAACGCGGCAGCAGCTTCACCAGGGTGGACTTGCCGCTGCCCGAGCGCCCGACAATGGCCGTCACCGTGCCGGGGCGGGCAACGAAACTCAAATCGCGCAATGCCGGTGCGCTCTGCCCGGTATAGCGGGCGCTGACCTCGCGGAACTCGATCAGCCCCTTGGCGCGTGCCAGCGGGCGCTCGCCGCTGTCCGTTTCATCGGCTGCATCGAGCACGGCGAACACGCGCTCGGCCGAATTGATGCCGCGGTTCAACATGCTCTGCACATTGGTGATCTGGCGTAGCGCCGGCACCAGACTGATCATCGCCGTCATCACCGCCATGAAGCCGCCGGCACTCAAGTGGCCGAGCGCCGCCTCGCGCCCAGCCACCACCAGCATGGCGGCAAGGCCGAGCGCACCGAGAGTCTGCACGAACATCGACAGCGTGCCGCGGGTGACTTCCACCTTCATCGCCAAGCCGACGTTGTGCCGGGTCTGGGTGCCATAGCGCGCCATCTCGCTGGCCTGGGCACCGTAGGTTTTCACTTCCTGCTGCGCATGCAGCGCCTGATCGGCGGTTTGCAGCATGGCCGCCGCCGATTGCTGGATTTCGTGGTTCAGGCGCCGATAGCGCCGCCCGACCTTGCTCATCATCCACGCCATCACCGGCCCCAGCACCAGCAACACCAGCGAGACTTTCCAGCTGTTCCAGAACATCACCGCCAGGAGCGCCACCACCTGCAACACGCTGCTGACCGTCACTTTCAGCGCATCCACCGCCGCTTGTGCCACCTGATCGGTATCGGCGCCGAGCCGGGTCAGCATCGAGGGGACCGTTTCGCTGTCAAAACGCTGCCCCGGCATGCGCAGGTATTTGCGCATCAGTTGCAGGCGCAGATCGCGCGCCACGCTGCGCCCGCTCTTGGCGATGGCGTAATCGCTGACAAGGCCGGACAGGCCGCGCCCGAACAGCAACGCCACCATGCCGACCGGCAGCCACCAGGAAAAGCGCTTGGCGACGAAGATTTCGTCAACAATCAGCTTCAGCACTTCCAGCACGACGGCGCTGGCAGCCGCCTCCAGCGCCAGCGCCAGTGCCGCCAGCGCCAGCAAGCCACGGTAGGGCTTGGCATAGCCTTGCAAACGCCGCCATGTGGCGCGAGGCGCCGCGCCCTCACTCATGGCTTACCCGCTGAGGATACCGGGGGCGCGGTGGCAATCATGATTTGCCGAAAACCAAGCTGGCCGAGTGCTTCATAGGCCGTCACCACCGCTTGATGCGGCGTGCGGGCATCGGCACGCAGCAACACCGGACGATTGCGATCTTCGCCCGCCACCTCGACGATGCTGCGCTTGAGCGTTTCCACATCGGTGCGCAGCACTTCGCGCTCGCCGACGAAATAACGTCCATCGGCATTGACCAGTACGGAAAGTGCCTGACTCTGCGTCTTGTTCGGCTCGCCATTCGCCTCGGGCAGCTGCAGGCGCAGCACCGCACGGCTGTCGAACGTGGTGGTGACCACGAAAAAGATGATGAGAACCAGAATGACGTCAATCAATGGCACCAGATTGAGTTCCGGCTCGTCCTCGCTCCGGCGATTACTGATTCGCATACATCAATCCTTGCGGCGCGCATCCAGTACGTCAATCAGCGCACTGGCTTCGCTTTCCATTTCGACCACATAGTTGGCAATGCGTCCGCGCAGCCAGCGATGGCACATCAAGGCCGGAATCGCCACGATCATGCCCGCCGCCGCACACACCAGCGCCTTGCCGATACCGGCGGCCAGCTGGTTGACATCACCCACACCATGATCACCGATGACAAGGAACATCTGGATCATCCCCACCACGGTACCGAACAACCCCAACAGCGGGCCGGCAGCCGCTATCGTGCCGAGCGTATTGAGGTATTTCTCCATGCGATGAACGATATGCCGACCGGCATCTTCCACCTTCTCGCGCAGCACGTCGCGGCCACGATGCCGGGCATCCAGTGCCGCTGCCAGCAGCGCCCCCAGCGGCGAGGTTTCACGCAATGCGTCGATATGTCCCTGCTCCAGATTGCCGCGGCTCGCCCATTGGCGCACCTCGTCCCCCAACCCCGGCGGCAACACCGCAGCACGCCGCAATGTCCAGAAACGCTCGGCCACAATGCCGAGCGCCAGCAAGGAAAGCAGCACCAGCGGAATCATCGGCCAGCCACCGGCCTTCACCAAGTCGATCATCGGTTTCCCACAGCAGTCACAAAACAGCCGATAGGATAGCCGAGCCGCTCCGGGGATGCTCGGGAGGCGCAGAACAACAAGGCTATTGCGCGTCAATGACATCCCACAGACGCTTTTTGCGCTGTCGCTCACCCTGCCAGTGCACTCCATCGGTACCCAGGTGGATATGCAGGGCACCGTGCTGATGGCTGATCAGGGTCTGACTACCTGCGTCCTGCCAACGCGCCAGCACCTCCGGCCGTGGATGCTGAAAGCGATTGTGGCGTCCTGCCGATACCAATGCCAACGATGCACCGGTGGCTGCCACAAAAGGCCCCGATGACGAGCTGCCACTGCCATGGTGCGGCACACTGACCACATCCGCCTGCAAGGCATCGGCTGCCTGCCGCATGAGTCGCGCCTCGATCAAGTGCCCGATATCGCCGGTCAACAGCACGCGTCCGTGCCGACTTTCGATGCGCAGCACACAGCTGGACTGATTGCCCAGGTAAGGGAAATACGTGCTCGGGTGGAGAAACTCGAATGTCACGCCATCCCATGTCCAATGCGTTCCGGCAAGACACTCCTGCGCCTGCAGCGGTGCTCCCGGCGGAGCGAGCAGACGCCGGATTGGCAGCTCGCGACGCACCGCCTCAAGTCCACCGGCATGATCCATGTCGGCGTGGCTCACCACCACAGTATCCAATTGCCGAACCCCCATTGCCCGCAATGCCGGCACCACGATGCGAGCGCCAGCATCGAAACCCTCGGGCTGTGCCGGTCCCGTGTCATACAGCAGGGCATGGCGGTGGGTGCGTATCAACATCGCCAGCCCTTGTCCGACATCCAGTTGAACCACGTGCAACTCGCCAGGAGCCGGACGATCATCCTTGGGAAAGAGCAAGGGCACGCACAGCAGCAAGGCCAAGCCCCGACCGGGCATGCCGCGTGGAAGCAATGCAATGGCCACGCCCAGCAATGCCAACGGGACAGCCCATGGCGAGGGCTCGGGCAGCCAGTGCAGTGCCAACGGGGAGGCCGACAACGCCTCGAACAGCGGCCAGCCAAGTGCAAATGCCTGCTCGGCCAATTGCCAGAAATAGGTACCCCAGCCGGAACCAATCACTTCCGCCAGCACACCCAAGATGGACAACGGCACCACCACCAGACTCCACCACGGCACGGCCAGCAAATTGGCAATGGGAGCTGCGGCAGAAATCTGACCAAAAAAGGCCGCTGTCAATGGCAGCAATCCCAGGCTCACCACTGCCTGCGCCAGCAGAAACTGTCGCACCCAACCACCCGAGTGGGCATCCAGACACCATGCCAACCATGCCACGCCGGCAAAGCTGAGCCACAGCCCCGGGCGCAACACCGAAAGCGGATCGGCCAGCAGGATCACCATCAAGGCCACCGCCACGCTCTGCGCCACCGACGCCGGACGGCGCAGCAATACCGCACCGCAGACAAAGGCGATCATCAATACGGTACGCACGGTCGGCAGCGAACTTCCACTGACAAACAGATACAACAAAGCACCGGCCAATGCACCGATGGCCATCCCCATCCTGCGTGGCAGGCGTCGCCCCAAATACGGCAACAGCCAGTAAATCCCGGCGACCAGCCACGCACTGGCAACCCCCACCATGCCGACATGAAATCCGGAAATGGCGATGAGGTGGGTCAGCCCGGTGGCGCGCAGGATGTACCAATCCTGTTCGTCGAGGCCGCGCGTATCCCCCAGAGCCAGCGCAGCCACGAAGCGCAGACTCTCGCCCGTCCCACTGGCCGCAATCTTTGCCGACATCCGCTCACGCCAAGCATCAATCCCGCGGCCCGTCGCCAATCGTACGGCGGCATCCGGCTCGCGCACTTGAGCGATAGCCTGAATGTTGTCCAGCAGCATCTGTCGCTCGGCATCAAAGCCACCCGGATTGCGCAGCCCCTGCGGCGGGCGCAGCAATACCGCCATCCGCCACGTTTCGCCGGCGGCCAAACGCCAGCGCGCCGAGCCCTTGTCCGCCTTCTGCGTATCCATCTGCGCCGGTGCGCGCTCCTCGTACCAGCTCACGCGTATCCGCTTGCCACGCAGCTGCGGCGGGTTTTCGGCCTGCTGACTCAACCGCAAATCGAATCGACTGCGCCGGGCATCGTGTTGCGGCAAGCCCTCAACCTGCCCTTCCAGCCACAAGACTTGCCCTGCCAGCTCGTCGGGCAATATCCGTGAAAGTCGCCAGCCCGCGTGCAGGCACAACAACGCAAATCCCAGCATCAGCATGGCAAGCAGACGGGCACGGGAGCGACCCTGCCACAGCAACCCCGCAGCCAGCAGCAGCAAGGCGATGCTCGCGACCATCGGCGGCAATGCCGGCAATCGTGAGGCCAGCAGCATGCCAAGCAGCAGGGCGGCGGCCAGAGCGGGAGAAAAGCATGACCCTTTCACCCGCTCGTTCCTCCCTTACACCTCGTCGTGCCGCCGCTCGTGCAGGCGTCCGCCGTGCAATTCCAATATCCGCCCCATGCGCCGTGCCAGTCTGCGATCATGCGTGACCAGCACAAGGCTTGTTCCTTGCTGATTGTTGAGCTCGAGCATCAGATCAAATACGGTGGCCGCTGTTTTCTCGTCCAGATTGCCGGTCGGCTCGTCACCCAATACGCATACCGGTTTGTTCACCAAGGCACGCGCCACTGCCGCACGCTGGCGCTCGCCGCCGGAAAGCTCGCCTGGCTTGTGTCCAAGCCGATGGCCAAGACCGACTTGTTCCAGCAATTGCCGTGCCCGGTTCCTGGCATCGGCAACCGACAGACTCCCCAGCATGGCAGGCAGCATCACGTTCTCGAGCGCGGTGAACTCCGGCAACAGATGATGAAATTGGTACACGAACCCAAGCGTCCGGTTGCGCAAATGGCCACGCGCGCTGTTGGAAAGCTGGCTCATGCGCTGACCATCCACCACCACCTCACCCATGGTTGGCGCATCCAGCCCGCCCAGCAAGTGCAGCAGCGTGCTTTTGCCCACGCCGGATGCCCCGATGATGGCAACGGTTTCGCCCGCCCGAACCGAAAGTGAAAGGCCATCGAAAACCGGTGTTATCAGCTTGCCCTCGACATAGGTCTTGCCAAGGTTCTCGGCGCGCAACACCTCACGCCCCGGCGATTTTGGTGCAGATGTTGCAATCGTTTCTTCATTCATAGCGCAACGCCTCCGCCGGTGCCATGCGGGCAGCCCGCCAAGCCGGATACAGTGTGGCAAGGAAGGCCAGCAGCAAGCCAACCGCACTGACCAGCAATATCTCGTCCGCCCGCAGATCGGTCGGCAAGCCGGTGATGTAGTACACATCCGAAGGCAACAGTTTCCTGTCCATGATTTTCTCCACCACACCGACAATACGCTCCAGATTGAGCGTGAGCACGATTCCACCGGCAACCCCGAGCAGCGTGCCGATGATGCCGATCAAGCTGCCTTGCACCATGAATATCCCCATCACCTGCCTCGGACTCAATCCCAAGGTGCGCAAAATCGCGATGTCGGCCTGTTTGTCGGTCACCAGCATCACCTGCGAGGACACCAGATTGAATGCGCCCATGCAGACGATCAGCGAAAGCAGAATGCCCAGCATGGTTTTTTCAAGCCGCATGGCATGGAACAGATGGGCATTTTCGTACATCCAGTCGCTCACCCGGTAACGTCCGCGCAGGGCAATGGCAAGATCACGCGCCACATCGCCAGCCGTATCCATGTCCTGCACCTTGAGGCGCACACCAGTCACTCCCTCACCCATTCGCAGCACACGCTGAATATCGTGGATGTTGACCAGGGCCAGCCCCTTGTCGAAATCGCTGTGGCCGGCTTCGAAAATCCCCGAAACGGTGAATCGCTTGGTCTGCGGCACCGCGCCTACCGGCGTGCTGCTGATGCGCGAAGTCACCAGCACCACGCTGTCACCGATATCCACCCCAAGCCATGCAGCCAGTTCCTGACCAAGAATGATGTTGAACGCACCGGGTGAGAGGCTGTCCAATCGCCCGCGCTTGAGGCGCTCGGCAATCACCGAAACTGCCGGCTCCAGCGCCGGGTCGATGCCGCGAACCATCGCCGGCTGTTCACGCGGCCCCTGAATCAAACCCTGAGTGTCGATATACGGTGCCACACCGACCACCCGCGCATCGCCCTTTGCCCATGTCATCGCCTCCTGCCAATCCTGCATCACCGCCCCGTCGGCGCTGACCGTGGCATGGGAAACCATCTGCAACATGCGATCGCGGATCTCTCCCTGAAACCCCCCAACCACGGCCAACGTGGTGATGAGTGCCATCACGCCAATGCCGATGCCCAGAATGGAGGCCATTGAAGTGAAGGAAATGAAGCCATTGCGGCGTTTGGCGCGCAGATAGCGCAAGCCTATGGCAATACTCAGAGGTTTGAACATGATGGGCATGACAATGACGGAGGCGCGCTATGTTGCCATTGCCCGTGCCGCAGCGATAGCCGAAGGTGCCGGTGTTGCAAGGCGCAGTTCACGCCGCTGCGATGCCGGCAGAATATCCGGGCCAAAAAGCCGCGCCTGCCTGTGTCCCTGCGCATCCAACCAGCAGATAAAAACCAGCCCGGCACGCCAGTGCAAGCGCCAATCGGCTCGCGGGACGCCATCCACCAGCAACGAGCCATCGACACCAATCCTCAGCTGCACCGGCTGCAGTCGGCCGTACTGCCGCCATGACCGATACGCGATGGCAAACGCCAGTACCGCCAAAGGCAACCTCGGCAGCCTCGGCACGCTGCTGGCCAATATCGACACAGGCGCCAGCACCATCAGAGCCACCAGCCAGACAGCGACAATCCGCGACGGCCGCCACTCAAGGCGGCAAATTGCGGATTCGCTGGACGAATGCGGCGAGTACGGCATCGGGCACCTCCTCATACCCCATGAACCACCGCCACAGTTTGTCGTCTTCGGTATCCAGAAGCTGTAGGAAAATCGCTCGCTGCTGCTCGGAATCCTGCGCCCACAGCCGATCCACGTAACGCTCGAACAATTGATCCAATTCACGCATCCCGCGACGGCAGCGCCAGCGGATACGCTTCAACTCAACGGATGTTTCCATGCAAGCTCCAACAATACCTTTCCCGGACAGTCCAATGCCAATGCCAGAACAATGGTTGGGCACAGAATAAACAAAAAAGCCCTTGAAAAATCAAGGGCTTGTATTCAAATCTGGCGGAGAGAGGGGGATTCGAACCCCCGAAGCGCGGTTTAGACGCTTACACACTTTCCAGGCGTGCTCCTTCAACCACTCGGACACCTCTCCACAGCCGCGCATTCTAGCTTGAACAAACAAGCCTGGCAAGGGCAGACACAATGCTTCAATCTGCCGCCAAAGTCGCCATGTCCGCCCCCGGCACCGGCAGACGCCAAGTCTGTCCTGGCGCGGCCACCTGCATGCCGGCCGCCCGCAGGCTGTCCGCATCCGCCACACTGCCCTGGTGATACAGCACCATCCTGCCAAGCAACTCGGGCGAGTACTCGCGCTGCAAATCCGCCAACCCGGCGTGCGAAGGATTGCCGTGCAATGCACAGTCATGCGCAATCAGCTCGCCTCCTGTTGCCAGATGCACCAGACGCTCCGGGATCGGCCGGGTATCGCCACTCCATATCAGGCTGCCGGGCAAATGCAGACCAAAAGCCGTGTCGGGCCAGTGGTGGCGAACCGGAAATACCGTCAAGCGTTGTCCACGATGCCAGAAATGCTCGCCAACCACGATCAGCTGGAAGGCATCCCAGAAGTTCGCGCCACCTTCCGCCAGCGTATTGGGATACTCGGCCACCCGCCGCTGCAACCACGGCACGACACCTGTCGGGCAATAGATCCGCACCTTGCCGCGCCGCTCCTCTTCGAAATAGCTGGCAACAAACAGCCGCTCCAATCCACCAACATGGTCAAGATGAGCATGAGTAATGAATATGGCCTCCGGATACTGGCCGTACTGATGCACGAACGCCGAAAGCCCTTCGGAGCCGCAGTCTATGGTCAACCATGGCCGCCCCTGATGCTCAATGCTGGCCATCGCCGTGCCGAGCACCTGTGCGGCACCGGCATTGCCGGTGCCATGAAAGCGCAAGGCCCAGCTCATTGCGTACCTGCCAATGCGGCCCGATGCGCCTCGACCAGCACGGCGAAGCCCGCTTCGATGCCGTCACGACGCGAATCACCGCCAATTTTGTGCAGCGAACGGCGCAAACGCGCCAAATTGGCAGCCTGCCAGTCCGGTGCTGGCGTGCGCAAGCGGCATTTGTCGAAGTCGATCAACCAGCCACTGCCTTGCGGGTTGAACAGGATGTTGTCCGCATTGAGGTCGGCATGATCAAGCCCGGCCGCATGAAACCGGGCAATCAACCGCCCGGACGCCGCCCACGGCGCACTGCCGACATCCGCCAGCAAGGCGGCAGCCAGCGACTGCACGTTGGCAATGCGCTCGAGCAAAATGGCCGCTCGATAACGTCGCCCCTCCTGCCAATAACAGGCTGCCAAGGGGCGCGGTACCGGCAAGCCTCGCGCATGCAGGGTTTGCAACAGACGAAACTCGGCAAAGCTGCGCACGGCATCCTCGCCCTGCCAGAGATAGCGGTCGCGGCTGAACCAGGCCACCATGCCGCCCCGCAAGTAACGCCGCAGCACCATGTCGCCCCACGGTGCGGCCACGAATGCAGCACCACCACGCCCGCCACGCCCCACCTTGCTGGCCGCCTCGCCCCAAAAGGCCGCATCGAACCATGCCGGCTCGGGCACCTTGGGCAAATCAGCATCATGCAGCAGCGCAATCCGGGTGCGGCCTGAATCCAGACGGAGCAAACGAGAAGATGTACTTTCCATGCCGCAAGTCTAACGCGATGCAATCGCCTATCATGGCGGTTTGATTCGATTGCTGGCTTTGCATCATGGTCAATGTGTTGTGCATCAAGTGGGGCACCAAATACGGCCCGGAGTACGTCAACATCCTGCGCCGCATGGTGGCTCGGCACCTCAAGCGTCCGCACCGCTTCGTCTGCCTGACCGACGACAACCGCGGCATCGATGCGGATATCGAAACCTTCCCGATTCCGGAAGTGGGCATCGCCGACTTCGACCGCCGCGCGCCATGGACGTTCGCACACGGCTGGCTCAAGTTGACCAGTTTTGCCCCCACGCTGTACGACCTCACCGGCACCACCTTGTTCATCGATCTTGACGTGGTGATCGTTGACAGTCTTGATCGTTTCTTCGATGTACCGGGCGAGTTCCTGGTGATCCGCGAATGGGACAAAAGCGACGGTACCGGCAACACGTCGGTATACCGTTACGAAATCGGTGCCCATGTCGATGCGCTCACCCATCTGCGCGACAATCAGGAAGCCTCACTGGCGGCGGTGCGCAACGAACAGGAATACATCACCGGCTTCCTCGCCCGCCAAGGCAAACTCGGCTACTGGCCGGACGCCTGGTGCCGCAGCTTCAAGCGCCACTGCCTGCGCCCCTTTCCGCTTTCGCTGTTCCAGCCACCGCGCATCCCGGCCGATGCCGCCATCATCGCTTTTCATGGCAAGCCCAATCCGCCCGATGCGATTGCCGGCCGCAGTGGCAAGTGGTACCGGAAAGTGTTGCCTGCCCCGTGGGTGGCGGACAATTGGCGCTGACATCCCCCATTGATTGTTCTGCACTGCCCTGATCCTGCATGACTGCTTCCAGCAAACGTCATCGGCAATCCGCTGCCCTGCCCGAACTGCGCGTGGACTATTGCGCCAGCCACCCTGTCTCGCACTGGCTTGGTGAGCCCGACGTCCTGGCCATCATCGGCTTTGGCAACGATGCCCCGAGCGATGACCCTCGCTGTCTCCACATCCCCCTGTCGGTTCACGGCACTGCGCCACTGGAAATCTGGCGCGGCCAAGGCTCGGTCGAGCATGGTCGCGATGGTGACATTCGCTGGGCCAGTGATGGTCAACTGCTGTTTGGCGCCATCGAAGTGGAGGAGCACGCAGGTGGCATCGAAACCGCCACGGCACATGCCTACAGTCAACTCAGTCGCCATGTGGAGGCACTCGGATTTCCGCACTTTCTGCGCATCTGCAACTATTTCGACGCGATTACCGAAGGCGACGGCGATGCCGAGCGTTATCGCAACTTCTGCATTGGTCGTGCAGCCGGCTGGGGCTTTCGGCCACACGCATACTTTCCCGCGGCCACGGCCATCGGCCGCACCGATGGCAAGCGACAGCTGCAAGTGTACTGGCTGGCCGCTCGCACCCCCGGCATCCCATTGGAGAATCCGCGCCAAGTCAGCGCCTACCACTATCCGCGCCAGTACGGGCGGCAATCACCGAGCTTCGCGCGTGCGATGCTGCCGCCCACCGCCGGACAATCGCCACTGCTGCTTTCCGGCACGGCGGCCGTCGTCGGCCATGCCTCGCAGCATGACGGTCATCTTGAGCGGCAGCTGGATGAAATCTTCCACAACTTCGATTCCCTGCTTGCCGTGGCCCGCCAGCATCAGCCTGCCCTGCCATCCTGTTTCGGCAGCGGCAGTCGCCTCAAGGTCTATGTCCGCGATGCCGCCGACCTGCCGAAGGTCGAAGCCGCATTGGCCAACCGGCTTGGCGCAGAGGTTCCCCACATCATCCTGCATGCCACCATCTGCCGCCGTGAGCTGGCCATCGAAATCGACGGCATTCATGGCTGAGGGCCACCCTTCCCGCATGCCTGCGATGCCGCTTGGCACGGTCATGTCGCAGCTCTCCTGCCACACTGAAAAGCACTACGCTTCTCCCCTCATCTTTCGTCACTTTTGCAAAGGAGCAATCGATGGGCATCTTGAGTCTTGTTTGGGGCATCTTCGCCATCCTGGGAATGATGCTGGCGATGATTCCGTTTTTGGGCTGGGTGAACTGGCTCAACATTCCCTTCGCGCTAATTGGCCTCATCATCTGTGCCATCGGCATGAGCAGGGAGCACAACCGCAACAGCGCCATCGCCGGCCTCATCCTGTGCCTGGTCGCCGTGGTACTTGGCGGCATTCGTCTGCTGCTCGGCGGTGGATTGCTTTGAATCAATCCGTGTTTCTCCTGCATCGTAAAATGCCCACATGAGCCAGTTTCCCCACGCCCGCCCCCGTCGAATGCGCCGAGACGACTTCTCTCGTCGGCTGATGCGCGAAACCGTCCTGACCTGCAACGACCTCATCTACCCGGTTTTCATCCACGAAGAAAAAGGCCGCGCCAAAGTCGGCTCCATGCCCGGCATCGAGCGCCTGTCGCTGGATGATCTTCTGGAAACCGCCGACACCCTGTGTCAACTGGGCATTCCTGCCATCGCCCTGTTCCCGGTAACCGCTCCGGAAGCCAAGTCACTCACGGCAGAAGCCGCCTGGCACGAAAACGGCCTGGTACAGCGTGCCGTGCGTGCATTGAAGTCCCGCTTCCCGGCACTTGGCGTGATTACCGACGTCGCCCTGGACCCCTACACGTCGCATGGGCAGGACGGCCTTCTGAACGAGCACGGCTACGTCATCAACGACGAGACCGTGGCCGCACTGGTCAAGCAGGCACGCTCTCATGCCGAGGCCGGGGCCGACATCGTTGCCCCGAGCGACATGATGGATGGCCGCATCAAAGCCATCCGTGCCGAGCTGGAAGCCTGCGGGCATATTCACACCCGGATTCTCGCCTACAGCGCCAAGTACGCCAGCGCCTTCTACGGCCCGTTCCGTGATGCCGTCGGCAGTGCTGCGGCACTTGGCAAGGCAGACAAGCATACCTACCAGATGGATCCTGCCAATGCCGCCGAAGCACTCCGCGAAGTGGCCATGGACATCGAGGAGGGAGCCGACATGGTCATGGTCAAACCCGGCCTGCCCTATCTCGACATCGTGCGCCAGGTAAAGGATCGCTTTGCCATGCCGACATTCGTCTATCAAGTCAGTGGCGAATACGCGATGCTGAAAGCTGCCGCACAGAATGGCTGGCTCGACGAGCGCGCCACCGCTCTGGAAGCACTTACCAGCATCAAGCGCGCCGGGGGCGATGCCATTCTGACCTACTTCGCCATGGATGCCGCTCGCTGGCTGCGCGAGGCATCCGCATGAGCAGCACCGCTTTTTCCATCCGCCACGCCCGGCTTGAAGACACCGCTGCCCTGACCAGTCTCTCCGCGCAACTTGGCTATCCGGTTGTCGAAGGCGACCTCCATCGCCGCCTGCGCAGCCTTCTGGACAAGCCCACCCAGGCCGTTTTCGTTGCCTGCGACGAAGACGACCAGGTAAAAGGCTATATCTGCGCCGAACAGCGCACCAGCCTTGTTGCAGGTGCGCACGTGGAAATCACCGCGCTGTGCGTGGATGGCAGTGCCCGTCGCCAGGGAGCCGGACGCGCACTGGTGCTTGCCGCCGAACTATGGGCACACAAGCGCGGCGTTACCGAAATCCGCGTGCGCAGCAATATCCAGCGCGAAGAGGCTCACGCCTTTTATCCGGGAATCGACTACCATCTGGAAAAAACCCAGCATTGCTACCATCGCAAGCTGGGATGATTTCTCCCTGTCGGATCGCGTCGATGAGCCTGCCCCACTACGCCGTATTTGGTCACCCCGTGGCGCACTCGCTTTCGCCGCGCATTCATGCTGCCTTTGGGCGCCAATTCGGCCTGCCCATCATCTACGTACCGATAGATACCGGCACGGACGGTTTTGCCACCGCCCTCGAACGCTTTGCTCTGGCAGGCGGCATCGGTGCCAACGTCACCGTTCCGCACAAGGGGGATGCCGCCCGGCTCTGTCAGCAGCTCGGCCATGCCGCACAGCAAGCCGGGGCAGTCAATACGCTGATTCAGCGTGATGGCCTGTGGATCGGCGAAAACACCGATGGCAGCGGCTTGGTGCGCGATCTCGAAGTCCGCCGCAATCTTGATCTTGACGGCCTGCGCACCCTGATTCTCGGTGCCGGCGGCGCAGCACAAGGCATTGCCCCGGCGCTGCTGGAAGCGGGCATCGGCGAACTGGTGATTGCCAACCGCAATCCAGCACGCGCCTGCGAACTTGCCGAACGACTTGCACCGCTTGGAACGGTCAATGGCATTGGCTGGGATACCCTGCCTCATCAAGCCTCGTTCGACCTCATCATCCAGGCCACCTCACTCGGCCACGAGGGCATGTTCCCCGCACTGCCGAGCCAACTGGTCAATGCTCGCAGCGTCTGCATTGATCTGAACTACGGCCGCGCTGCGCTGGGTTTCATGGCTTGGGCAAGACAGCAGGGCTGTCCACACGTGCATGACGGGCTTGGCATGCTGGTTGAACAAGCCGCCATCGCTTTCGAACTTTGGCATGGTCTGCGCCCCGACACCCATCCGGTCTACACCCAAATGCGCCTGCTCGCTCAGCGACGCTGACATCACGAAAAACTAACCGTGCCCTGACCAGTATCAAGACGCCGCAAAACAAATTCTTGTCAATATCCCGGACGGGTGATTGAATAACAGAATGCGCGCACGGGGTTTCAGACTGGAAAACATCTTGCTGGGGCTGGTGCTCCTGCTCGCTTTGCTGTGGAACCTTGCCGAAGCACGTGAAATCCGTCAGGTTCAGCTGCACACCGGCAACAGCGGCACGCGCGCCGAAATCACGCTTGATGCACGCGCCGATTACCGTATTCTCTCGCTCGGCAATCCCGACCGTCTGGTGCTGGATGTTTTCGGCACGCAGCTTTCCCCGCAAGTGCGCCTGCCTGCCGGTACCGGCATCGTGAAAACCGTGCGCAGCGGCCAGCAGGAAAATGCCGCCCGCCTCGTTTTTGATCTGCACGCACCACTGGCCGTCAACGGCCCGCACATGGAATGGCGCAATGGCATCCCCGTGCTGATCCTGCAATGGTCCGACGCCCGCCCTGCCGCCGCCAGCATCGCGCCTCCCGCGCCCACGGCTCCATCACCTGCCCCCACACCACCAACCGGTACGGCCTCCACCGGCAATCCTGTCTCGCCCGCATCGCCGCTACCGACAGCATCAACAACGGTACCGCGTCCTCCCATCGCATCCGTCAATCCGCCGCCGGTCAACAGTCTGCCGGCCTCGCCTGATCGCCTGCCACAGGTAACCAACCTGCCGCCCGCGCAGAATGCGGCACCCGTTCGCACCGTGCAGGAGCTCAATCGCAATCTGCGCCCGATCATCGTCGCCATCGATGCCGGACATGGTGGTCAGGATCCCGGCGCCATCGGCCCTTCGGGCACCCGCGAAAAAGACATCACCCTGGCCGTGGCACGCGAGCTGGCACGCCAAGTCAATGCCCGTACCGGCATGCGTGCCTTCATGACCCGCGAAAACGACCAATTCGTACCGCTGGCCGAGCGCTATCAGCGGGCTCGCCGTGCCAATGCCGACGTATTCGTCTCCATCCACGCCGATGCGGCCACCAACCGCAATGCCAGCGGCTCCTCGGTTTACGTACTCTCACTGCACGGTGCATCTTCTCAGGCAGCACGCTGGCTGGCTGACCGGGAGAACGCATCGGATCTGGTGGGCGGCGTGCGTCTGCGCAATCAGGAAGGCACACTGGCGTCCGTACTGCTGGATCTTTCACAAAGCGCGACCCAACGCGCTTCCCTGCAAATGGCGGGCGATGTCCTCAACGGCCTGCGGCAGCTCGGCAAGACACACAAGAGCCAAGTGGAGCGCGCGAATTTCGTGGTTCTGCGCTCCCCCGACGTTCCCTCGATGCTGGTGGAAACAGCCTTCATCAGCAACCCGGAAGACGAACAACGTCTGCGCCAACCTGCCTATCAGCGCCAACTGGCCAGCGCCATACTGAACGGCATTCACCAGTATTTTACCCGCATGCCGCCACCGGGCACCCACTACGCTGCCCGCCGCGAGGCGCAAAGTGGCGGCAGCGGTGGCGCATCACCATGACACAAGCGTGTCGGCATCGTCTCGTCCCGCCGATCTCCTCGTCAACCACGTCAGCCCTCAGGCTGTCTTGTCGATCAAGCGCCAATAGAACTGCAGCAATGCCGATACCCGCGGCACCAAGTCCTGCGGGCTCTGTTCGTTTTGCAAGATATCGTCCGCCAATTGCAAGCGCCTCTCCCGGCTGGATTGTGCCGCCAGAATGCGTCTGGCCTGCGCCTCATCGCCGCCATCACGCTGCATGAGCCGCGTCAACTGCGTGGCCGGTGAAACATCCACCACCAATATCCGCCATAGCCACGGATAACGCTGCCGCCCTCCGCCCTCACTCAACAGCGGAATCGACGCAATGGCAAGCCTGCCGGGTGCTGCACGACATCGCTCGAAAAGCAGGGAACGAATACGAGGATGCAGAATGGATTCCAGACGCTTGCGAGCCGTCTCATCGGCAAAAATGCGCTGGCGCAAAGCCGGGCGATTCAAGTCCCCGGATGCGTCGATTACATCCTCGCCAAAAGCGGCGGCAATCTCCGCCAGTGCGGGCTGACCGGGCATCACCAGTTCACGTGCGAGCTGATCAGCATCGACCACGACAACACCGTGCGCGGTAAAAAGACGCTCCACCGTACTCTTGCCCGAGGCAATCCCGCCGGTCAAGCCAAGAATGAACTCGCTCATTGCCCTTCAACCAAACCGCTGCACCAAGACTCAAGTCGCAAGGATAGCCGCTTGCACTGCCCAGCAGTGCATCCATCCATGCGCTGCAATCGCGCCCATCTGCCAATCCCGACACCAATTGCCTGGTTGAGGCGGCGGCAATTCCCGCTCACCTCATGCTCGGGCCTTCAGCGCAGGCCACTTATGCGCAGGTAGGCACCCACGAGTTGCTCGCCCCACATGAAGATGATCCAGCCGGCAATCGCCAGATACGGACCAAACGGCAGTGGCGTGGCCTTGTCGCGCCCCTTGGCAAGCAACCAGATCGAGCCAATCAATGCGCCGGCCACCGAAGACAGCAAAATCGTCGGCAACAGCCCCTGATAGCCACACCATGCCCCAATGGCGGCCAGCAGCTTGAAGTCGCCATGCCCCATGCCTTCCTTGCCGGTCAGCTGCTTGAACACCCACCAGACTGCATACAGACTCAGATAGCCCAGCACCGCCCCGGCAATGGCATCTCGCGAGTCGACAAACAACCCTTGCTGTGCCGCGATCAAGCCCAGCCACATCAGCGGCAAAGTCAGCACATCCGGCAATAGCCGGGTACGAAAATCAATGCCGGAAGCGGCCACCAGAAACCAGGTGAACAGCAGCGCGCCAAATCCCTGCCAGCCAAACCCGAATCGCCATACCGCCACCAGCGAAAGCAGCATGGTAATGAACTCGACCAAGGGATACTGGGCAGAAATTGGTGCCTTGCAGTGCCGACACTTGCCCCCCTGAATCAGCCAACTGATGAGCGGAATATTCTCGAACCAGCGCAGCCGGGTCTTGCATTTGGGACAGTGCGATGGCTCCACCGCCACACCCGGCGGCGGTGGATCGTAGATTTCCGGCTCACCCAATGCTTCCCGCGCATCACGCTTCCACTGCCATTCCATGCGCTTTGGCAAACGCAGAATGACCACGTTGAGAAAGCTGCCCACGGCAAGACCAAGCACGGCTGCCGCCGGATAGCCCAGCATCGGGTTCTGGTCGAGAAATGCCATGAATCAACCAACCACGGCCGCAAGCTTGAAGATTGGCAGATACATGCCGATCACCATGCTGCCCACCAGAACGCCGATGATCACCATCACGAACGGCTCGATCAGGCTGGAGAGCGCATCCACCGCATTGTTGACTTCCTGCTCGAAAAACTCGGCCACCTTGAACAACATGGTATCCAGGGCACCGGCTTCTTCACCGATGGCAGTCATTTGCACCACCATGTGCGGGAACAGATTGGTCTGCTTCATGGCCAGGTTGACCTGGTGACCGACCGACACATCATCGCGAATGCGAGTCACCGCCTGCTCGTACACGCTGTTGCCCGTGGCACCGGCCACCGTGCCCAGCGCCTCCACCAGCGGCACACCCGCAGCAAAAGTCACGGCCAAGGTACGCGAGAAGCGCGCCACGGCCGAGTCATTCATGATCTTGCCGATCACCGGAATCTTGAGAACCACTCGATCCAGAAAATGCTGGAACTTCGGCGAGCGCTTGTAGAAGGCAATGAATGCCACGATGGAGCCCACGCCAAGCAGCAGCAACAACCACCACCAGCTCACCATGAAGCGGCTCATGTTGATGATCATCTGGGTGAAGGCAGGCAGCTCTGCACCGAATCCTTTGAAGACCTCCTCGAACTGCGGCACCACGAAAACGAGCAGAATGGCACTGACCAGGATGGCAACCGCGATCACCATGGTCGGATAGAACAGCGCCTTCTTGATCTTGCCCTTCAGCGCTTCAAGGTTTTCCTTGTAGCTGGCAATGGTTTCCAGCACCGTTTCCAGCACGCCGGCCGATTCCCCGGCATGAACCAGATTGCGATACAGCTCGTCAAACTGCACCGGGTACTTGCTCATTGCCTCGTAGATGGATGAGCCACCGGCGATATTGGCACGCAGATCGTTGACCATGTTGGCCATGCGCGGGTTCTTCTGGCCACTGCCGATGATTTCCAGCGCCTGCACGATCGGCACACCGGACTTCATCATGGTGGCCAGCTGACGGCTGAACACCGCGATTTCCTTGGCCGAAATCTTTTTGCCTGCCGCCCCGAACAACGGCTTGGGCTTGGGCTTGACGACATCCGGATTGATGCCCTGACGACGCAACTCGGCACGCAGCAGCGCCTCACTCTTGGCTTGCTGCTCCCCCTTCATTGCCACGCCACGCTTATCGGTACCCTTCCAGATGAAAGTCGGCAAGGGCTCCTGCGCGACGCCGCGACCTGTCGTAGTGCGCGATGCGGTGGTGGTTTGTGTAGCAGACATAGTCAATCCTTGGTAACGCGGTTGATTTCAGCAAGGCTGGTAACGCCCTGCATGACCTTGAGAAGAGCGGATCGACGCAGATCGTTCACCCCCGAACGTTGAGCCGCTTCGGCAATCTGCATGGCATTTCCCCCTTCCAGAACAATGGCCTGGATCTCCTCGGTCATCGGCATGACCTGATAGATGCCAGTACGCCCCTTGTAGCCATCCGTACATTCCTCACATCCGACCGCCTCATACAACTTGAAGCCGGTCGCAATGTCCTCTTCCGTGAACCCCTCCGCCAGCAGAGCGTGCTCCGGCAGTTTGGCCTCCCGCTTGCAATTGTTGCACAAACGACGCGCCAGGCGCTGTGCGATCACCAAAGAAACCGAACTTGTGATGTTGTAAGGCGCAATCCCCATGTTCATCAGGCGCGAGATGGTCTGCGGCCCGTCATTGGTATGCAGGGTGGAAAGCACCATGTGGCCGGTTTGCGCCGCCTTGATGGCGATTTCGGCGGTTTCGAGGTCACGGATTTCGCCGACCATGATGATGTCCGGATCCTGACGCAGAAAACTGCGCAACGCCGCAGCAAAGGTCATGCCGGTCTTGTTGTTCTGCTGCACCTGATTGACCCCGGGCAAGCGGATTTCCACCGGATCTTCCACCGTGGAGATGTTGCGCCCATCATCGTTCAGGATGCCGAGTGCGGTATACAGCGAAACGGTCTTGCCCGACCCGGTTGGCCCTGTCACCAGCACCATGCCATACGGCTTGTGGATGGCCTCCATGAACAGCTTCTGCTGATCCTCCTCATAGCCGAGCTTGTCGATGCCGAGCTTGGCCGCACTGCCATCGAGCAGACGCATCACGATCTTTTCGCCGAACAAGGTCGGCAAGGTGCTGACACGAAAGTCCACCTGCTTGCCCTTGCCCGCATTGAGTTTGATGCGGCCATCCTGCGGGATGCGCTTTTCGGCGATATCCAGTTGCGACAGCACTTTGACACGCGCAGCGATTCGTGCATTCATTTTTGGCGTGACGCGCGCCACGGTCCGCAGCACCCCGTCCATTCGGTAGCGCACCCGATAACTGTCCTCGTAAGGCTCGAAGTGGATGTCCGATGCGCCACGGCGAATGGCATCAATCAACATCTTGTTGACAAACTTCACGACAGCCGAATCGTCACCCTGCCCTTCGTCAGCAGTATCGGCACCCTCATCGGCCGAAAATTCGAGATTGCCGAGATCGTCATCACCATCGACACTGAAATCGTCCATGCTGGCATTGGCAGCCTGCCAAATCTCCAGTGTGCGCATCAGCACATCACCATCCACCAAAACAGGCTCGATGGTCAGCCCGGCGTGGAATTTGATCTCGTTGAGCCCCTGCACATTGGTCGGATCACTGATGGCAAGAAACAGCCTCGCACCGCGCTTGTACAGCGGCAGCACACGGTGCTTTTGCAGCAGCTCGTCGGAAACCAGCTTGAGCGCCTCGAAATTGGGTGTCATGCTGACCGGATTGAACAGCGGCAAACCAAATTCCGCGGAATTGGCGGCTGCCAACTGCGCCGAACTCACCAACTTCTTGTCCAGAAGCCAGCGCCCCAGCGGCTTTTTGGCCTCGGTAGCCTCATCCTGCGCAAGACGTGCCACATCCGCCGCCAGCGTCCCATCCATCACCAAACGACGCGTGATGCCGGTAATGCCGACGAGGTTTTGCATGTTCAAGCTTGTCATGGTGTTTCTGCTTTTCAAATTTTCCAATAAAAACAAATGCTTTCGAAAAACCGACGGGCAACTCGCCGCTTTTTCGGAAGACTCCCCCAGCAGGAGGATACCACCTCCCGTGGGCGAGTCGTTCCAGACACGCTCCCCACATCATGCAAAGACTGTACCAACCTGGTCTTTTACACTACGATTGCCGCTCATATCGGGGAAATTGCTGTGCACATATCCATCGTATTGCCCGCCAAGAACGAGGCAGAAGGGCTTGCCCGAACCTTGCCGCGACTCCGGCAACAACTGCCTGCCGCAGAGATCATCCTGGTCGATGATGGCTCCACCGACGATACCGCTGCTGTTGCCCGCGCCCACGGCGCCAAAGTGCTGAGCAGCCCTTACTCAATGGGCAACGGCGCTGCCATCAAGCGCGGCGCACGCGCCGCCACCGGCGAAGTCATCATTTTCATGGATGCCGACGGCCAGCACGACCCGGCGCATATCCCCACCCTGCTCGACAAGCTGGCCGAGGGCTATGACATGGTGGTCGGTGCTCGCGATGCCAGCGGGCAGGCCAGCAAACACCGCGGCCTTGCCAACGCCTTCTACAACAAGCTGGCCAGCTGGATGACCGGCCATCGCATCGACGATCTGACCTCCGGCTTTCGCGCCGTGCGTGCCGACAAATTCCGCGAGTTCCTGCACCTGCTGCCCAACGGCTTCAGCTACCCCACCACCTGCACCATGGCTTTCTTCCGCAGCGCCTATCCGGTTGCCTACGTACCCATTCCGGTACACAAGCGCGTCGGCACCAACAGCCACATCCGCATATTCCGTGATGGCGTGCGCTTTTTGCTGATCATTTTCAAGATCGCCACCCTGTTCTCGCCACTGAAACTGTTTGCCCCGATTTCCGTCGCCTTCTTCTTGACCGGGCTTGCCTATTACGGCTGGACTTTCTTCAACTTCGGTCGCTTTACCAACATGAGTCTGTTGCTGTTCAGCGCCTCGGTCATCATTTTCCTGATTGGTCTGATTTCCGAGCAGATCACCTCGCTGACGTATCGGCGGGATGACTGACAAGTACTGACGTCAAGGCAGCTCTGCACTATTTCACAGCAACAACCGACTGAAACACACCCGCCAAAGACACTGCAAGATCCTGCCACCGCTGGGCAAGCTCGAGAGGAGGCAGGTGCGGATGATGCACCTGTGCCAGGATGTTCCGCGCCAGTGTTGTCGCATCGGCTGGCGAAAACAAGGAATAAGGCACATCCTTCAACAGCATTTTTGCATCGCCAACTGCCGCACAAACAACCGGCAGGCCACACGCGGCCATTTCCACCAATTTCATTGGATGACAGGCCCGTGCAAATGCACTGTCCCGATTGCAGATTATTCCAACATCCAATGCCCGGAACAGGAGCGCAACCTGTGCATGGGCAAGCGTGCCAAGATCAATCGTCCCGTCCGGGAAAGCACTCGCCACCCGCCTGTCGCGTGGCCCGGCAAGTACAAGCCGGGCACCGGGAATACTCTCTTTCAAGCAAGCATATGCCTTGAACAAGTCCTGTATGCCGCGGGAAGTATCCAGGGCACCCGCCGTCCCCAAAAGAATGACGTCCTCTCCCGGCAAGCCCAACATCTTTCTAGCCTCTGCCTTGCTGACACCTGCCGAGAATCCATCCGGCACACCGTTGCCGACAACAGTGATCTTTTCCCTGCAAACACCACGCATTTCAAGCTGGTCTGCCAGTGAATGGCTTACCGAAATCACATGTGCAGCGGACCTGCATGCCGCACGCAGTGCTGATTTCATGCCCGGAACCCGGGTCAGGCCAAACGCCTCGTAATCGTCATACAAATCAAGGACAGCAGGAATCTTCATCCTGCGAGCCAGCTTTTGCCCTGCAGCCAAATGCAAGGCATCGGAACTTGCGAGAATCAGGTCCGGGGCAAATTGCCCTGCAACATCATGCAGCAAGCGCAGCAATTTGAACGGATTTGGCAAAAGATCAACCGATTGCCAGACCACTCCGTCTTCCATTCGCCGGCTGTCGCCACGTTGCCGATACGAAACTGTCAGCACGTGCATTTCATGGCCCAGTCTTGCAAGAGAAACCGGAAGCTCCCACAAGCGGCCATAATGATCGTCGAGAAGATCCCGACCTGTATATTGCCGCTTGCAGAGCACAAGAACGCGCAAGTCAGTTCTCCTTTGCAAAAATGGACTTCATCAGCTCAAGATTCGCGCTGGCAACCGATTTTATGTCGAACTGCTCCTCCACAATCTGGCGTGCTTTCTCACCAAAGGCAAGGATCCGATCATCCGAAGCAGAAAACATCTGCATCAAAGCCTGCCGAAGTGCCTCTGTCGAGTTCTTCTGGCATACCCATCCCGCACCCTGCTCGACACTTCGATCAATGCCACCGCAATTTGTGCAAAGAACCGGTAGCCCTGCCTCCATGGCTTCCAGCGCCGAATTGGACATTCCCTCATAGCGAGAAGGAAGCACGAAAACATCCGCGTCTGCCAAGGCATCCCGAACCTTGTCCACCGGGCAGGCGCCCGCAAAGGTGACGGCATCCGACAACTGGAGTTCACTGACCTGCGCCTCGAGAGAGGATTGCAGGCTACCTACACCCCATAACTTCAAATGAAACTTCATGCCTTCTCTCCTGCACGCCGCCAAGGCGGATAGCAACAAGTCAAGCCCTTTTTGTTCTTCAAAACGCCCGGTCCAGACAAGCCTGCGAATGCTTTCGACACTTTTCCGACTTATGGCAGGCCGCAGCGGAATGCCGTTGGGAATTTCGCTTCTTTCAGGCCTTGTTATGCCAAGCGCATCCAGCTCAGCCGCATTTTCATGGTTAATGAGATTGATTTTTGAAATCTGCCTGTCGAGAAGACGCGATAAAAATCGCCAACCCGGAATCGAGCGGATGAACGCAGCGTCCCCATGTCCGTGTGCATTGATGGGAACGGCGATGATCTTCCAGCCGCACATCTTGATGGTGCGCAGCAAGGCCATTGAAATTGCGGCATCCCCCAAACCACGGCAATAGACAACATCAAAATCCTTGCGATGCCACAAGGCAAACCAAAGCAATGACGTCAAGTAACTCAGTGCACGACCAAAACGCCCTGCACCATTGAAGCAGCCAAGGTGATGCATCCGGATATTCCGACTGCCAACGGCCTGCACGCCATCGGGAATCCTGTGGCCTGCAATTTCGACCTTGGCCCCCTGCGTGAGCCATTGCTCTGCCAGTCTGGCCACCTGATTCTCTGCCCCGCCCATTACGTAGGGAGGCAAATTGGCAAGAACCAGAATCCGCGGCATGTTTTCATTGTTCTGCATGATGCAAGTCCCAAAGGCGGAACATCAAAAGTGCCCAGAGTGCATAGCCATAATCGGCCTTGCCAGCTTGATGCATATCGAACAGCATTCTGATCCCAGCGCCGTCCAGCAAGGGATTTCTGGCCAAAGCCTCGGGAGCAAGCAGGCTATCCGCCCATTTTCTCAAGGGGCCTCGCAACCATTGGCTTACCGGCACATCGAAGCCATGCTTGCGACGGGTGCTGGCCTGTGGCGGCAACTGTTTGGCGGCCAATTCACGCAAAAGGCATTTACCCATGCCGCGGCGGGTATGCCACTGCAGCGGCAGCCGCCAGGACAGTGCGACAAGGCGCGAATCAAGCAGCGGCACGCGCAGCTCCAGCCCGGCACGCATACTGGCTCGATCAAGCTTGGTATGAATGCCCTCGGGAAGCGCGAAGGCCTGATCATAAAAACGCATTTGTTCTTCGAGCGGCGCCTTTTCCAGACTTTGCGGAAGTGCAGGCCAGGCCGGATCAGCCAGCATCGACTCAACCGGCAACGAGCCTGCGCCGGGGAAGCGGATGAGGTTAGCGGCATAAGCTTGTGGGCTGCTCACTTTGAGCCGCCCTGCCTGACGGATCAGACTGCGCCCGAATCCGGTCGCTGGCAGCACCGCTGCAAACTTGCCCGCGCTCCGGCAAATCCTCTCCCGAGCCCGGCTTGGAAGCCAGGATACTTTTGGCCAAAGCCGGGCAGCGGAAAAATAGCGGGTATACCCGTGAAAAAGTTCATCTCCGGCATCACCGGTCAATGCCACCCCGATAAATTCCTTGGCGGCTTGCGCCAGCATCAACGCCGGAATCTGCGCAGCATCGGCAAATGGTTCGTCATAAACCTCGGGAAGCACGTGCGCAATTTCAAGCGCCCGGCTTGATGAAAGAGGCAGATTGACGTGATCGGTACCAAGAAATGCGGCAATCTCGCTGGCAGCCGTACTTTCATCCAGATCCGGAATGTCGAATCCGACCGTGAATGTCCGGATTTTCCTCCCCGCTTGCCGTGCCATGCTGGCAGCTATCAGGCTGGAATCAATCCCGCCGGAGAGCAGTGCACCGACCGGGACATCCGCCAGCATTTGCTGGCGTACCGAGTCATCCAGCAACCGCTGGATTTCTGCCAGCGCCTGCTCGCGCGACCCCGTCCAGGGCTGTGAACGCGCTTGATCGACCTCATGGTTCAAATTCCAATATCGCTTCAACTGCTGCTGGAACTCGCCCACGTTGCCAGGCAAACTCATGCAGCCCTTCAATTGCAGCATGCAGCCAGCGGGAAGCTTGAATACACCCGGATGGATGCTCCAAGGCGCGGGCACGTAACCCACTTGCAGCATCCACTCCAGTGCTGTCGGCTCGATTGCATGCTGCCAGGCCGGATGTTGCCGCAAGGCGCGCAATTCCGAGCCGAAAACAATATCGCCACCGACACGCCCCACATAAAGCGGCTTCTCCCCCATCCGGTCGCGCGCCAATGTCAGAATACCGGTCTGTCTGTCCCACACGGCCAGTGCAAACATTCCGCTGCTGCGTTGCAAAGCCGCTTCCACGCCCCAAAATGCTATGGCTTCAAGCAGCACCTCGGTATCGGAATGGCCGCGCCATTTTGCAGCGGCATCTTTTTCAAGCGCTGCACGCAGGCTCTGATGGTTGTAGATTTCGCCATTGAATGCGATGACCCACCTGCCATCGGCCGAATGCATGGGCTGCGCTCCTGCAGGCGACAAGTCCACGATGCTCAAGCGCCGATGCACCAGTGCAACACCGGCATCCCGATCCATCCATATGCCTTGTCCATCCGGGCCACGATGGGCAAGTGAGGCACCGATTTTTTCACAAAGCACCTCGGCAATATCACCGGGTTTCGTCATCAATCCGGCAAGGCCGCACATGTCATTGGCTCCGGCGGCGCAGCGTGATCATGGCAACATCCGGCAATGGCTTGCCATCTCGCTTCGGGTGCGCCAACTGGAGCCGAATTTCTTTGGCAATCCGCCCCGGATTTTTCATGAGCATTGCGATCAAGGCACGCAGCTTTTCCCATCGGCTGCATTTGCCGAAGGCCGGTGCGGCCTGCAACACCAGTGCATGCAATGCCCGCGCCAGCAAAGGCTCTGCTTCGGGGAGATCCAGCGACATTTGCATGTCAAGGCGCGCGGCAAGTGCCTGCAAAGCCTCCACATTCCAGCGGCTCAGATGATGGGGCGGTGCATTGAAAGGATCGGGCCATGAGTGCTCATAACTCATCGGGCTGAGCGGCACGGAAAAACACAACGCACCATCGGCCTTCAGAAGTTGTTTGGCTCTCTGCAACAAGTCCACCGGATCGGGAACATGCTCCACGACATGCCACAGCGTGATCATGTGCACCCCTTCCGGAAATTGCTGGCGAAACGTGTCCGCACACAAATTGGCTTCCATGACTTCCAGACCTTGCTGCCTGGAACCCGCAACCACATCGGGGTTATGGTCCATTCCGATGGCACGAATGCCGGGAATCCTGCCCAGCCTGCGAAGAAACTTGCCGTCCCCCGAACCAAAGTCGAGAACCTGCAACGGCAAACTGGCCGCAGCCGACTGTCTTTGCCTGACCTCGCTCTCGAGCAGTTTTGCACAGGCCTCCCATTCCCAGCGCAGCTCCGGATAGGGAAAACCGGATCGAGTCAGCCACAGATAAAGCTCGGCATCAGGCGCCACGGCGGGCAAACTGAATTCGAATCGACAACCCGTGCATTTGAACAGGGCGTAGTCCGGCAGCTTGACTGTGGGCAGCGCACTGCAAAGCACCTCTCCCATTTTTGCCAGATTTTTTTCGCTGCAAAATCCGGCATCCTGCACGCAGGGCGAATCGCACAACGGGCAGTTTTCAATTTTCATCGGCATGCGCCCCCTGTTTTTTCAGTACGTATATCTTCGTGGAAGATCCAAGGAGCGCGGCAAGGCTTTTTCGCGCAGAAAGCGGCAATACGGCAGAGAACAAAAAGCTTCCGGAGTAGATGATCCCGGTGGGCACCACTTCCTGCACGACGAAACCGGCTTCGGAAAACGTCTTGCGCCACCAGTGCTCCGAAAAATACCATGCCTCCGTCAGCAAATTGCCACGCTCCCCGTGCTTTTTCTGCCACAACATGGAAAATGCCGAAAAAAATCCCACCTTTGATCGACTGACGGCGCTGCCATCATGGCGAACCAGATTCTTGAAAAAAAGAATCTGCACAAATCGCTTGAGCAAGCCGGGATAATAAGTCAGGGTGGTCAGCAGCCGCCAGCTGGTCGTCGGCAACACATGAATGGCAATACCGGCAGGCGTCAGCACGCGAGATGTTTCCTGAAGCAGTGAGTCCACTTCAACAACATGTTCCAGCACGTTGGAGCTGAAAACCACATCCATCGAAGCATCGGATGCCGGAACATGACGACCATCATAGTCCAACACCGGATGCACTCGTTGTTTCGCATAAGCACTGCTGGGCAAATCAATGGCTGTGACTGCATACCCCAAGGCAGCCAGCTGCGCCGCCTGCTGGCCGGTTCCTGCACCTATCTCAAGCAGATTGCACGTCCCCTCCCCGACCGACGGAAAGAACTTGAGCGTTCGGGCCAGCTCATGCGCCCGAATGGTATGCAGCTGTTCGATACTCAATTTTCGCTCCTTGTTCGGCCTTTAAAACCCATCACCCCCCACATCGTCAGGGCAAGCAAAGACTCCGACGCCACCAGCGCCCAAGCCGCCCCCATCGCGCCTGCCATGCGGATACCGACGAGCATCATGCCAAGCAGCGCCAGCAATGCCAACATTTCCAGCCCGAATCGCCACAGCACAAGCCCGCTGGCCAGCAGCTTGTTGCCCGCCAGAGTCCGCAGGCAATAGGCCGGCAAATAAAAGGAGAGCACCTGCAATACCGGCACGGCGGCGGAAAAATCTTCGCCGATGATTCTGGGCAACCAAGGGGCGGCAAGCCACAAGAGCGTCCCGGCAATGACACCATATGCAATGGCACATCCAATCAGGATGGCGGTAAGACGAGGATGGCGAGCCGGCGCCTTGCCGGCCTGAAACAGCCGCGGCTGCACGGCCATCATCAAGGCGTCCACGGGCGCTGCCATCAGGGCGGCAAAGCGTTGTGCTGCCGTGTAGTGGCCTGCAATTTCCCCCGTGCCAAAACGCAGGGCAGCCGCCTTGTCCAAAGAGCCGAGCGCCAAGGTACTGACCCAGATGGAGGAAAGCTTGATGCCTTCCTGCATGTCCGACAAGCCGAGCGTGCCGCGAGCAGGCGGCGGATTCAATTGTTTTCTGCATCGCCAGAACAGCCCGACAGCCACCAAGGACGAGGTCATGACATACAGACCAACATACGTCTCAATGCTGGCGGATACCGGCAGCCAAAGCATCAGGGCAATGGCAAACACACGTGCGGCCGACATGATCACCGGCGCTGCGGCTGATGCGCGCATTTTCTCCTGCGAGGCATAGGCGAATGCCACGAATGTCACC
>JBHADJ010000081.1:0-2639 GCA_041855065.1 Lysobacter sp.
CATCCGGCATGAGTGCAGCAAACCCCGCAGACAAACGCATCCTGATCGGCAAGATCATGGGTGCGTTTGGCGTTCGTGGGGAGGTGAAAATCCTCTCCCATACCGTGCCCGAAACGGCCCTCCTGAACTATCAGCCCTGGCTGTTGCGCGATGTGCGTGGCGGCGAGCGCGAGATGACCGGGGCGCGTGGTCGCGCCGCCGGCAAGGGCCTCATCGTCCAGCTGCCGGGCATTGCCGACCGCGATGCGGCAGAGGCTCTGCGTGGCACGGAAATCCTGATTCCGCGCAGTGCCTTGCCGGCAGCAAAGCCCGGCGAATACTACTGGGTCGACCTTGAGGGCCTTGCGGTGGAAACTCTGGACGGCATTGCCCTGGGGCATGTCGATCATGTGTTCTCCACCGGCGCCAATGACGTGCTGGTGGTGCGCGGCGAGCGCGAGCGCATGCTTCCCTTTGTCCAGCCCGATGTCATCACTCGCATCGACTTCGATGCCGGCCGGATACTGGTGGACTGGGACCCGGAGTTTTGAACAAGGCAGATAAGCTGCCAAGCTCATGCTCCGCGATAGCTGCTTTTGCCGGGCTCACCGACGCCCGTTTCCAGCCAGCCGGTTTCGGCCTTCCCGCCCATGCGCATTGATGTCATTACCCTGTTTCCCGATTTCATCCGTCAGGCGGTAGCCTTCGGAGTGCTCGGGCGCGCCTGTGAGCGTGGCCTGCTGCAGGTGGCGGCGTGGAATCCGCGCGATTTTGCCGAGGGCGGTTATCGACGCGTGGATGAGCGCCCGTTTGGCGGTGGGCCGGGTATGGTGATGATGATCGATCCGCTGGCACGCGCCTTGGCGGCGGCGCGGCAGGCGGCGGAGGGGGCGGTGCATGTGATTCATTTGAGCCCGCAGGGTGTGCCGCTCACTCAGGCGCGGGTGCGCGAGTTGGCGCGGATGCCGCGTCTGGCGCTGGTGGCAAGCCGTTACGAAGGCGTGGACGAACGCTTTGTCGTGCGCGAGGTGGACGAGGAAATCTCGCTGGGTGATTACGTGCTTTCCGGCGGTGAGCTGGGAGCCGCTGTGCTGATCGATGCCATCGCGCGCTTGCAAGAGGGGGCGCTGGGCGATGCCGAGTCGGCGGTGCAGGACAGTTTCGAGAATGGTCTTCTGGATTGCCCGCATTACACCCGGCCATTGCAGCACCCCTACGGGGAGGTGCCTGAGGTGCTGCTTTCTGGCAATCACGCCGAAATCGCTCGTTGGCGACGGCGGCAATCGTTGCTGCGTACCCGGGCGCGCCGTCCGGATTTGCTGGCTTCGGCACCGCTTGACGAAAAAGAACGTGACTGGTTGGAAAGCCAAAATGGCTGACTTGTTGCGGCGCGAAAATCCGTTATAATTGCGGGCTTCGTTGTACCCAAAGCCCAGACGCGCGTCCACGTGCACCCGCGCTGACAAACCACAAATACACAGGCAATCATCATGAGCAAGCCCTCTCTCGCCAATCTCGTCAATGAATTCGAAGCCGCCCAGACCGGGCGCAAGCTGCCCGCCTTCGGCCCCGGTGACACGGTCGTGGTCAACGTGAAGGTCAAGGAAGGCAACCGCGAGCGCGTCCAGGCCTATGAAGGCGTGGTCATCGCCAAGAAGAACGCCGGCCTCAACTCCTCCTTCACCGTGCGCAAGATTTCCCACGGCTATGGCGTCGAGCGCGTGTTCCAGAGCCACAGCGCCGCGATCGAGTCGGTGACGGTGAAGCGCCGCGGTGCCGTGCGCGCCGGCAAGCTGTACTACCTGCGTGGTCTGGAAGGCAAGGCGGCCCGCATCCGCGAAGATCTGGCGGCCGTGGCCAAGGCCAAGGCAGAAGCCAAGGCAGCGGCGGCCGCTGAATAATTCTTTGGCAACCGTGCGCAACAATGGCCGCCTCGTGCGGCCATTGTCGTTTGTGGAGGTAGAAATGGAAAACGCCAATGCCGCCGCGCTGCGGCTCGATGTCTGGCTGTGGGCGGCGCGTTTTTTCAAGACCCGCAGCCTTGCCAAGCAGGCCATCGACAATGGCCGGGTGGAGGTTGGCGGCCAGCGTGCCAAGCCTTCGCGCTTGCTTCGGCCGGGCGAGTGCTTGCGCATCGCATCAGCCGGGGGGACGAGGTTTTTGTCGTCGAAGTGCTGGCGTTGTCGGATCAGCGCGGCCCGGCCCCGGTGGCGCGCGGGCTTTATCGCGAGAGCGAGGATTCCATCCGGGCGCGCGATGAGGCGCGTGCGGCCTTGGCGGCAGCGCGTGCGGGTTACCGCCCGCCGGAGAGCCGCCCGGACAAGCGGGCGCGCCGCTTGCTCCGTGCCCTGGGCGATATCGAGGCAATGTAGGCGCAGGGCCAGGGCATGACCGATGGCAGGGGTGCGCATGGCGAAGCTGGCGTAAAGTCGGGGCTTTGCAACCGGGGATGAGAGAATGAAAACACGCGCAACCCTGCGTCTTGGCTTGCTGGCGCTGTGCATCGGCAGCCTGTGGCAGTTGCCGCTTGCGGCCCGTGCGGCAGGCAGCGAACAGGTGGATGTGGAGATGGCTTCGCGGATTCGTCAGGAGGCTTTCCAGCGCTCGCAGGTGATGGCGAGCCTGACGCATCTGACCGAAGTGATCGGCCCGCGTCTGAC
>JBHADJ010000082.1:0-32617 GCA_041855065.1 Lysobacter sp.
ATTGGCAAGCCCGAACCAGTCCCCCAGCGCCCGCTTGCTGCGCCCCTGCATCCGCGTGGCAAACGGCTCCGGGTACAGCGAGCGGGTCTTGCGCTCCGCCACCTGCATGGCGTCAATTGGCTGGGTGGACGGCGATTTCATGATGCGCTTCTCCGGCTTGTGATACACCGATTTTGTCGCATGCATCGGGCAACACCTCTGGTGCCAGCCGATCATGCGGCTTCGCCATCAACTGCCCTGTATCGGCATATCACCGTCAGCGGCTGCACTGTCCTCTGCAGCGGACGCGGCAACTTTCGCGTCCGGGGCGACTTCCGTCGCGTCAACATCGACGCGCATCGCTTCGACAGCTGGCGCCAGCGTCGAGACAACACCATCGCCTTGTGCCGGCAAAGTGACTGTTTCCGTCACCATATCCAGCGACGGCTCGGCTGGCTTCACCTCATTCAGCGGCAAATCCGGCTGGTCTTGCACCGACGGCGTTCCCACCGGCTTGCCCGGCGGATTTTCAACCGGCTCCGGGAACAACTTGCGGCTCCCCTGCCCTTCGGCCAGCGAGACAGCGATTGCAGCCGAAAGCGGCAATACCGTGATGCTGCTTTGCGACATTGGCAACACCACCGCCGGTTGGCGAGATGAACCAAGCAAAGAACCCTGCCCGTTCATGTCCTGCCCATTGGCAGCCGCAGTCGACTCGACCGGCACCTGTTCAACGGGCACTTGCTCGGCCTGCGGCGGTGCCAGCTGCGCCGCCTCGGGTGCGGCTTGCGCGGGCCAATCCTCCGTTGTGCCTGCCGGCGCCGCAACACCGACCTGTTCGGTCACGTCGTTTTCCAGATCGCTGAAATCAAACTCCGGCTGGGTTTCGACGGCCAGCGAAGCCGCCGCGTTTTCATGCTCGCTCAGCAACTCGTCATCCGTCTCATCACCATCCTGATTTGCCAGCTGGCCTTCCGTCTCTGCAGTGCGACCACGCCGCCGCCGGCCACCACGTCGGCCACGACGACGACGGCTTCCGCCTTCGGCCTGTCCTTCCTCACCGTCAGCGGGCACTGCCGCTACCGCGCTCACCATTGCTTCCGGCGCGCTTGAAGTCACTTCATCCGACGACGGCATGGCCGCCTCGGCCGGTGGCGTGGCCTGCTGCGTCGGCAGCTCGCTCGGCACCGGCACGATATCAGCCTGCTCGGTACGGTTTGCCGACACGACGGAGGGCGCTGCAACGTCGGGAGCCGCCACAATGGCAGGATTTTCTTCGCGCTCACGCCGCGGGCGACGCTCGCGGCGCTCGTCCTGACGCTTGCCCGACTCGCCCTGCGCACTGCCGTTTTCCTGCACTGCCTTGTCTTTCGGCTCCGCCGGGTTTGCATGGGTCGGCTGCAGACGCTCACGTCGCGGCTTTTCCTGACGCGGTTTTTCCTGCGGCGATTTGCTGCCTTCCGACTGGCCGGGATTGCGACCGTCCCGGTTCTGAGCGTCTCTGTTTTGCTGACGCCCACCCTTGCCCTGCCGCTCCTGGGCAGCGCCATTGTGCGTGCGTCCCTCGCGGCGCTCCTGACGCGCCTTGTCCTTCAACGCCCCTGTCTCGGGCGATGGCGGCGTCACCGCTTCGCTTGGCGCACCGGCAAAGAACTGCATCACCCGTGCCAGGAAACCGGCCTTGGGCTTGGGGGCGGCAGCGGGCGGTACCACCGGCGCTTGCGGTTTTTCTTCGCGCGGGGCGCGCACGGGCGCGGGCTGTGCCGGTTTGACGTTCTTCACCACCGGCTCGTCCGGGATGTTGAGGTGGGCGCGAGTCAGGGCATAGGTCGGCAACTTGCGCGGGGTGCCGCGCTGGTAGCTCGGGCGGCTGGATTCTTCACCCAGCTCGTTCTGGCGAATGCGGGTGACCTCGTAATGCGGGGTGTGCAGTTGTTCGTCGGCGACGATGACCACCGGGGCATTGTGGCGTTGCTCGATTTCCGCCAGTGCGCGGCGCTTCTCGTTCAGCAGGTAATTGGCGATTTCCACCGGCGCCTGCACCAGCACCTGCCCGGTATTGTCCTTCATGGCGTGCTCTTCGGCCACGCGCAGGATGGAGAGGGAGAGCGATTCGATGCTGCGCATGCGGCCATGTCCGGCGCAACGCGGGCAGACGATCTGGGTGGCCTCGCCCAGCGAGGGACGCAGGCGCTGGCGCGACATTTCCATCAGGCCGAACTTGGAAATTCGACCAATCTGCACCCGGGCGCGGTCTTGCCGCAGGGCGCTTTGCAGGCGGTTTTCCACTTCGCGCTGATGCTTGTTGGAGCTCATGTCGATGAAGTCGATCACCACGAGCCCGGCCAGATCGCGCAGGCGTAGCTGACGGGCGACTTCTTCGGCCGCTTCCAGATTGGTGTTGAAAGCGGTTTCTTCGATGTCGCCGCCGCGAGTGGCGCGGGCGGAGTTGACGTCGATCGCGGTCAGGGCTTCGGTCTGGTCGATCACCAGTGCGCCACCGGAGGGCAGGCGCACTTCGCGCTCGTAGGCCGATTCGATTTGCGATTCGATCTGGAAGCGGTTGAACAGCGGCACATCGTCGCTGTAGTGCTTGAGCTTGCGCAGGTTGTGCGGCATCACCTGTTCGACGAACTGGCGGGCTTCTTCGTACATCTCCGGGGTATCGACGAGAATCTCGCCAATATCCGGGCGCATGTAATCACGCAGGGCACGGATGATGAGGCGCGACTCCTGATACACGAGGAAGGTGCCGGGCTTCTTCTCGGCGGCCTCGGCAATCGCTTTCCAGACCGAGACGAGATAGTCCAGATCCCATTGCAGCTCTTCGGCATCGCGGCCGACACCGGCGGTGCGGATGATGACGCCCATGCCCTCGGGAATGGCGAGGGCATCCATGGCACGCTTGAGTTCGGCGCGGTCATCGCCCTCGATGCGCCGGGAGACGCCGCCGGCGCTTGGCGAGTTGGGCATCAGCACCATGTAGCGGCCGGCCAGCGAGATGAAGGTGGTGAGTGCCGCGCCCTTGTTGCCGCGCTCTTCCTTGTCCACTTGCACCAGCACTTCCTGCCCTTCGCGCAAGAGTTCCTTGATGTTCGCCTTGTGCGGATCGAGCCCTTGCTGGAAGTAGTTGCGGGCGATTTCCTTCAGTGGCAAAAAGCCGTGCCGCTCGGCACCGTAATCGACGAAGGCCGCTTCCAGCGACGGCTCCAGGCGGGTGATGCGTCCCTTGTAGATATTGGATTTTTTCTGTTCTTTCGACGGTTGTTCGATGTCGATGTCGTAAAGATTCTGTCCATCGACGATGGCCACACGCAGTTCTTCGGCCTGCGTGGCGTTGATCAGCATACGCTTCATTGTGGGTGTTCCTTGTGCGCTTGGCACGCGAAACGCCGGGCGTCTGGCCTCTGGTCACTGCGGGGCCTGCTCGCGCAAGCGCGGGGCGGGCCGTCAAAGTTTTCCAGCGCTGCAACACCACGGCGGGCCGCGGGAGCGCTTGTTTATGGGTCCATGAACCTGCTCGCGGCAAAACGCCACGGGCAGGAGGATGTTCGGGGCCGTCATTTGCCGGCTCGGCCGTCACCATGACGGGCAGGGCTGGCGAAAGGACGCACGATTGGGCTACCGCCTCCAAGCCGCCGGACAGGCCTGCCCCGAGGGCAGTGGCTGCGCACCGGAAGGATTCGAGGCTTCCGGCTTTCGGCCTGCAAAACCTACAAAAATCAGTCGCTTGCTTCGCCCGGCGAGTGTAGCAGATGGCCCTCCGGGGGGATAGGGGCAGGGCTGGAAATCTTTTCCGCAAGGCTCTAAAGTCCGGCACCGATTCAGGTTTTGCGCGCATGAAAGATCCCGATTCCCGCCCCGCTGCCCGCCTTGCCCGCGTTCCCGAGGACCGCGATGGTCAGCGCCTTGACAACTTCCTGCTGGCGCAGCTCAAAGGGGCGCCCAAGTCGCTGATTTACAAGATTATTCGCAGTGGTCAGGTGCGCGTGAACGGGGGGCGTGCCAAACCCGAGCGCAAGCTCGCTGCGGGCGAGGAGGTGCGGATTCCACCGGTCACGCTGGCAGAACCCGGCACGAACGCCCCGCCGCCGAAGGGGCTCTTGGCAGCGCTGGAGGCAGCGATCGTGTTCGAGGATGAACGCCTCCTGGCATTGAACAAGCCCAGTGGCTTGGCCAGCCACGGCGGCAGCGGCATCAGCCACGGTGCCATCGAATCCCTGCGCGCACTGCGCCCCGGCCAGTCACTGGAATTGGTGCACCGGCTCGACCGCGATACATCCGGCCTGCTGCTGGTGGCGAAAAAACGCTCGGCGCTGCGCCAATTACAGGCACTGCTGCGCGAAGACCATAGCCACGGCATCGAAAAGCACTATCAAACCTTGCTGCTGGGGCGCATGCCGTCCGGCAGCATGCGGGTGGACGCGCCGCTCCACATCGGTTTGCGCCAGGGGGGCGAGCGTCATGTCGAAGTGCATCCGGCCGGCAAACCCTCGCTCAGCGAGTTCCGCCTGATCGAGCGCCTGGGCGGGATGAGCTGGGTGGATGTACGCATCGCCACCGGTCGCACCCACCAGATTCGCGTCCATGCCCGCCATATCGGCCACCCGGTGGCGGGCGATGACAAATACGGCGAGCCGGAAGCCAACAAACGCCTGCGCGAAACTGCCGGGCTCAAGCGCCTGTTCCTGCACGCGGCGCGACTGCGCTTTCGTCTTGACGATGGCCGCGCCGAATATCGCCTCGAAGCCCCGCTGCCGGCGGAGCTGGAGGCGGTTCTGGCGCGGCTGCGACAAGGCGGATGAGGCAGGCCTCGCCTCTTATTACAGCAATACCGGCGGCTTGCCTGCCTGTCGCCGGCCACGCCTGCGGGGCCTGCTGCCGGCCACATCCATGTCCGGATACTGCTCGCGCAGATCCAGCATGACGCGGAACAAACCGGGACTGTCCTGATCGGTCTGTCGAGTGAATCCGAGGGATTCGCACAGCTCCAGCATCGGGTGATTCAGGTGCAGCACATCGCCGAAGATGCGTTCGACGCGCCGGCCGCGCGCCCAGCGCACCAACCGCAGGATGATGTGCCGTCCCAACCCCATCGCCCGCATGTGCTTGCTGACCAAAATGGAGTATTCGGCATCCCGGCTGTTGGGCAGGAGAAAAATCCGGCCGACCGCCGCCACCATCGCCTCACCCGGCAGCTCCGGCTCGGTGGCCACCAGGGCGAATTCGGTCTGCGGATCAGGCTGAGTCAGCCGCTCGGCCTCGGCCTTGGAGATTTCCTGCACCGTGTGCAGATAACGGTTGCGGATTTCTTCCGGCTCAAGCAGTGCGAAGGAGGCACGCAACGGTTCCGCGTCTTCCGGACGAATCGGACGAATGAGAACTTCGTGCCCGTTGCTGAGGCGAAGTCGTTCATGCCAGGGAGGGAGACGGTTGCGCAGCGTCATGAGAGCATCGTGCAATACTGGAAATGTTGACGGAGTTATAGCACGCTTGGATGCCCCCAACGAAAGCATGGCGCTTGACGGTTCAGAGCCGATCATCCTTGCCCGGCACCCGCCGATGGTAGGAAAAACGCCTTGCAGCCCCTACACTTGCCTCCCCATTCCCATAACAACAACCTCGACAAGGGGAACCCTACGTGTCCAAGAACCATTCCCTGCAAGACCCCTTTCTCAACATTCTGCGCCGCGAGCGGATACCTGTTTCGATCTATCTGGTCAATGGCATCAAGCTGCAAGGCACCATCGAGTCGTTCGACCAATTCGTGATCCTGCTGCGCAACAATATCAGTCAAATGGTCTACAAGCATGCGGTTTCCACGGTGGTGCCGGCACGCAATATTCATCTGCGCAACGATGTGAGCGACAGCGCGGAGTCCGAGGACTGATGCGCCCGAGCCAACAGCCCGGGGATTGAACCATGGAGTTGTTCGAACGCTCCAAAAAAGGCGAAAACGCCCTTCTGGTTCAGCCATTCAGCGGCAGCCTGGACGATTCGATCAGTGAGGAGTTTGCCGAACTGGCACGCTCGGCAGGTGCTCGCGTGCTCACAATGGTCAGCGCCCGCGTGGATCATCCCAACCCGGCCACCCTGATCGGCAGCGGCAAGCTGGAAGAAATTCGCAGCATGGCGGACGCGCTGGAGGCAGATCTCATACTGGTCAATCACCTGCTCACGCCGGTGCAGGAGCGCAATCTGGAAAAGGCCCTGTCGCGCCGAGTGGTCGATCGCACCGGGCTGATTCTCGACATTTTTGCCCAGCGTGCCCAGTCGCACGAAGGCAAGTTGCAAGTCGAATTGGCACAACTCAAGCACCTTGCCACCCGTCTGGTTCGTGGCTGGACCCATCTGGAGCGCCAGCGCGGCGGCGCCATCGGCCTGCGCGGCCCGGGCGAAACTCAGCTGGAAACCGATCGCCGCCTTCTGCAAAAGCGCGTGGAACAACTGCAACGGCGACTGGAGAAGGTTGAAGTGCAACGCACCCAGATGCGCCGCGCCCGCGTTCGCAGCGCGCTGCCGCGCCTGGCACTGGTCGGCTATACCAATGCCGGCAAGTCCACCCTGTTCAATGCCCTGACCGGCGCCGATGCCTATGCCGCCGATCAGCTGTTCGCCACACTCGACCCGACGGTTCGCCGCATCGAGCTGCCCGGTGGTCATGCATTGCTGGCCGACACCGTCGGTTTCGTCCGCGATCTGCCGCACGAGCTGGTGGCCGCCTTCCGTTCCACCCTGTCGGAGGCACGCGAGGCCGACCTGCTCTTGCACGTGATCGACATCGCCGACCCGTTGCGCGAAGAGCGCATCGCACAAGTGGATGCGGTTCTGGAAGAAATCGGCGCAGGTGATCTGCCGCAGGTACTCGTCTACAACAAAATCGACTGCCTGCCCGAGCGTCAGGCCGGCTTTGAATGCCCGCCCGAAGGCCGCCCGCGGGCACATCTCTCGGCACGCGATGGCACCGGGCTGGACGCGCTGCGCGAAGGGCTTGCCCAACGTCTGGGCATGCGCCGCCTGCTTGCCACGCTGCACCTGCCAAGTCAGGCAGCACGCCTGCGTGCCCGTCTGCACAGCCTGGGCGCCATTGTTGAGGAACAGCATGACGAGCTGGGCTGGCATCTGCGCATCGACTTGCCATTCAGCGATGCACGTCGCCTGCTTGGCGAGCCTCACGCCGAAGCCATTGCCGCACTCTTGCCTGCCGAGCCGGATGACCCCATGTAAAGCCATGTCCGGCACCCGGCTCGGATCTGCATTCTTCTTTAAAATCCCTCTTTTCCTGCCCGCAAGGGACAACCAACGGAGCCGGCATGGCCTGGAACAAGCCCGGAAACACCCCCCCAGACAACTCGTCCTCTTCGCCCCCGCCACGCCGGAACAACCCGCTTGGTGACCTTGGCGGCAATCTGCGCGGCCTGCTGGGGGACGGCAATCCGTTGCGCTGGTTGCTTCTCCTTGTGGTTCTCTGGCTATTGGCTTCCAGCTTCGTCCTGATCGGCGAGCAACAACGCGGCGTGGTGCTGCGCCTTGGCCAGTTCGCCCGAGTGATGCAGCCTGGCCCCAACTTCAAGCTGCCCTGGCCGATCGAGCAGGTCACCAAGGTGGATGCCACCACCGTGCAGTCCTACACGCAAACCGTGCCCGTGCTCACGCGCGATGAGAACATCGTCAATGTCTCCTTCAACGTGCAATATCGCATCGGCGACCCGCGTCTGTACCTGTACGGCACTCAGAATGCCCGCGAGATGCTTGAGCAAACCGCCATCAGCAGTGTGCGCGAACAAATCGGCCGCGCCAATCTGGATGCGGTGCTGAACGCCCGTCTGCCGCTCTCCACCGCCGCACAAAAGGCTCTGCAGGCCTCGCTGGATGCCTATCGCACCGGCATCGTGGTGACCGAACTGAACTTGCAAGATGCCCGCCCACCGGATGAAGTGAAATCGGCCTTCGACGAGGTCAACAGTGCCCAGCAGGTAAATGAGCGCCTGGTCAACGAAGCACGCGCCTATGCGGCACAAATCGTGCCCGAGGCACGTGGTGAGGCCGCCCGCATCAAGGCAGCGGCCGAAGGCTACAAGACCGCCACCATCGCCCGTGCCACCGGTGATGCCGAGCGCTTCAATTTGCTGGCTGCTCAATACAAGAACGCTCCGGAAGTGACCCGCAAGCGCCTGTGGCTGGATACCGTGCAGCAGGTATTGGCCGAAAACCGCACCATCGTCGGTGGTGACAGCCGTCAACTGCTGTACCTGCCGATGCCGGGCAATACGACAACAGCCAACAGCAACGCGGCAGCCACGGCAGCCGCCGTACCAGCTGCCATTCCTGCCCAAGTGGTGAACGAGGCGAGCACACCGGCCACCAGCTCGCAAACGCAAAGCCCGCCCCGCCCCGGCCGTGGCAGCACGGAGACCCGTCGATGAACAACAACTTCTTCACCCGACTTTTCCCGGTATTGGTGGTGCTCGCTTTTCTGCTGCTCGGCTCGGTGTACGTCGTCAAGGAAGGGCAGACCGGCATCGTGTTCAATCTGGGCAAGGTCGTGCGCTCGGATCTCAAGCCCGGCCTGCACTTCAAGGTGCCACTGATCCAGCGCGCGGTTATCTTCGATAGCCGTCTGCGTGCCAACGTATTCTCGCCCGAGCGCTCGCTCACCTCCGAGCGCAAGGACGTCAGCGTGGACTTCGTGGCAATCGGCTATGTCAGCGATGCCGCCGCTTTCTATCGTGCCACGTTGGGCGATCCGAGCCGTGCCGGCGAGCGCCTTGAACCCATCATCAAGAACTCCCTGCGCAATGAAATCAATGCCCGCACCCTGACCGAGCTGGTTTCCGGTCAACGTGCCGACCTCATCGAAAAGCAGCTTCCGGCCATCAATGAAGCCGCCAACACGCTCGGCATGCATATCGTCGACATTCGCCTGAAACAGATCGACTTGCCAACCGACAGCGACGTGATCAGCCAAGTGTACGAACGCATGCGCGCCGAACGCCGTCAGGTGGCCAGCCGCCTGCGCGCCGAAGGTGAGGAACAAGCACGCGCCATTCGCGGTGATGCCGACCGTCAACAGACCGTGCTGCTCGCCGAAGCCGAACGCGATGCTCAGAAGCTGCGCGGCGAAGGCGATGCCGAAGCTGCCCGCCTGTATGCCGAAGCTGCCAGCAAGGATCCGGGCTTCTTCGCCTTCCAGCGCAGCCTTGATGCCTATCGCAATGCCTTCAAGGATGGCGATGCCGTCATCGTGCTGGATCGCAACGACCCCTTCCTGCAATACCTGCGCAACGACAAGTAAAGAGTCGGCTCGCACAATCCACTGACATGGCACGCTGGCTCAGCCTCACCGCATGAGCCAGCGCATGGCATACACTCTTGCCATGATGTCCGCCTCCCACTATCCCCTCTACCTCGCCAACCGGCCGCGCCAGAGCGTGGCCGTGCTGGAAGTGCACGACAAATACCACGGCAACATCGCGGCTCGTGCCAGCCTTGCCGATGCCGCGCTGGTGGCCGAGGCTATCGACAAGGGCCATGCCGCGCGACGGGCGATGGCGGACTTCCCGGTCGATGCCCGGCGCGATGTACTGCTGCACTGCGTTGCCCGCTTTGCCGCCCGTGCCGAGGAGCTGGCACAGGCATTGTGTGTGGAAGCGGGCAAACCGATTCGCGATGCACGCGGCGAAGTGACCCGCCTCATCGACACCTTCCGCATCGCGGCCGAGGAAGCCACGCGCAGCAACGGGCAGACGCTGGAACTTGCCATCGGCCCGCGCAGCCGCGGCTATCGCGGCATGACCCGGCAAGTGCCGATCGGGCTTGCCAGCTTCATCACGCCATTCAACTTTCCGCTCAATCTGGTCGCGCACAAGGTGGCGCCGGCAATTGCTGCCGGCTGTCCGTTCATCCTGAAGCCCTCCAGCAAGACCCCGATCGGCGCCCTCATCATCGGCGAGATTCTGGCCGAGACCGATCTGCCCGAAGGTGCCTTCTCCATCCTGCCCTGCGCTGACCACGATGCCGCCGCGCTGGTGGAAGACCCGCGCATCGCCTTCTTCTCCTTTACCGGTGGCCCGGTGGGTTGGGCGCTGAAAGCCCGCGCCGGGCGCAAGAAAGTCACCCTGGAGCTGGGCGGCAATGCCGCCTGCCTCATCGACGAAGATCCCGGCGTCGATCTGGCGCACCTCATCGATCGGCTGATTTTTGGCGCCTATTACCAAAGCGGGCAAAGCTGCATCAGCGTGCAGCGCATTCTGGTGCACCAATCGCGCCATGCCGCCGTGCGTGACGCCTTGCAGCAACGGGTGGCCAGCCTGCCGATGGGTGACCCGCACGAGGAAAGCACCTTCATCGGCCCGTTGATCGACGAAGCCGCTGCGAACCGCATCCGCCGGCAAATCGACGCAGCCATCGCCGCGGGGGCCCGCCTGCTGGTCGGCGGCCATGGCGAAGGCAATCGCCTGCCGGCGCAGCTGCTGGAAAACGTCCCCGACACTTGCGAGCTGTATCGGCAGGAAGTGTTCGGCCCGGTGGCGATGCTGGAGCCGTTCGACGATTTCGATGCCGCGCTCGAGCGCGTCAACCAAAGCGATTACGGCCTGCAGGCAGGTGTGTTCACCGCCCGCCTCAACCACGGCCTGCGCGCCTGGGACCTGCTTGATGTTGGTGGCGTCATCCTCGGTGATGTGCCGAGCTTCCGCGTCGACAACATGCCCTATGGCGGCGTCAAGGCCTCCGGCTGCGGCCGCGAAGGCGTGCGCTACGCGATAGACGACATGAGCGAAACGCGGCTTCTGGTGATTCGCGGCTAAGAGCCGCGTCCGGCCCAGGAAGCGCTCTTGCCCCTTGACCGGGCAACGCTTCTTGACCGGGCAACATCGGGCGGCCTCCCCAAAACTCGGCACTACTTCACAAGTGCCATGCGAATGGGGAGCGCCGGAGCGTCACATCAAGGAACGGCTTATCGCGGCAAGTACAGCAGTGGATCCACCGGTTTGCCTTCCAGACGGATTTCAAAGTGCAGCATGTTGCGGGCGGCACCGGTATTGCCCAGCTCGGCAATTTGCTGGCCGGCCTTGACCACTTCACCCTCATTGACCAAGCGGCGACGGTTGTGTCCATAAGCCGTCAACCATTGGTCATCGTGCTTGATGATGATGAACTCGCCATAGCCAACCATCCCGGTTCCCGAATACACCACCGTCCCATCGGCACTGGCGCGCACCGGATCACCGGGATTGCCGGCGATGTCGATGCCCTGCCGGGTAATGTCGTTCGGCACGTAATTGGAGATGAGCTGCCGGGTATCAGTCGGCCAGCGCCAGCCGAATCGGCTTGCCACAGCTGTTGCGGGACCGGCAGTGGTCGGTGTGCGCGTGCTGCTGCCAGCCGTATTGGCCGCCGTGCTGGCGGCCGGTGTGCTGGCACCGGGCGGATACAGGCGCAGGCGCTGTCCAGGATAGATGGTGTACGGCGGCGGGATATTGTTCCATAGCGCCAAGTCCAGTGGCGTGATGCCATTGTTGGTGGCGATGCGATACAGCGTTTCGCCGCGCTGCACACGATAGGTCGCACCCGGCCTTGGCTGGGAAACCCGAGCCGCCGGTGCGCTCTGCTGAGCAGGTGCACTGCCCGTCACTCCGGGCGTGGTTGCGGTGCTGCTCGCAGACGAGTTGCTCGCGCCGCTGGTGGTGCGAACCACGCTGCTGCTAGTGCATGCAGCAAGGCTCGCCGTGACAAGTGTCGCCACAAACACCCACTTGGCTCGCCCCGGATGAAAAGCATGTCTGGCCGATTGATGGGAATGATTGGTTTTCACCCGGTCACCTTTTGCAAAAGTTGATTGAGAGCCACGCCGCCACCTGCCAGCAGCACGGAGAAGTAGACAATGGTACCGATATTGGCCAGGTGCCCCAACAATATCGCACCGCCATCCCGTTGTATGAATCCCACCGAATACAGCAGCAAGGCGATGCCGGGCAACGTGTTGCTGAAGGGTACGAAGCCGAAAGGTGCCATCAGCAGCAAGGCGGCCAGAATGAAGGCAAGATTGTTGAGAACATACATCGGACGGCTGTCCACCCAGGATGACAACCGATAAGGGCGACTGATCTTTTCCATGCGCCGCACCCATTTCATGCCGGTGCGTAGCGCCGGGCGCAGACGCTTGGCAGGCAAAGGGCGCTGTTTGAGCTTCTGCGGCAACCAGAGCGGGCGCCCCCGCAGCCGACTGAGCCCGATCAACAAAATCGCTGCTCCGAAAATCGTGCTGACTCCCGGAATCGACACCGGAATGAGGAAGACCAGCGTCATCATCAGGCCAAGCAGCAGCAAGCCTTCGTCTCCGAGGACATTCAGAAGATCACCGAGTCGCAGATGATCCTCCGGCAAGCTCTCGATCAGCCGTTCGATTTGTTCGCCCAGCGACTCCTGACTGACCGGTGGCGATGGGGAGATGTTTGAATTCATGGGATTTTCAGTCGGTTATGCCCGCAAGAAGCGGAACGAAGCTGACCGGAGCCAGCGCCTGTTGTTGCCAGTGACCATTGACATCCTGAGCAATGCACAGCAGCTGCCCGCCGATTGGCGCAACCAACACCCCGCCCGGTGCCAGCTGTTGCAACAAGCGCGGCTCCAGTGCCGCGGCTCCGGCCGTTACCACAATGGCGTCAAATGGGGCGTACTCGTCCCAGCCCACCCGCCCGTCGTCGTGACGGCTGCGGATTTCCAGCCCGAGCTTGCGGAAGCGCTTGCGCGCATTGCGCAGCAAATCACCGATCCGCTCCACAGTGAACACTTCAAGCCCGAGCGCCGCCAGCACAGCCGCCTGATAGCCTGAACCCGTACCGATTTCCAGCACGCGCCTGGGTGCTGCAACAAGCGCGGCTTCCGTCATTTTCGCCACCACCCACGGCTGGGAAATGGTCTGGCCATGACCGATCGGCAGCGCCGTATCCTCGTAAGCACGCTCGGCCAATGCCTCGTCGACAAACAGGTGGCGCGGCAAGGTTCGCATGGCGGCCAAAACCTGCTCGTTGCGCACACCCTGCTCGCGCAAACGCTGAATCAGGCGATCACGTACCCGTTGACCCGTCATGCCCACGCCGAGCACGTCACCTTGCAGACGCAGATGAGAAATCATGCTGCCGAAAACCCTTGCACCCAGTTGGCCACCTGCTCCAGTGCCTGATAGCGGGTCAAGTCCACCTGAATCGGCGTTACCGAAACCGCACCACGTCGTACCGCGTCGAAATCGGTTCCAGGCCCGGCATCCTGCTCCGGGCCTGCCGGGCCGATCCAGTAGAACGTGCGCCCACGCGGCTCCGGTGCACGAATGCAGCCCTCGGCACGATGCCGATTGCCAAGCCGAGTGGCTTCAAAACCGGCCAATGCCTGCCACGGCAGATCCGGCACGTTGACGTTGAGAATGGTATCGGCCGGCAGCGGATCCTGAGCCAGCCGTGCCACGATGCGCACGGCAGCGGCAGCGGCGGTTTCAAAGTGCTGCGGAGCATGATCCTGGCTCACCAGCGACACGGCCACCGCGGGCAGACCCAGAAAGCGCCCCTCCATTGCAGCCGACACGGTTCCCGAGTAAATCACGTCGTCACCCAGGTTGGCAGCATTGTTGATGCCTGAAACCACGATGTCCGGCTCATCCTGATCGCCGAACATGCCGGTCAAAGCCAGATGCACACAATCGGTCGGCGTGCCATGCACACGCCAAGTCGAGGCGTCTTGCTGCACCACCCGAATAGGTTGATCGAGCGTGAGCGAATTGCTGGCACCGCTGCGATCCCGATCAGGAGCCACCACCCGCACCTCATGCCCCGCCTCGCGCAAGGCCGTTGCCAGAATGCGAATACCCGGCGCATCCACGCCATCATCATTGCTCACCAAAATGCGCATGCCGATCTCCAAACCCAAGCGCAACATGATAGCCGGGAAAGCGTGCACAGCAGGCATTTTCTACCGACAGCACGGATTTAGCGACCAAGTCGAGCCCGCACCTCATCGGCAATCCGCTCGGTTTCCCGCATTGGCGAACAAGCGAATGCCGCCAACTCTCCCTGCCAGGGTCGGGCACGCCCGATATCGAGCAGGTGGCCAACAAAACGCGCCGCCCGACCGGATTGCCGCTGTGCCGCGACGATATACAACGGCGCATGCGTGGCCGCGGCTTCAGACAGCATGTTGACCGAATCGGCCGTCACCAGCAGCACATCTGCCCAAGCCAGAAATCCGCGATAGGGATTGTCACCGTCACTGCCATCACACCAAATCCGCGCAGCACCGCAATGCCGAATGGCCGCCTGCCAGGCAGGCGGCGTCCGACGCGATGCACTCACCCACAGCTGCCCACCCAGCTCGGCCACGGCCGCCTGTATTGCCACGAGAGCCGCTTGGAAACTCGCATCGGAGAGCGGCCAATGCTTGCCGGGACCGCCTACCAGCAGCGCCACACGCAGACCGGCACGCTCGGCAAACGCGGGAAATGCCCCGCGCGCCGCGGCAAGCCAGACATCGTTCACCGGGTGCAGACTGCCACACACCGACACCACATTGCTGCCGACCAAGCCATCATGCTCGGGCGCCACCACGATGTCCCAATGCCGCAACGACATGCGTGGATCAAGAATCTGCACGACGCGACTCCCGGCACGACGCAAAAGCCGCGTCGCCAATGCCGCCTGCCTGCCACAGCCAAGTGCCAGCGACGGCGGATTGGCAAGGCAGGCCGCGAACGCATCACCCAATGCCGTTGCGGCGCCCGGAAACCGATGCGGTGCCAACCACCGTGCCCGACGATCCGGCAGCAAAGTCACATGCGGCGCATCCCCCTGCCCGAGCGCCTGTGCCAATGCCTCGACCTGCCGCTGGTTGCCGGCACGGGCATCGCTCACGCAGAGCAAAGGCAGTTCGGGATGTTCCATGAGCATGACACGCTGTTGCAAAGATGATTTTCGCAGGATACCCGTTGCACTCTAAACTTCACGCTTTGAATCCATCGGAGGCCTCATGCCCAGCGCTCTTGAAGCAAACGCCCTTGATCAGTTGTTCCGCACTGCCCGCAGCTACAACGCCTTCGAGGGCGACGTGGATGATGCCACCTTGCAGCAGCTGTACGAACTGACCAAATTCGGCCCGACCGCTGCCAACAGCACTCCGGCACGCTTCGTTTTCATTCGCTCGCCACAGGCCAAGGCACGCCTGCTGCCCCTGCTTGACGAGGGAAACCGCCGCAAGACCGAACTGGCGCCGGTCAGCGTCATCATTGCGGCCGACCTTGATTTCCACGAAAAGCTGCCGGTGCTTTTTCCGCATGCCGACGCCAAGGCCTGGTTCGACGGCCCGCGGGAAGGGCGCACCCGCGTTGCGCAACTCAATGCCGACCTGCAGGCCGCCTATCTCATCATCGCTGCCCGCGCACTCGGACTGGACGCCGGCCCCATGAGCGGCTTCGACCATGCCGCGGTGGATGCCGAATTTTTCGCCGGGACCGCCTGTCAGTCGCTGATGGTGGTCAATCTCGGCCGTGGCAAGGCCGACAGCATTTTCCCGCGCAACCCGCGCCTTTCGTTTGCCGAAGTGGCACGCATCCTCTGACCCCCAACTCCGATCCCGAGGCTTTACCATGAATACCCGTCTTGTACTTGTCAGCGCCCTCGCCCTTGCCCTGGTCGCTTGCGCCCCTGCTCAATCCGACACGCAGTCCGACACCACCGCCCCCACGGCTTCGCAGCCGACAGCAGAAGCCACTCCTGCCGTCATCACCCCGGCCTCCGCCACCTATGTCATCGACCCGACCCATACCATGGTGCTGGCACAATGGAACCACTTCGGATTTTCCAACCCGAGCGCCAACTTCGGTGATGCCAAGGGAGAAATCCTCATCAACGGTGATGACATGAGCCAGTCCAGCGTCAAGGTTTCCCTGCCGCTTGCCGGGCTTTCCAGCTTCAGCAAGGCCTTTGACGAACACCTTGCCGGCAGCGACTTTTTCGATACGGCGAAATTCCCCGAAGCACGCTTCGAGAGCACCCAAGTGACATCCAAGGGGAACAACCGCTATGAAATCGTCGGCAATCTCACCATCAAGGACAAAACCCATCCGGTAACGCTGGAAGCCACCTTGAATGGTGCCGGCGAGCATCCGATGAAGAAAGTCCCCACACTCGGCTTCGACGCCACCGCCAGCATCAAGCGCAGCGATTTCGGCCTCGGCATGTATGCACCGAACGTCAGCGATGAGGTTCAACTGCGCATCACCACCGAAGCTTCGCAGGCCGCTGCGCAGTGATTTTCTTCACCCCGTCCACGGCACGCGGCAGGCTCGAATCATCGAGCCTGCTCTGCCTCAGCAGCTTTTCCTTCCTCGACCATCACGACCCGGCACGGACGGGATTTGGCGCACTGCGGGTATTCAACGAATATCAACTGCAACCCGGTGCTGGCCTGCCTGCGCACCGCTACGCCAACATGGAAGTGCTGACACTGGTTCTGGACGGGGTACTCGAATGCGAAACCGACACTGCCTGCCTGATTCCGGCAGGCAGTGCGCACTGGCTCGGTGCTGGCCATGCGCAAACCAAAACCTTGCGCAATCCGCAGCATGATGCCTGCACGCGCTTTCTCCACCTCTGGATTCAACCGAATGTCGTCAATGCCGCCCCGCAATCGGCATTGGGTCACCTTGATTGCGGACAGCCACAGCAGTGCATCGCAGCCCCCGTGGGCGAGGCCGCCGCCCTGCATTGGCGTCAAGATGCCCGGCTGCATTGGCACCGGGCAAAGCCTGGCACATGGCTTGATATCGCACCTTCCCCCGCACGCCGCCATTGGCTGCACCTGATTTCGGGACAGCTGCAAGTAGCCGACCATCCACTTGCCAGCGGTGATGCCATCGGGTTGGTCAGCCCGCAAACCAGCCTGCGCCTGCATATCGGCACCGAAGGCGCACAATTCCTGTTGCTGGACTTGCCCTGAAACCCTGCTTCTGCCTCAAACAACGTCCGCATCAGCCGCCTTCTGGCTGACGCGTCGGTGCTGCTTCAAAAGCGCCAATGCGCTCAGAATCATCCCGAGCGTGATGCCGATTCCGGCCAGAAACACCATCCGCGAGCCGAACGTCGCCAACCATTTGTGCAACCAGACGAAGGTCAAATCACCGCCACGGTACACCGCGGTATCGATGAACGCCTTGGCCTTGTAGCGCGATTCCCGATCCACCTCGGTGTAGATCGTTTCCCGCGCCGGCTTGGCCAGCGAAAACTCCCCGGCACGGGTCACCACCTGCGTTGCCGCGACCAGCAGCGGAAACGGCGACATCGCCAGCAGGCAATACCCCAGCAAGATACCGAACCCCGGAATCAGCAAGGCCGGTGCCAGGCCGTAACGCCGCAGCAGCCCACCGGTCACGAACAATTGCACCAGCAAAGTCACGCTGTTGATCGCCCAATCGATGGAGGAATAAAACCGGGTCGAATCCTCCGTGTTCGGGTACATCGCCCGCACGATGGCGGCTTGTTCGTTGTACAGCAGCGTGCCCACTCCAACCCCGAAAAACATCAGCAGCGCCATCGCGCACAGCAGCGGATTGCCTGCCACCAATCGCAGACCCGCCCATACCGAGCCCCCCATCGCCTTGCCACTCTCGCGCCCTTGAGCAGCCTCACGCTGCAAGGCCGCCGGACGCAGCATCACGATGCAAAGAAAGCAAACCAGCAGCAACCCTACCGAAACCAGCAGCAGATTGCCCACACCGAGTGGCCCCACCAGCGATCTGGCAAGCGCCGGCCCGCTCAAAGCGCCCAGTGTCCCGGCCGCACCGATGAAGCCATACACTCGCTTGGCCGACGCGTTGTCGAACACATCGGCCATGTAGCTCCAGAACACCGAAACGGCAAACAGATTGAAAACCGCCGTCCAGATGAAGAACAACGCTCCCCGCCCACTCAGCTGGGTCTCGAAGGCCCAGCGGAACGCCAGCAGACAGGCGACAAAAAACAAATACACTGCCGGCAGGAATACCCTCCGTGGAAAGCGCGATACCAATGCTCCGTAGATCGGCTGCAAAAGCAGCATCACCACGAACGTGCCGGTAAACAGGATCTGCAGAACGAATTCGCCAAGATCCCACTCTCGCGCTGCCGCCCAATCGATCAGAGCCTGCGGAAAAATGTCCGCCACATTGGCCGCCGCCCCCATGGCATCACGCACCGGCCGCAGGACGTAATAAGCGCACAGCAGGCAGAAGAAATACAGCATCGCCCAACACAGCGCAGACGAGGCGACAAGTTCTGCACGCAGCCGTGCCAGAAGTGACGAGAAAGAGGCTGGCATACGCCACCTTTTAGTCAAACAGGCGCGCACGTTAGCCGATGCGGCCTTCAGGTTCCAGCACCAGATGCCCGCGCGTCTTGTCAGGTTTTGGCAAAAATCAATGCAAATCAAGGCCCTTGTCCGGAAAAGCAAGAATATTCATGCACTTGCCGGCCATTGGCTTTAGTATCCCGCCTGCCTGCATTTCTTTCATCCCTCCCGCTTGATGACGCTCCCTGCTCCCTCCCGCCCTGCCCGTCTGCGCTATCGCATCCTTGCCGCCACATTGGCATTGCTTGCCCCCGCCGGCTCTTTGCTGGCTCAGCAGGTCAATCCCCCCCCCGTCAGTCAACCCGGCTCCCCTCTGGATCGCTTCCTGCAGGAGCGACAGATGATGCGGGAAACCCCGCCACCGGCCACCACACCACAACCGCTACCCGCCACGCCACTTCCGTTCGACGTGCGCACCTTCGAAAGCATGGCGCAGCAACTGGTCGCCAACCAGCGCATCCCCGGCCTTGCCGTGGCAATCGTGCGCAATGGACAAATTCTTTCCGCACGCGGCTATGGCATCACCGATACCGCCCGCCCGGAACCCATCGACGAGCATACCGTCTTCCGCCTGGCATCCCTGTCCAAATCATTCGCCGGTTCCCTTGCCGGGCTGCTGGTGGATGAAGGCACGTTGCAATGGCAGCAGCCAGTGGTGCGTTACGTCCCCGAATTTCGCCTGCGCAACCCCGAATACACCACCCGCCTATCCATCGCCAACCTGCTGAGTCAAAGCACCGGCCTGCCGCGCAATGCATTTGATCGCGAAATCGAAGCGCATGCCAGCTATCACACCGTGCGCAGCCGCCTTGTCACCTCACCACTGAGTTGCGCACCGGGCGAGTGCTATTCCTATCAGAATGTCGCCTTCAGCGTCTTTGGTGACGTGGTGCACGCCGCCACCGGCAACCTGTTCGACGAAAACATCCAGCGTCGCATCTTCAAGCCCCTGGGCATGAATGATGCCAGCCTCGGGCTGGAGGGCATCACCCGCAGCCCGCGCTGGGCCAAACCGCACATCCGCAACGGCAATGGCTGGCGCTCGCTCATGCCCAAACCAACCTATTACCGACTGGGGCCTGCCGCCGGCGTCAATGCCAGCATCCGCGACATGGCGCATTATCTGATCGCCCAGACCGGACATCGCCCGGACGTGTTTTCCCCGCAAGTTCTGGCCAGCATTCACACCCCGCTAATCGATACCCCGAGCGAACTGCGCAGCTCGGGCTGGCGCCGTGAACGGCTATATTCAGCAGGCTACGGCATGGGTTGGCGCATATTCAACTATGCCGGACACCCGATGTATTTCCACGGCGGAGCCGTACAGGGCTATCGCGCCGCGATGGCCGTACTGCCCAACCAAAGCCTTGGCGTTGCGATTCTCTGGAACAGCGAAAGTGCCCTGCCCTCCGGGCTGCTGCCGACCATTCTCGATAGCGCCATCGGCCTGCCACACTCCGCTTGGCTGCGCTTGGAACCCGCAACGACCAACTGATTGGCCGCCATCGGCAAACACCGCTCAGAGAGCGTCAACGTCCTGTTTCAGGTGCTCCCTCGCACCTGAAACAGGTTCTACTGGCGCCACCGCTTACCGCAAGCCATGCTCGGCACCCCCAAGCAAGAACGGCGATGTAGCGCGCTTGGCCGGGAATCCCGAGAGGAATGACGCAAAGAAAAACCCACCGTCGAGGGTGGGTTCTTCACTTGACACTGGCGGAGACTGAGGGGCGAGGGTCGCGCTGTGGGCGTGCCATTGGCACGCGCGGCCAGAGCGCCAAGCGCGCTGCAGCGCGCTTGGCCGGGAATCCCGAGAGGAATGACGCAAAGAAAAACCCATCGTCGAGGGTGGGTTCTTCACTTGACACTGGCGGAGACTAAGGGGCGAGGGTCGCGCTGTGGGCGTGCCATTGGCACGCGCGGCCAGAGCGCCAAGCGCGATGCAGCGCACTTGGCCGGGAATCCCGAGAGGAATGACGCAAAGAAAAACCCACCGTCGAGGGTGGGTTCTTCACTTGACACTGGCGGAGACTGAGGGATTCGAACCCTCGATAGAGCTTTTGACCCTATACTCCCTTAGCAGGGGAGCCCCTTCGGCCTCTCGGGCAAGTCTCCGGATTTTCAGGCCTGTCGAATCAGGCAGGCGCGCATGATAGCGAGTTATTCTTCATCTGGCAAATGATTTTTCGGCACACTCGGATCACCGCCGCAATCCTGGATACGCTTGTAAATTTCTTCGCGGTGAACTGCAACGTCCTTGGGCGCCGTGATGCCGATACGAACCTGATTACCCTTGACGCCCAGAACTGTGACAGTGATGTTGTCGCCAATCATCAGTGTTTCACCGACACGGCGGGTCAGAATCAACATTGTGCAATCCTTTTGCGGTTTGATCCGCAGCTACTTCTTGAATGGACCTCGCCTTTATAACACGAAAGCCTTGCCTCCACCCAGTCCGAACAGGTCGTGCCCGGCTTTCTGACCCTCTGTTCAGGTTTTAGCCCAACTCCCCATTCAGCCTCATCAGGATAAAGACTGAATGGGGATCTATCCACTATCGGCCAGCATACGACCTGAGCCGATCCGACACGTCTCAAAGCACCGCTTTGACCTGCCCGGCCACCTCAGCCAGTGCCGCTGCCAGTGCCGGGCTGTCCTCGCCGCCGCCCTGGGCCATGTCGGGGCGACCACCGCCCTTGCCGTTGATGCGGCGAGCAACTTGCCCCAGGATGTCACCGGCCTTGAACTTGCCAAGCGCCGCACCCGCCACGCCGGCCACCAGTGCCACTTTGCCGCTGCCATCGGCACCTGCCAGCACGATCACGGCATCGCCCAGCTGTTGTTTGAGATTGTCCATCGCCTCACGCAGTGCCTTGCCGTCCAGCCCTTCCACGCGCACGGCCAGCACCTTGATGCCGCCGATGTCCTGTGCCTGACTGGCAAGATCGCGAGCCGCACCGCTGGCGGCCTTGGCCTTGAAGGCGTCCAATTCGCGCTCGAGCTTTTTCTGCCGATCCAGCAAGGTGCGCAGTTTTTCCACGCTGTCGCCGGCCGCACCGCCAAGCAGGGTGGCGATTTCATCAAGACGGGCATCGATGGCGGCCACATGGTCAAGGGCGGCTTGCCCGGTGACCGCTTCGATACGGCGCACGCCGGCGGAGACGCCACCTTCGGAAACAATCTTGAACAAGCCGATGTCGCCGGTGCGGTGGGCATGGGTGCCGCCGCACAGTTCGATCGAGCCTTCGCCGAACTTCAGCACGCGCACGTTTTCGCCGTATTTTTCGCCAAACAGCGCCATCGCGCCGAAGTCCAGCGCCTCCTGCATGCCCATGTGATGCACTTCACCGGCATGGTTGGCGCGGATCTCGGCATTCACCCGGCGCTCGATTTCGGCCAGCTCTTCGGCACTGACCGGCTGGAAGTGGGCAAAGTCGAAACGCAGACGATCGGGCGCGACCAGCGAGCCTTTCTGCTGCGCGTGGCTGCCGAGCACTTGGTGCAGGGCGGCGTGCATCAAGTGGGTGGCGGTGTGGTTGAGGACGGTGGCGGCGCGGCGTTCGGCATCGACGGCGCCATGCAGATGATCGCCCACACGCACCACGCCAAAGGCCACCTGGCCGAGATGGCCGTGGAACTGGCCGGCCAGTTTCAGCGTGTTGCGCACCTGGATGCGGCTTTCCACGCCGTCAAGCTCGCCGGTATCGCCGACCTGACCGCCGGATTCGGCATAGAACGGGGTCTTGTCGAGGATGAGGACGACTTCATCCCCCGCCTGTGCTTCGCTTGCCGGCTGGCCGTCCTTGAGCAGGGCGATGATCTTCAGCTCGCCGCCGGCAAGCTGGTCGTAGCCGGTAAATTGGGTCGGTGCCAGCTGGGCCACGAGCTCGGCCGGCAACTGGATGCCGCCGCCGAACTTGCCGGCGGCACGGGCGGTGTCCTTCTGTTGCTGCATGGCGGCGTTGAAGCCTGCCACGTCCACCTCCATGCCGCGCTCGCGCGCCATGTCCTGGGTCAAATCCAGCGGGAAGCCGTAGGTGTCGTACAGGCGGAAGGCCTCCTTGCCGGGGATGCTGCCGGCGGATTTTTCCGCCACCTCGTTGAAGATGCGCATGCCCGCATCCAGCGTTTCGGCAAAGCGTTCTTCCTCGGCCTTGAGCGCGCGCTCGATGGTGGCGCGCTCCTCGCGCAGCACCGGATAGGCCTCGCCCATCAGCGCATCGAGGGTGGCCACGAGCTGGTGGAAGAACGGCTCGCGCACGCCCAACATCCAGCCGTGGCGCAGGGCGCGGCGGATGATGCGGCGCAGGACATAGCCACGGCCTTCGTTGGAAGGCAGCACGCCATCGGCAATCAGGAAGCTGGCGGCACGGATATGGTCGGCAATCACGCGCAGCGATTTGTTGTCCAGATCGGCGGTGCCGGTCAGCTCGGCGGCGCGCTTGATGAGGGTTTGGAACAGGTCGATTTCGTAGTTGGAGTGCACGCCCTGCAATACCGCGGCGATGCGCTCCAGCCCCATGCCGGTATCCACGCACGGTGCCGGCAGCGGGGTCAGCGTGCCGTCGGCAGCGCGGTCGAACTGCATGAACACGTTGTTCCAGATTTCGATGAAGCGATCGCCATCTTCGTCCGGGCTGCCCGGCGGGCCGCCGGCATAAGCTTCGCCGTGGTCGTAGAAAATCTCGGTGCAGGGGCCGCAGGGGCCGGTATCGGCCATTTGCCAGAAATTGTCCGAGGCAAACGGCGCGCCTTTGTTGTCGCCAATGCGGATGATGCGCTCTTCCGGCAGGCCAATGACATCACGCCAGATGGCGAAAGATTCGTCATCGGTGTGATAGACGGTGGCAAGCAGACGCTCTTTGGGCAGCTTCCAGACTTCGGTCAGAAGCTCCCATGCCCACTGGATGGCTTCTTTCTTGAAGTAGTCGCCGAATGACCAGTTGCCGAGCATCTCGAAGAAGGTGTGGTGGCGGGCGGTATAGCCGACCGAGTCCAGATCGTTGTGCTTGCCGCCGGCACGCAGGCAGCGCTGCACGTCGGCCGCGCGCACATAGCTGCGCTTTTCCGCGCCCAAAAACACATCCTTGAACTGCACCATGCCGGAGTTGGTGAACAACAGCGTCGGGTCATTGCCCGGCACCAGCGGTGCGGATGGCACGATGGTGTGGCCACGGGCGGCGAAGAAATCGAGAAATTCCTTGCGGATTTCGGCGGTGGTTTTCATGGGTTCATTCCTGAGACTGGCTGGCCGGATACTGGAAACCCGCGTCGACAGATGGACGCGGGTTCAGGGCGGGCGTGACTGGAAAGATTAGCAGGCCATCGCCCGCTTGTATCAGTAGCGGTAATGTTCGGGCTTGTACGGGCCATCGACCGGCACGCCGAGGTAGTCGGCCTGTGCCTGGGTCAGGCGGGTCAGCTTGACGCCGATTTTTTCAAGGTGCAGGCGGGCGACTTCTTCGTCCAGCTTCTTCGGCAGGATGTACACCTTGGCAGCGTAGCTGTCCTTGTTCGCCCACAGATCGATCTGCGCCAGCGTCTGGTTGGAGAAGCTGTTGCTCATCACGAAGCTCGGGTGCCCGGTGGCGCAGCCGAGGTTCACCAAGCGGCCTTCGGCCAACAGGAAGATGCTCTTGCCGTCCTTGAAGGTGAACTTGTCCACCTGCGGCTTGATGTTGGTTTTGACAGCGCCCGAGGCATACAGCGCATCGACCTGGATTTCGTTGTCGAAGTGGCCGATGTTGCAGACGATGGCCTGATCCTTCATCGCCTGCATGTGCGCCAGCGTGATGATGTCTTTGTTGCCGGTGGTGGTGACATAGATATCGCCCACGCCCAGCGTGTCTTCCACGGTCTTGACTTCAAAGCCTTCCATCGCTGCTTGCAGGGCGCAGATCGGGTCGATTTCGGTGACGATGACGCGTGCGCCGTAGGCACGCAGCGAGTGCGCCGAGCCTTTGCCGACATCGCCATAGCCGCACACCACCGCCACCTTGCCGGCCAGCATCACGTCCATCGCGCGCTTCAGGCCATCGGCCAGCGATTCGCGGCAGCCATACAGGTTGTCGAACTTGCTCTTGGTGACCGAATCGTTGACGTTGATCGCCGGCACCAGCAGCTGACCGGCTTCGGCCAGTTGGTACAGGCGATGCACGCCGGTGGTGGTTTCTTCGGACACGCCCTTCCAGTCGGCGACCACGCGGCTCCAGAAGCCGGGGCGCTCTTTGGCCACGCGCTTGAGCAGGTTCTTGATGACTTGCTCTTCATGGTTGCCCGATGCGCTGTTGACCCAGGTGTCATCGCCTTGCTCCAGCGCGTAGCCCTTGTGGATCAGCAAGGTGACATCGCCACCATCATCGACCACCAATTGCGGGCCGAGAAAACCGCCATTGCCGTCGGGGAAGGACAGCGCATCCAGCGTGCAATCCCAGTATTCCTCCAGCGTCTCGCCCTTCCACGCGAACACCGGCGTGCCGCTGGCGGCAATCGCGGCGGCGGCATGGTCCTGGGTGGAGAAGATGTTGCACGAGGCCCAGCGCACGTCGGCGCCGATGTCTTTCAGGGTTTCAATCAGCACCGCGGTCTGGATGGTCATGTGCAGACTGCCGGTGACGCGCACGCCCTTCAATGGGGCTTGCGGTGCGTATTTGCGGCGAATCGACATCAGGCCGGGCATTTCCGCTTCGGCAATGTCGATTTCCTTGCGGCCCCAATCGGCCAGGGTAATGTCGGCAACGCGGTAGGCGTTGTGGGCGGCGGCTTGTGGTGCGCTCATGGCAAACTCCCGTGATTTGTGCTGTGGAAAATCATCACGGGCGCCGTTGTTTCATCATGCCGAGCCTGGTGGGGAACCCCATCGCAACGCCCCTCGGAAACGGTATTTTATCGCTTGTTGCGGATGAAAGGATAATTTGCGCGCACGAAGAAACGGCATGCCAGCCGGATTACCGGCAGCCACAGCGCAAGTCCGGCAAAAATGAAGCCAGCCAGGCATCCTCCTGGCTGGCTTCGAGAGCTGGAGAGATCCATCTCTCCGTTCGTCGTCCCTGCGATGACCTGTCAAGCTACAGTAGCTTGATGACAGGAGAATGACGTGAGAAAAAGTACCTTCAGCACTGCTCAGCGAACAGCCTGCGCATCCAGCCACTGCTTGAGCTGTGCCGGTGGCATGTAGCCGGGCGTATTGACCCCGTTCTCGGCAATGATCATCGGTGTTCCCTGCAAACCAAGCCGCTGACCAAGCAGATAGTGGCGCATGACCGGATTGGTGCAACGCACGGCCTGCGGCATCCGGCCATTCTTGGCATCCGTCAGCGCACGGTTGCGATTGTTCGAGCACCAGACGTTTTCCATGATCTTGAAGTCCTCGCCCGCCGGCCCCGAGCGCGGGAAAGCCAGATATTCCACGGCAATGCCCAACCGGTTGTATTCGGCAATCTCGTTGTGCAAACGGCGGCAATAGCCACATTCCACGTCGGTGAACACCGTCACGCGATATTGCGGGTTCTCCGGCGCAAACACGATGCGCTCGGCTGCCGGCACTTCCGCCAGCAGGCGCTTGCGCATGTTGCCGATGCTTACTTGGCTGAGATCACGCTTGTTCACCATGTCGAACAGGTTGCCCTGCAACATGTAGCTGCCGTCATCGGAAACATACAGCGTCTGCCCGGCCACGATGACTTCACGAAAACCCGGCAACGGCGCAGCGCCCACATGGTCAATATGCAGCTGCGAATTGAGGCCGCGGACAGCCGCCACGGCACGCTCATCGGCACTGCCCGGAGCGACGGCAGGCGACGTCCCCTCCGATGGCGGGGCTTCGGCAGCTTGCTGCGCGGCGGCGGCCTTTCCGGCATCCGTGCCCTGGGCGCACGCCAACATGCTCAACCCGGAGAATGCCGCTGTCAGAAGGGCTTTTTTCATGAAATGTCCTTGAGGCATGAGATTGAAGAATTCAGACGAATGAACGGGGAATTGTCGCACGGGCATGCACTTGGCGTGACATCCCGCATCCGCGCAGTTCAAGCTGCGATAATGCAGCCGCATCCCCTCTGCTCGTTGCATGCAAGCTTGATGACCTCGCCTGCCCCCCCCCTTGTCCATTGGCGCCTTGTCGCACTTTTGTACGATTTTTTCCCCGTACTCGGCATCTGGTTCGTGGTGGTGGTTGCCGCGGTAACGCTCAATGGCGGGGAGGCCATTCAAAGCAATACTTGGGCCGGATTTCTGGAGCTTGCCGCCCTGATTGCAGCAACCGGCCTGTATGCCACCCTGAGCTGGCGACGCGGCGGACAAACCATCGGCATGAAGCCCTGGCGACTGTATGTCGTGCTGCCCGATGGCGACATCGCCCCACTCAAACGCCTGTGGCTGCGCTATCTGGTCGGCATGGCATCGTTTTTCTGTGCCGGCCTCGGCTTCTGGTGGGCATTTTTCGACAAAGAGCGACTCACCTGGCACGACCGCGCCAGCGGCACCCGGATGATTCGCGATTTTGAACGCGACGCCCTGCTCGCTGCACAAAAGCGCAACTGACAGCCGCTTTCCGGCACCCAGCCAAGCACCTTGCCTCAACGGCAACTCCTCCGCCAGCAACGCGAGCAGGCAAGTTCTCCTTTACAGCCGTCTAGTTGCAGTTTCTCAACACATTTTTCCCGTCAAAGCCGAGGCAAGTAGCGGGAGATTTGTACGCAGTAGCTGAAGGCCGTTGCCGACAGAAAGCCGACGCATCCAGCATGCCGTATTCGCGGCTGAGGCAAGACGCCAACCAGTCGGCAAGGTACACTCGCCCGCCCTGCCATGTCCGTTTTTTTCGATGTCTGCAGAACATACCCCCTTGATGCGTCAATTTCTCGCCATCAAGGCCGAGCATCCCGACGAACTGCTGTTCTTCCGCATGGGGGATTTCTACGAGCTGTTCTATGACGATGCGCGCAAGGCCGCCCGCCTTCTGGACTTGACCCTGACCCAGCGCGGCATGAGTGCCGGGCAGCCGATTCCGATGGCCGGCGTGCCGCATCATGCTTACGAGAGCTATCTGGCGCGCTTGGTGGCCTTGGGCGAATCGGTGGCGATTTGCGAGCAGATGGGCGACCCGGCCGCGGCCAAGGGGCTGGTGGAGCGCCGCGTGGTGCGCATCATCACCCCCGGCACGGTCACCGACGAGGCGCTGTTGCAGGAGCGCCGCGATACGCTGCTGATGGCGATTGCGCGCGACAAGCACGGCTATGGTCTTGCCTGGGCCGATCTGGCCGGCGGCCGCTTCCATGTGGCGCTGGCGGCCAATGCGACCCAGCTTGAAGCCGAGCTGGCCCGGCTGGAGCCGGCGGAATTGCTGATTGCCGACGAGGAAGGCTGGCCGCACTGCGTGCTGGAGCGCAGCGGCCTGCGTCGCCGCGCGCCGTGGCTGTTCGATGCGGAGGCGGCGCGGCGCAAACTGCTGGCATTTTTCAAGCTGCACGATTTGAGTGCGTTCGGTATCGACACCTTGCCGCTTGCCAGTGCCGCGGCCGGTGCCTTGCTCGGTTACGTGGAGGAAACCCAGCGGCAGCAGTTGCCGCATCTGGCTGCCATCACGCTGGAAAACGGCGAGAATGCCATCGCCATGAATGCCGCCACCCGGCGCCATCTGGAGCTGGACACGCGCGTGGATGGCGATACCCGGCACACCCTGCTCGGCGTGCTCGACAGTACCGTCACGCCGATGGGCGGGCGCCTCCTGCGGCGCTGGCTGCACCGTCCCCTGCGCGCGCAGGCCGTGCTTGATGCCCGCCTTGCCGCCGTCGAGGACTTGCTGACAAGCCGACTGGCCGAGGAAGTGCGCGAGCATTTCCGCGGCTTTGGCGACATCGAGCGCATCCTCACCCGCATTGCCCTGCGCAGCGCCCGGCCGCGCGATCTATCCACCCTGCGCGACGCCCTGCAACGCCTGCCGCAGTTGCGGCAAAGCCTCGCCCCGCGGGAAGCGGCCCGGCTCGCCGCGCTCGCTGCGCAAATGGGTGAACACGAAGCCGTGGCAACGCTGCTGCAACGTGCCGTGGTGGCCCAGCCGCCGCTTCTGGCGCGCGATGGCGGCGTGATCGCCGAGGGCTTTGATGCCGAGCTGGACGAGCTGCGCCGCCTCTCCACCCATGCCGACCAGTTCCTGCTCGATCTGGAAGCACGCGAGCGCGAAGCCACGGGCGTTGCCACCCTGAAAGTGGGCTATAACCGCGTGCACGGCTATTACATCGAAATGGGCAAGACCCATGCCGACAAGGCGCCGTTGCATTACAGCCGCCGGCAAACCCTGGCCAATGCCGAGCGCTACATCACCGAGGAGCTGAAAAACTTCGAAGACAAAGTGCTTTCGGCACGCGAGCGTGCACTGGCACGCGAAAAGCATCTGTATGAAACGCTGCTCGATGCCCTGAATGAAGACCTCGCCCCGCTGCGGGCATGTGCCGAGGCGCTGGCCGAGCTGGACGTGCTGGCCGCCTTCGCCGAACGTGCCGAGGCACTGGACTGGAGCCGTCCGCGGCTTGGCCCGGAGGCCAGGCTGCATATCGAGGGCGGGCGCCACCCGGTGGTGGAAGCGGTGCGCAGCGAGCCGTTCACCCCCAACGATCTGCATCTGGACGAGGCCACCCGGATGCTGGTCATCACCGGCCCGAACATGGGCGGCAAATCCACCTACATGCGGCAAAACGCACTAATCGTGCTACTTGCGCACATCGGCAGTTTCGTGCCGGCACGGCAGGCGGAAATCGGCCCGATCGACCGCATTCTCACCCGCATCGGCGCCGGTGACGATCTGGCTCGCGGCCAGTCCACCTTCATGGTGGAGATGAGCGAAACCAGCTACATCCTGCATCACGCCACGGCGCAATCACTGGTGCTGATGGACGAAATCGGCCGCGGCACGTCCACCTACGACGGGCTGGCACTGGCCGATGCCTGCGCCCGGCATCTGGCCGGCGAGAACCGCAGCTACACCCTGTTTGCCACGCATTATTTCGAGTTGACCGCACTGGAAACGCAGCCGCTCGGCATCCGCAACGTGCATCTGGATGCAGTCGAGCATGCCGATTCGCTGGTGTTCATGCACACGGTGAAACCCGGCCCGGCCAGCCGCAGCTTCGGCCTGCAAGTGGCACAGCTTGCCGGTTTGCCGGCAAGCGTGGTGGCCAGCGCCCGTGCCCGGCTTGCCGAGCTGGAGGCACCCGCCGATGCGCGCAAAACCAGCCCAGCCCTCCAACCTGCAGCGCCGAAGCCGGAAGCGCCGCAGCAATTCGGGCTGTTTGCACCGTCAAGCCCTGCCTTGCAGGCACTGGCAAAGATCGATCCGGATGCGCTGACACCACGGCAGGCACTGGATGCGCTGTATCAACTGAAATCACTTGCTTCCTGAGCGGAGCAAGTTGCCTGAAAACGGCAAACCCGCGCCGAGCGCGGGTTTTCGGGAAATTCACGGCAGCCGATCACGGCCTGCGCAACAACAAGGAGGCCTCCGCATTGGCGATGCGGCAAAACGACCTTGAACCCGGGGTTCAAGTGGGAATGCTCGGGAGCCATCGGGCTTTCCGCAGCAGGGCGGACATGCTCGCCCGGCACCGTTGCATCCCCGGTGTCGTTGTTAAGGGACAAGGCGAATGTTTGGCACGCTGTCGCTCAACGCAGAGACGGGCAAAGTATAGCGCGAACTCGGCAAACAGGACGTGCTTTGCTCAAGGTCATGTGCTTGCGCAGCAATTTGCATTGCTGCTATGATGCCGGGCTCTATTTCCAAAACACTCGGTACCCTGCCATGAAGGCCGACATCCATCCCGAATACCGCGAGGTCGTTTTCCACGACGTGACCTCCGACTTCAAGTTCCTGACCCGCTCGACCCTTGCCACCAAGGAAACCATCAAGTGGGAAGACGGCAATGAATACCCGCTGGTGAAAGTGGAAATTTCCTCCGCTTCGCACCCGTTCTACACCGGCCAGAACCGTGTTGTCGACACGGCCGGTCGCATCGACAAATTCAAGAAGCGCTACGCCAAGTAACAATTGCCGCCTGCTCCGGCAGGCAGTGCCATATGCGCCTTCTTGCGTCACGGCCGCCTCGTGCGGCCGTTGCCGTATCTGCAACACTTCGTTCGACCAAGGTGCAATCCGGCTCCGTGGCGGCCTGTGCGATAATGCTGCACTGCGTCACCCATGCCGGGGCTTTCAGGCCCCTTGGCTCATCTTTCAAGGAGAACTCCATGTCCGAGCTCAAAGAAGTCAGCCTTGCCGCTGCCGACAAGAATGTTGTCCTGCCGGTGATCCAGCCGGTACTGGGACAGCCCTGCATCGATATCGGCAAGCTGCCCAAGGAAACCGGCTGCTTCACCTACGACAACGGTTTCACCGCTACCGCGAGCTGCAAATCGGCCATCACCTACATCGACGGCGATGCCGGGGTGCTGATGTATCGCGGCTATCCGATCGAGCAGCTGGCCGAGAAATCCAGCTTCCTCGAAGTCGCCTACCTGCTGATGAACGGCGAGCTGCCGAAGAAGGACGAATTCGCCAAGTTCGAGCTGGAAGTTGCCAAGCACAGCATGCTCAACGAGCGCTTCACCCAGTTCGTGCAGGGTTTCCGTTATGACGCGCACCCGATGGCGATGCTGGTGGGCATGATCGGCTCGATGGCGAGCTTCTACCACAATGACCACGATTACGAAGACCCGGAACAGCGCCGCCTGGCTGCCATTCGCCTGATCGCCAAGGTGCCGACCATCGCCGCGCTGTGCTACCGCCACCGCATCGGCTGGCCGAACGTCTATCCGAAGAACAATCTGGAATACGTCACCCGCTTCCTGCACGGCCTGTTCGAAGTGCCGTGCGAGCCGCTGGAGCTCTCGCCGGTGGCGGCCAAGGCGCTGGATCTGCTGTTCATCCTGCATGCCGACCACGAGCAGAATGCTTCCACCTCCACCGTGCGTCTGGTCGGCTCCACCGGCGCCAACCCGTATGCCTGCATCTCGGCCGGTGTAGCCGCCCTGTGGGGGCCGGCACATGGCGGCGCCAACGAGGCGGTGCTGCAGATGCTGGAAGAAATCGGCAGCGTGAACAACGTGCAGAGCGCCGTGGACAAGGCCAAGGACAAGAACTCCGGCTTCCGTCTGATGGGCTTTGGTCACCGCGTGTACAAGAACTTCGACCCGCGCGCGAAGATCATCCGCGAAATGACCTACAAGGTGCTGAACGAGCTGGGCATCAACGACCCGCTGCTCGACGTGGCGATGAAGCTGGAAGAGGCCGCGCTGAAAGACGACTACTTCGTGCAGCGCAAGCTGTATCCGAACGTGGACTTCTACAGCGGCATCATCTACAAGGCGCTCGGCATCCCGACCGAAATGTTCACCGTGATGTTCGCCATCGCCCGCACCGCCGGCTGGATCAGCCACTGGCTGGAGCAGCAGAACGACCCGGAAAACAAGATCGGCCGTCCGCGCCAGATCTATACCGGCAGCGCCAACCGCGACTATCTCGCCATCGACAAGCGCTGACTCCCTCTGGATCCAGCAAAAACCCCGGCAATGCCGGGGTTTTTGTTGCCCGTCAGAAAACTTTATGACGGGCGGGAGATGGCGACTGGACTCAACCGATTTTCGCCAGCGCCGCGTCAATCCGCGCCAGCGCCTCGGCGCGTCCGGTCAAATACACCGTGTGCGAGATGTCCGGGCTGACCTGGGTGCCGGTGATGGCCACACGCAAGGCCGGGGCGAACTTGCCCATGCCAAGGCCCAGTGCCTGCCCGGTATCGCGAATGGCGTCGGCAAGCGCCGGTTGCGTCCATTCCGGCAGCGCCGCAAATGCCGCGCGCAGTGCCGCAAGCGGTGCGCGTGCAGCCTCGGTCAAATGCTTGGCAACTGCCGCTTCGTCATACTGCTGCAAGGGCTGGTACCACACGGCGGCGGCCTCGGCCATTTCCTTCAGCGTTTGCACGCGATCGCGCAGGGCAATGACCACATCGGCCGGTGCCGGGCCTTGGCTCAAGTCGTAGCCCTGCTGCTGCAAATGCCACAGCAGATGCCGGGCAACGTCCTCGGGCGCATCGTTCTTCAGGTATTGCTGGTTCAGCCAGCCGAGCTTGGCCATGTCCAGCCGCGAGGCCTTGGCATTGACATCGGCCAAGTCGAACAACGCGGTCATTTCCTCGATCGAGAACACTTCCTGATCGCCATGCGACCAACCAAGGCGCACCAGATAATTCAACAGCGCATGCGGCAGGTAGCCGGCATCGCGGTACTGCATCAC